>CAYTLI010000237.1:0-3983 GCA_964438455.1 uncultured Pseudohongiella sp.
GCATTGGAGACAGTGCGGGTTTTTTATTGACCGAATCCTTCGGATTCTCCATAAACCGTTCTGTTCCTGCCATCCTGTTTGGCTTTATAGAGCGCCACATCCGCACGCTCAATCAATTGCTCTATGGTTTCCTTGCCATCCCAGTTTGCGACGCCCGCACTGAACCTTATAGAAATTTTCATCTCGTTGAATTCCACCAGCGGTTTCTCTGCCACCAGTTTCCTCAGCACTTCAGTCTTTTGGTATGCCGCTTCAAGATCAGTTTCAGGCATCAGGATAATGAACTCCTCGCCACCGAAACGACAGAAGACGTCGGTTGAGCGAATGTTTTCCTGGCATAGTTTCGATAGGGTCACCAATACCTTGTCACCGGCGAGATGGCCATACTCGTCGTTGACCTTCTTGAAGTAATCTATATCGAAAATGACCAGTGATAACGGTGTCAGGTTTCGCGTGCTCCTGGCCATTTCCCGCTTTGCCACATCATCGAAGTAACGCCGGGTATAGGCACCGGTCAAGGCATCGGTGGCTGCGATCAATTCCAGTTTGTCTGCCCTGCGCCTCTGCTCCTGAGCCTGCACCTTGTCGGAAATATCACGAACAGCACCCTGGATCCCGATAATCTTGCCATTCTTGTCCACCCGGGTAGATGCATTCATCACTGCGCGTATCTGACGGCCATCACGATGCTGCAGCTCAAACTCGAAATCTTCAACTGCATTGTTTTCTGTCATCAGCTTGGAGAACCGTGAGCGATCTTCATTGCTACCGATGGCGTGCAGACTAATGCCATAGGCCTTGATCTCTTCCGGCGTATAACCAAACAACTTGGCACAGGCAGGACTGACCTCTTCGATCTTGCCAGCCAGATCGGCAACGAAGATCACGTCTTTAGAGTCTTCGAATATAGTTCTGTATTTCGCCTCACTCTCTTCCAGATTGTGAAGGTTTTGTTCCAGCAAGCTGGACAGCTCCTCCACACGGCGGAATGACGCCGAATAACGTGCAGCCAGGTAGATAGCCTGCATGAAGATAAACCCGACCATGCCCACGGGAGCGACTTCACCAAATGGCACGATACCCCTGAAGAAGAGGATTTCCGACAGCAGGCCCAACAGGCCAACGAAAGTCGCGGCGCCAATGTAGAACCGACCTTCGCGTTTGTAATAGAACAACCTGCCGAGAAAAAAAGCGAAATAGGCAATCTGGAACAACAAGACGATCTGATAGCTGGGCACCACATAGGTTGCCGCGAGAGTGCTGACAAAGATGGTATAGACCGAATAGGCAGCAGCGATAGCTTGCGCCGATCGAAGAAACCATAGATCAACATCTTTCGGATATATGCTACGCATCAGGGCTGCGAAGAAAGGTGTCACCAGAAAGAATGTCAGGTATTCAATCCTCACTGCCATTTCCCAACCGAGAAACGGCGTTAATGAAACCAGGACATTATTACCGGTGAAACCGATGCGAATAGCAGTCAGCAGACTCAGGTTGGCAAAGTGTAGAGAAAAACTCTCGCTGCGACGTTGTGAGAACAGGTAATAGTGATATAGCGCTATTGCCGCCAGCAGGCTCAAGTATATCCACTGAAAAATGGAAGTGTTGCGCTCGAGAGAATAGATTGCAGCGGGACTGCCGAGCAGGATTGGATTCCTGAACCCGGCATTGCGATGACTGAAGTTGGAGATCTGCATTACCAGCTCCAGGCTGGGCGCCTGCGACCCAAACACCACCACCTGGGGTTGGCCACCTCTGACCTTACTGGTCAACTCCGTTCCCACCTCTCCATCGGTGGCTACAACTTCCCCATTTATAAAGAGACGGAAGGAGCTGCCCTGACCATCGAGGAACAGGCCAAAAACTTTCGCGTCTTGTGCAACCTGAACTCGCAAGCGATAGGTAGCGTAGCCTTCGACAGTTATGTCATCTCCATAGTCAATCCAGTTGTCTGGTACTTCCTGTATTGACGCTTCGTTGATTGCGCCGCCAATGTCATCGGGAGCGAGCAATTGTTGCCAATAGAACTCCCACTGACCGTCCAACGCGACTGGATCAGCTCTGGCAAAATTCACATCACTTAAATCCAGAAATCCATTTTCTGCCTGGCGCTGAATGGAATTTGAGCTCGGACTGCAGGCAACAAGTAATATGAGCAGCGATGCAAGAGTGATATCGCGAAGTTTCATCTGGAAAAGGATCAGCTAGTCAGCGGTCGGAACCTGGCGGGCCTTATGGGTGTAGCGCCAAGAATACAGTGTTTTGCGCAAACAGAGAATTCGCGGTTTAACGAGTCCGCGCAATTCCAATGACGCTCCTGGCGGTGGACTGCAATGCTTCTGCTACAATTTCTCACCATGGACCCATCTTCCCTCATAACTCTATTCGCGCTGCTGCTCATCGTCCTGGGAGTGATTTTCTATGTTGTGTTCTGGCCAGGTATCCGCCTGAACAGAATCAACCAGCAGCCCTTTCCTGAATCCTGGCGTGCAATTCTGCGCCAGCGTCTGCCTTTCTATGACCGGCTGCCTCAAGCGCAGCAGAGCCGCCTGCAAAATCTCATCAAACGTTTCCTGATTGATCATGAATTCATCGGCTGTGCTGGCCTCGAGATCGATGACGAAATCAGGGTGACTGTTGCCGCCCAGGCCTGCCTGCTCATCCTCAACAAGAAGGGCTACCACTATCGCAGACTGAAAGCGATCCTGGTTTACCCATCCACTTTCGTAGCAACAAGAGAAGTGCGTGATGACTTAGGCCTGGTCTCTACAACCCACACTGCATTGCTGGGTGAGTCATGGGATCAGGGCAAGGTTGTGCTGGCCTGGGACAATGTAGAGAAAGGTGTGCGCAATCTCCACGATGGCAGAAACGTTGTCCTGCACGAATTCGCTCATCAGCTGGACAGTGAATCAGGTGCCGTCAATGGCGCACCAGTTCTGCAGACCCGTGGCGCCTACAAGAGCTGGGCCCATGTGTTCCATAAAGAGTTCGAAGAATTGAACAGAAGAGCCTCACATCACTACAACAGTTTACTGGATGATTATGGCGCAACAAGCCCGGCGGAATTCTTTGCCGTCGCGACAGAAACTTTTTTCGAACGTCCGCAAGAGATGGCGACGCATCATCAGGAACTGTATCGGGAACTGGCGCAGTATTACCAGGTAGATCCTGGCAAGTGGCAGTAACAAAGCAATGGTAAAAAAAGAGGGCAATCTCTGCCCTCTTCTCTTTTTAACTGTAAATTTACCCGCCCGATCAGTCGATGGCGAAGCAATACAGCAGTCCTGCTCCCCCTACCTGTACCAGGTCGGCCTGGGTGCAGCCGGGCGTACCGTGAGCCGAGTTCCAGGGCGAACCAGGCGTGGTGAAGGAATAACGATCCGCATGTCCCACACGAGCACTGCCTTCATCGTTGCTGGTCCAGTTGCTGCAGGTCATGTCCTGGCCGGCGGGAAAGGCCGTGCCGTCGATGCGGGAACCGGTGAGCACATCGTGTTCAGTAAAATCCGGATCGCCATCAATGCGTGACGCAAACTGGTTGCCATTCTCATCGAGGGTAAAAGTCCAGTTCAGATTGGAATTGTCATAGTGCAGACTTTCTACACTGGTGGCCATGATCAGACCGTTGGCATTGGCCCAGGGACCTTCACCGATTCGATCTCGGGCATTCACAGCACCAGGCCCTTGCGTACTGAGGTATGCGTGCCAGGTTCGATGTCCCATACCGGCATTGCTGGCAAGTTGCTGACAATGGGCATCGGCGCCCGCCAGGCCACCAAGGTCGCCCCCATCACCAATGCCGACGCTGGTGAGAAAGAAGCCCATCTCTGGCGGCTCCTCATCATCCTGCTGCGCCAGAATAGTAATGGTTGGCAATCCAACTGCGGCTGCCATGAGCATTAAAAGGACGCTTTTCTTTTTCATTTTTGTGTTCCTCCACAGACCAAAAATCACTCGGGCACCAGCTTAACATGCCC
>CAYTLI010000238.1:0-3974 GCA_964438455.1 uncultured Pseudohongiella sp.
TGGTTGGGACATTATTGACCGTGCTTACATACTCAAGGCACACCGTGGTCCTCGTTGGGACCTGGCGCTGATGATGCTGGTGCTGGTGCTGACTGTGTTCGTTGACCTGATCACCGCGGTAATGGCCGGCGTAGTCATGGCTTCACTGGCTTTCGTGAAGCAGATCGCCGATCAGCAACTGCAGGAACTGAAAGACATCACTCGTGAAGGCCTCTCCGTTCACTTTACCGAGGAAGAAGCGGAAATGATGACTCACTCACATGAGCGCATCAACATCTTCGACTTCGGTGGACCTCTGAGCTTCGGCGCTGCTGCTGATGTTGGTCACCAGGTACGTGAGAAGTCTGCCAAGTTTAGTCAAGTGACGATCCTCGATTTCTCTCAGGTGCCGTTCATCGATGTATCCGCTGCACGTGCTGTTGAAACCATTGCCAACGATGGCAAGGCTTCCAACAAGCTGGTGTACATCTCCGGCATGGACGACAAGATTCGCACCATGCTGACCGACCTGATGGGCGATGTGATTCCCAGGGATCACTACTTCGATCGTCGTCGCGATGCTATCGAAGCAGCGGTTAAATTTGTGGAGTCCACTGAGGAAAAGCCTGAACAGGCCAGCGCCGAACCCGCGCTGGCCTGATCCCCAGGCTCAGGAGAATCTCTCCTAATCTAACTTCATACCATCCTTAGAAGTGGGGCAGTTTCCGACCAGGAACCTGCCCCTTTTTTTGTTTGTCGGATTTACTCTGGAACCTGCGCCCAGGATTGCTTGAAGAAAATAGTGACAGGATTAAATCGCAGGCAGAAAAAAGCCGGCTTCAAAACGAAGCCGGCTAAAAGGAGAGTTAGTGCGAAAAAAGATTAGTGCTTAAAGTTCGAAGTCCATGGCGTAACCAACAACAAACTTAACTTCGTCGTTGTCGCGAGCTGCCATGCTTGCGTAGTCTTCAATACCGTCGCCGTTGTCATCATCACCAAGGCTGGTGGTTGTGATCATGGCGGAGAAACCATCTTTGGCTACGCTGATGTTGAAATCCCAGTAGTCATCAGTTGCACCGTTAAAGGAGTACATGAAGTCACCTTCATGGAAACCTGCGTGCAGTCCGATCTCAACACCGCTGTCCATTGGAATTGTGTAGTCCAGTGACCAGTAAGAAGCCTGGGCAAAACCGAAGTCTTCGCCTGGACCTTCATCGGGCTCTGCAGAGGCTAACAGAGACAGGGTGATGCTGAAGTTACCGAAACCGAGTGAGCCGTAAACTTCGCTGAAGTCATAACCAGCATTGGAATCGTAGTTGTAGTAGAGGTATCCGACATCCCAGGAGAAAGCGTCTGTCTCACCGGCAATACCGAAATACATGTCGTGCTCATAAGAGTAGGCGTCGTCAGCATCGTATGACACGTTTGAGGCCCAGGTTCCTGCGTAGAAACCGTTTTCGGCAGCGTAGTCGATGCCGCCCTGGATGGCACCTTCATTAATCGACTGCGTCAGGCCGCGCCAGATGTAGTTGTTGGTTGCTGAAAAGTTTGCAGTCCATTCCTGGGCCTGTACGGCACTCGCGGAAAGTAAGAGTCCTGCAGCCGCTAATGACGCGATTCGAGTTTTCATAGCTTGTCTTGTCCCTTGATTGGTTCAATTTGAAAGGCAGTACTTGCCACCTGAGACTGACTTCAGCAATAACCGGGCCAATAAGGAGAAGTGCCCGTTTTACGCGGGTTGTAGCAATTTTGGAGGGAATTTAGTGCTTACGAGGAAAAATATCGCGCACCAACACGGTGCGCTCGCCAGACCCGCGCCCCGAATTAAGGCGCCATTTTGGGCACCCCTTTAAAGGACACACATCTGATTTTGAGCCGCTATTTAAAGCTATTTAAAGGACACCCATTTGAATTTCGCTTACCCAATTCACTACCAAACCTG
Organism: uncultured Pseudohongiella sp.; assembly: GCA_964438455.1. Classification (GTDB taxonomy): domain Bacteria; phylum Pseudomonadota; class Gammaproteobacteria; order Pseudomonadales; family Pseudohongiellaceae; genus UBA9145. The sequence goes on from CAYTLI010000238.1 coordinate 1,922, forward strand.
GTTTTTATCAACAGATTCAGCTAGTTAAGCGATTTCAGTTAAATGGGTGTCCACTAAGTTGGCTAGGCTGGGATGCGGTGGAGGGCGCAGATCTTGTTGCCGGCGGGGTCGCGCAGGTAGGCGATGTAGAGCTGTACGCCGGTGCCTTCGCGGATTCCGGGGGGATCTTCGCACTCTGTACCTCCATTGGCGAGGCCAGCCTGGTGCCAGGCATCAACGGCTTCGGGGCTGTCGGCCTGGAAGCCCAGGGTGCTGCCATTGCCATGGGTGGCGGGCGCTCCATCGATAGGGTTGGTAATGCCAAACACACCTGTCTTGGTTCTATAAAAGTAGCGACCCTTGGGATCCGCTACTGGCTCACCATGGCCAAGAACCGAAAGTGTGGCGTCGTAGAATTGTTTGGATGCCTCCAGATCGTTGGCACCCAACATGACGTGACTAAACATCAGATACTCCTCTAGTCGGAAAAATGGTTGATCTAGCTCGGATCGAGCCTGAGAAATCGGCGCGGAGGGAATCCGGTTCGAAAGCGGAAGTTAAAGCCGAACGCATACTCGGTACTCACCCGCTCCAGCTCGCCACCTTCCAATGGCACGGCTACATAGGATTCGAACCGATCAGTACCGGGCATCTTCACTTCCACATTGGGATTATCAAGGGCATAGCCATACCAGCGCCTGGGCCAGTGATTCACAGCAATGTAGTTATTGCCGTCGATCTGTTCCAGACGCAACACCCTTTCGTGGCGCTCATCGTCGGGACTGAAAGTAGCGAGGACGAGGGATGTCGATCCCTGGGGTTGATTGACACCTAGCTGGGTTTCGAACCATACGATCGAACCCACGTAGATCAGGAACAGGACAGCGACACCGATGCCGCCCCACTTGGCAACTTTCTTACCATTCATTGAACTCTCCTGAATGAATTCCTTTCTGCTTATTGGAAATTCTGATTTCTGAAGATTATACGAATTACATACAGGAGAGAAAGCGGCAATTGGCACCAGAGCATGGATCACTCAAAGAGAGCTAAGTCACGCGTATTCAAAATACTGTAAATATTTTCATGGTGCGACCAACCCATATTTTCTTGCGCTGACCGGGCATAGGGTAATAGCCATGGAAGATTGCCATAACAATAATCGGCAGACGAAGTACTCAAATCGGTGGTACGTAACCGTTGTCCTGATCCTAATCCTCGGCGGGTATCTGACAAAGCTTACGTAACCATCAACTTCGCTGCTTACTATTGGCACCGCTGAAAATCGTAGTGCCAAGCGCAGTCAACCCAAAAACTGGCATTTCTAGTGCGAGACGGGAAATTAAGTAGGACTTGTGTGGTGTTTCAGGCTACCAGCGAGGCCAAAACCTTTCTCTTGCCGGAGAACGGCTTTCTTCCATGCATGACGAGAAAATTATCGACAATGGCCATGTCTCCGGCCTGCCACTGCAAATCATAGGTGAATTGCCCGGAGAGGCTGACTACTTGTTGCAAGTCGGTGTCAGTGATTTCTGATCCATCACCGAAGGAAACTGATTTCTCTTTCAGGTTGCGGCTATCCTTCCAGCCCATGAATGCTGCAATCAATTGATTGAAAAATACTTCTGTTCCGGAATCAAGCGTCCTCACGGCAGGAAGCACCGGTGTTGTAACTTTAATACTGCCGTCTTCCATCCATGACCAGCTATAGCCCAGCGATTGCAGACGAGCTTCTGCTTCAGATTCGGTGTCACAACTCAGAGTACTCTTCCAGCTGCGACCCTGTCCCGACTCCTTGTCGGCCTGCAGAGGCATGATATTGGTATAGCGCACTCCGTTCTCTTTACAGGCAGCCACGAAACCCGGCATCTTCTCTTCCATCTCTGCTAACAATAGATCAGAGCGACAAAGTGGCGTTGCGCCACCACCTCCAGGCGCCAACTCGCAGAAGAAAAATAGTTTGCTCGGATACTTTGGTGTCTGCGCCATCTCATGGTGTAGAAAAATTTCTATTTCAGGTGGCGCTTCGTTGGCGGTAAAAACCCTGTCGGTGCGATTTACTCGCACCGCATTC
>CAYTLI010000239.1:0-3944 GCA_964438455.1 uncultured Pseudohongiella sp.
ATTAGCGCCGGTCACTGCGAATCCGGGGGCGCTGACATATGTCGCGTCCACTGCAGTACCGACTGGCACCTGTGGCTCGGCATCAGGATTATCCGCAGTGTTATCTGGATTATCTGGTTCAGGAACCGGGGTGCTAGTCTGGGGGGGATCAGTTTCAACCAAAGTGCCCTGGTCAACCAGGATAGCAACATCGCCGTTTACGGCCGGTGCAATCATCACTGCGCCGAGCAGAAGTAAAACCCGGCAGAAATTCGAAGAAAGCTGGCCTAGATTGGACAAACCGCTCATGACTCGATGGTCCCTTTGCTCATACCCAAGTGATTCCGATTACCTGACCAAAGGCCAGAAAGCTACAAGTTTCAACTAGTTAGCGCAAAACTCAGTGACGGTGGTCACAAAATCAGGCAGGCCCTGAAAATACACCACTCCACACTGCTGTATCTGCTATTTAGCGGAATACTTTATCACAAATTGCGCCATTTTCGCCGCAAGTGCCCTTAATTATTTCGTTCTAATTCAGTTACTTGGCAAGGATATCGCACTTTGGTCATAAAATAAGCCCCGTATCGCCCTAAGAACAGGCGTTTTTTAGCCTTCGAAGTTGCCAGCGAAGCCCTTTATCCCGGCAATGCCGAAAGCGCCATGTGCACGCGCCTGGGCAAGCTGATCGCGCCGCAGCCCCCCCAGAGCAAGTACCGGCAGCATTACCTTGCTACGTAATTGGGCAAACATGTGCCATCCCAATATCTGCTCCGATGAATATTTGGCTGTCTGCGCGACCGGCGACAAGGTGACCATATTCACACCAATTTCTTCTGCCCGCTGTAATTCTGCAGCATTATGGGTGGAGGCACTGAGCACTATTTCTGCCGGCACCGGTCGTGAATTCATGCTCAGCAACTGCTGGCTATCGAGATGGATTGCTTCGGCACCAAGGGTCAGCGCAGTTACCGCATCAGTATTACTGAACAGCAACACATCGGTATTACCAATTAGCTGATTTGCCAATCTGAACCATTCCCCGTATTGACGTGCATCCAGATGTTTTTGCCTGACCTGGATGGCGGGCACATCTTGTGCAAGTAACTGCTCGATACAGGAGAGGAATTGTTTGCGGTTCTCGAGATTGGGGGTAATCGCAATCTCACGAGGCAACTTCAGGCAATCGATGATTGGTGCGTTGGCTGCAGGAAATTGCCGCCCATCGAGTTCAGTAACCAGGCGCCAGGCAACTTCTTGGCCTTCCAGGCCAGCAGCTGCGCCGTCATATGCAGTGATTTCCCAGACATCGAGAAGTACAGATTTGTCAGCGTAGTTATAAGGACAGCGCAGCAGCGGGTAAGCCTGGTGCACACGAATGCCCAACTCTTCCTGGAATTCCCGATCCAGTGCCTGAAGCAGGCTTTCACCCTCTTCCACCTTGCCACCAGGAAACTCCCAGAGACCACCCTGGTGGCTTTCCGGATGACGGCGGGAGATCAGGACTTGATTTGTGGTATTAACGATGACGCCGACGGCGACATGAACTGGTTGGGTAGCTGGCAAAATCAGCTTCGGTATTCGGCGTTGATGCGGACGTAGTCGTGGGACAGGTCCGAAGTCCAGACAGACTCAATACTATCACCCCGGCCCAGCCGAATGCGGATGCTGATATCCTGCTTGTTCATCTCCTCTTGCCCTGCTGCTTCCCTGTACTGTGGCGCTACACCACCATTAAGCACAATCAACTGCTCACCGAGAAAAATGGCGACCTTATCTATATCAAAATTTTGCAGACCTGCCCGGCCTACCGCTGCCAGTATACGACCCCAATTTGGATCAGATGCGAACAGGGCGGTCTTCACCAGTGGCGACTCCGCGATGGTATAGGCAACCTTCAGACATTCTTCACCATCAAGACCTTCTTCCACGGTGACAGTCACAAACTTTGATGCACCCTCGGCATCTCTGATCAAACCGGTGGCTAGTTCCTGAAACACCGAGTCAAGGCCCTGCTGAAATAATTCTGTTTGCTGAGAGTCCAGATCCGTGTAGTCACTGTCGCCCTTCCCTGTTGCGGCCAGCATGCAACAGTCATTGGTAGAAGTGTCGCCATCGACGGTAATTCGATTGAAGCTCTGCTCAACCGAGTTATCGAGCAATTTCTGCAACTGCTCATCGCCGATATTCATGTCAGTGAATACGTAAGCCAGCATAGTAGCCATATTAGGCTTTATCATGCCCGCGCCTTTTGCAAATCCGGTAATACTGACCTGGTTTTCACCGAGATTTATCTGTTTCGAGACCAGCTTTGGCTTTGTGTCTGTTGTCATGATACCGAGCGCTGCTTCGCGCCATTGGTCACTGGCCAGGCTGTGCAGGCAACTCGGTATTGCTGTCGCTATTTTTTCTACCGGCAGGTTTTCCCCGATGACTCCCGTAGAGAATGGCAGAACTTGCACTGCATCTACACCAGTTAGTTCAGCAACCAGCTGGCAACAGTGTTCAGCATCCTCAAGTCCCTGTTGCCCGGTGCCGGCATTTGCATTCCCTGTATTGATCAGGAAATAGCGTGGATTTAATTCAGACAGGTGCTGTTTGGCAATCTGAACCGGTGCGGCACAAAATGCGTTTTGGGTGAAAACGCCAGCAACTGAAGATCCCTCAGCAAGCTCAACCAAAACCAGATCCAGGCGATCTGCATAGCGAATATGCGCCTTGATTGCACTCAGCCTTACGCCGGCAATTTCGTGAATAGTGGAATTGTCTGCCATGATAGTTCGAGAGTTAGACAATCTTGCCGTGACATTGCTTGTACTTTTTGCCTGACCCACAGGGACATGGCTCGTTGCGGCCAACCTTGGGAAGGTCACGCACATAAGGAGATTGACGATCTCCTTCTCCCTGTGCAGCTGCACCATCACCAGCTTCCCCACCTTCCTGGCCACCAGCGCCTGCTGACAGGGCTGACACTTCCTGATGCTGATAACTTACGCGTTGCTTGGCCAGCTCTTCCTGGCGCTGTCTCTCAATGCTATCGGCCGCATCTTCCTGCCTTATCTGCACGAGGCTTAGCACCTTGATCGCCTCTCTCTGCAAGTTGTCCAGCATTTCGGTAAACAGTGCGAAGGCTTCCCTCTTGTACTCCTGTCGCGGATTTTTACCGCCATAACTGCGCAGGAATATCCCCTGCCGCAAATGATCCATGGTCGCAAGATGGTCCTTCCACAGACTGTCCAGGATCTGCAGAGTGATCTGCTTCTCTACCACGCGCATGTTGTCACCGACACTGGCGCATTTCTCTTCGTATTGCTGTTCCAGAATATCGGTGAGCTTCTGCTTGAGTTGCTCCTCGTACATCTGCTCGTCTTCGTCGAGCCACTGCTGGATGGGCTGCCTGGTATTGAATTCAGTGAATACAGCTTCTTCGAGGCCAGGAAGATCCCATTGCTCGGGTACACTTTGCGGAGGTATATAGTCGTCAACTAATTGCGAAACTACTTCTTCCCTCATTTCCTTCAACAGGTCTGAAATATCATCACTCGCCATGAGCTCATTTCGCTGACGATAGATAATCGTGCGCTGGTCGTTAGCGACATTGTCGTATTCAAGTAACTGTTTGCGAATATCGAAGTTCCTGCCTTCAACTTTGCGCTGGGCCTTTTCGATCGATCTGGTCACCATGCCATGCTCGATCGCTTCGCCACGCTCCATACCAAGACGGCGCATGAAATTCTTCACCCCGTCACTGGCAAAAATTCGCAGCAAGTTATCTTCCATTGATAAATAGAACCGAGAGTATCCCGGATCACCCTGTCGACCTGCACTCGCCTCCATGTTCCTCAGCATACTTCCTAGCCTCGCTTAAAAATTCGTCTTGAACTATGGATACGTAATTGCTATTATCCACGGTACCGACTATCACATGACCGAGCCCATTCCTTCGTATCTCGGCAGTCACATGC
>CAYTLI010000240.1:0-3939 GCA_964438455.1 uncultured Pseudohongiella sp.
AAGTCCACTGCCTACCTGAAGCAACAGGGCTTCGAAGAGGTTTACCATCTAAAAGGTGGCATCCTGAAATATCTGGAAGAGGTGCCAGAGTCAGAAACCCGCTGGCGAGGTGAATGTTTCGTTTTCGACAATCGGGTTACGGTTAATCACCAGCTTGAACAGGGACAATATGACCAATGTCATGCCTGTCGTATGCCGATTACTGAGGCGGACAAGCAAAACGAGCATTATAAACAGGGCGTAAGTTGTCATCATTGCTACGACAAGCACAGCGCCGAACAGGTGAAGCGTTACGCTGAGCGTGAGCGGCAGATGGAGTTGGCGCGGCAGCGGGGCGAGGCTCATATCGGGGACGCTATGCAATTTACAATAGCCAGGCGAAAACGCGACAAGATAAGCTTCAAAGAACGGCAAAGGGCAGTAAACAATCATGAGTAGCGAGTTGGCTTCGAGCCCTTATGGCGATCATCTCGGGATCAGGATGCTCGATTATGATGCAGGCAAGGCGCGCTGTGCCATCACGCTGCAGGCTCATCATCTTAATACGGGTGGCCGAGTCCATGGTGGTGTGTTGAGTTCACTGGCAGATACCACGGCAGGAGTGGCTGTCAGGTCGATTCGGCCGGAAGGAAAATTCACTGCAACCACTGATCTCAGCATTTCTTTTATTCGGCCACCGAAAGGAGATGAACTCCTGGCATCAGCAACAGTCATGCACGCTGGCAAACAATTGTATCGGGTGGAAATCGATATTCACTCGGCAGACAAATTGGTTGCTCGGAGTAATGCCACCTTTATGATTGTAGAGGCGTTCAAATCACCATGACTCTGGAGCAATGGGCTAATCTTGGTGAATTTCTCGGTGGCATTGCGGTTGTTGCGTCGCTGATTTACCTGGCGATCCAGATCAGGCAAAACACAGCAACCGTGCGCAGCGCTACCCTGGCCCAGAACACCGACATCTGGCGGGGTTTGCTGTTGGAGATAGCCAGGCCTGAATTCAGCCAAGCATATCTGAAAGGCACTGCGGGTGCTCCGGATCTGAGTCCCGAGGACTTGCGCCAGTTCTTTCTTATGTGTCGAATTCTCTTCGTCGCTTTCGAGAATCAGTACTACCAGTATTCTCACGACACCCTAGATCGAGATATCTATCTGGGCTACGAGCGATCCATCAAGAACCAGTTGCTGTCTGCTCCTGGCTTCCGGATTTACTGGCGGCTTTCCCGGCAGGAATTTTCTCCTGCATTCATGCAGCGGGTAGACGGGCTCATCGCGGAGATGTCCGAGCCAGACCTCACTGGCTTACGGTCTGCCTGGCAAGCCGAGGCCAGCAGGTTCGCCCAATCTGATTAAATGCCCGATTTTCCAGCCGATCGGAGTGTGAACCAGTTCTCCTCTGTGCTGAAATTGCCGGGTTTTAATGTGTTCAGGGTAAACGGCTCGGGTTCTGGTGCGTATTACTGAACAAGAATCGGAATAGTGCGGGTCTGGAATACAGGTGGCTCAGTGCAATTCCGCAGGGCTAACGTTTTTGGAGCGTATGGACATGGATAAATCTCGGATAATGCGACTTATAGTATTGCCAGCTCTACTATTGATTGGGATGCCTGCCCTGGCGCAGCTTCCCGAATTGGCTTCGCCCTCTACCGGCAGTGGAGCCAGCACATCGGCACAGTTTTTTGGTGGTGCCTCGGCAGATAACGGGCTGAGTTTCGGCGCCAGTTTCGCCTTTGAGCAGCCTTTGGATATCACTGGCGAGATCAGGCCAGAGTCCGCCCACGTGGGTACTACTGGTAACCTCTACCTGGTGGCGCAACTGGGAGAGCAACTTCTTTATCGAGACACTGCAGGCAACTACCTGCCGTGGGATATAAACAATATAGCCACCCTGCAACCTACTACAGTGGGCAAGACACTGGCTGCAGTGGAAGCGCTGACCATTGTCGATGATATTGCTCTCGGCCCGGCAGGTGTTTCCGGTGTCACACTGAATGTATTCTTTGCCTATGATACAACCGCGACTCCCGGTGAGTTGTATTACAGCGGTGCGCCCCTTGCTGTAGCAATTGCAGAACAAGTGCAGCAGCCTGCCGACCCGCAGAGTCTCACTCTGTTTACTCAAAATATTGCTCAGCCAATTATTCTATCGGTATGCAGGGTGTGTCATGTGTCGGGTGGCGCGGCGAGTGCAACACCGCTTACCTATGTGGCGAGTGGAGACTCTACTACGGTGAACTACAATACACTTTTGGACTATGTTCAATCAGCGCCCAATGCGGCAGACACACTGATAGCGAAACCCCAGGGACAGGAATCACACGGTGGTGGAACTCTCCTGTCTGCGGGCAGCGTCAATCTGACAAACTGGATCGCATTCGTTAATGCATTGCAGGCGGACGCACAACCGTAGAGCTGACCGAAAATACTAATTCCTGCTAAGTGTGATGCACTTAACAAACTGACAGCCTCTTCCTTTCAACAATACCCGGACTCTACGATAGTAAAGTCCAGGTATCGTTTTGTTTTTGTTATTGATTTCATCTCGATTTCCTGTGGAAATCCCTAGATTATTGCGCTGGTATTACATGGTTTAATGGCGCTCGATTTAGCAGTTATTCCTTATGCCAAGAATAGAATCGTTTTTTGATCCGTCGCTCGGGCTAACGGTGATCACCTTCTACGGAGAGGTGCGTCCGATGGACCTGGTGAAGTGTATTGATCATTACTACAAGGGGCAGCGCTGTAACCTCGTGCTCTTTGACTTCAGTGATGCGCACATGATTGCCACTGAGCCGGAGATGCCGCGCCAGGTATTCACTCGCCCCGACCGCTATTCACGCAAGGGCGATCGCAAAGCCTTTGTCTTTCCCGCACCGGTTGAAAAAGATTTAAGACCTTTCCTACAAGAATATTGTCGGGTCAACGAAACCGGATCCAATCTCGATGTTTTCGACAGTTTGATTGAAGCTAATCGCTGGCTGATGGAAGAGAAGGATGCGCATCGCAATCCCCCTACGCTCCAGTGATTACTGAACGCTTTCGCCTACTGTTACTACAACATCTTGTAATACTTCACTGCCAGTAAAGCGACGGGTTTGGCAGTATCCTCACAAGCATTGCTTGCTATTTGAAATCGATTCGCTAGTATTTTTCCGCCATCCAGTTTCACGGACAGAGGAAGAATGCCATGCAATGCCCCAAGTGCCACGGCGAACTCGTACTCAAGGAGCATGAGCACATCAAACTAGATCGTTGTAACAAGTGTTATGGCATTCTGGTTGAGTCTTACATGCTCAACGAAACATTCGCTGGCTGGATGGCAGAGTCATTTCTCGATGTCGGTGCGCCTTCCCTGGGCAAGAAATACGACAAGATTGATGATATTGAATGCCCGGTTTGTAACGTGAAGATGGACAAGATCGAAGATCCGATGCAAACCCATATCTGGATGGAATCCTGCCCCAAATGCACCCGCGTCTTTCTCGACGCGGGCGAATTGACTGATCTCAAATACGAGACCTTTTCTGACAAGTTCAAGAACCTGCTCAAGGGCAGGCGCAAGTAAGCCTTACTGTATTTTCTCCAGTAAGCTAGTCACCAGGCTGGGGAATCTGCGTGGTGATTACCGGTCCCATGCCCATGATCTGCACAGTCACTTCTTCATCCTTCGCCATGTCGTAGTGATGGCCTCCGGGAGGCTGATAGATGAATGTGCCTTCAGGGACGGCAACCATATTGTCAGGATTGTACACATCCGACTCCGGTCCCCAGGACGTATACCAGGTACCCTTGATTACGGTGATGTATCGAGCGGTGGAATGGTAGTGTGGGCGACTGCCTCTGCCGGGTGCGAATGTGATTCGCATGACATACAAGCCGGGCTTCGATGGATCGCCATAGATGACCACACTGCGGGAACCTTCTTCTGGTTCGAGGACA
>CAYTLI010000241.1:0-3922 GCA_964438455.1 uncultured Pseudohongiella sp.
GAGAAGGCCGATGCCCTGGAAGAAGCCATGAGCCTTGAGCTGGACAAGCGAATTGCGACTCCCTGGATGTGCAATATCGATCCAACTCCAGAACCGATTCCCGGCGATACCCGCCCTTGGTATCAGCACAACGATCCCCGGCTACCAGTTATGCCAGAGGCCCCTACCCTGAGGGATTTCTTCAAGCTGCGATTTGCGCCTGCCAGCCACGTGCTGCAGAGCGCGCGCTACGCTCGCATGAATGGTATGGATGAAAAAGTTGTGCTCGCTTGCCTGCTGCATGACATCACCGTGTCTAACCTGATTCGCACCGACCACGGTTACTGGTGTGCACAGATGGTTCGCCCCTATGTGGACGAAGAAGTCGCCTGGGCTATCGAAGCACACCAGGCACTGAGATTCTTCCCTGATGATTCTGTAGGCTATGAATACCCGGAAGCGTACATCCGTTACTTCGGCGCCGACTACAAGCCCGAACGCTATATAGTTGATGCTTACGAACAGGCAAAGAATCACAAGTGGTACATGACCGGTCGTTTGATCACCCTGAATGATCTGTACTCTTTCGAGGAAGGTGTGGAAGTGGATATCGATGATTTTGAAGACATCATCGGTCGTCACTGGAAGCATCCGAAAGAAGGGCTAGGCTTTGATGGCAGCCCCGTTGCTCACATGTGGCGCAGCATCATCTGGCCAAATAACTTTCTGTAAATTTCAGTAAGGCCCATTTAAAGGGGTACCTGACCCCTAATAAAAAGCACGATTCAGTACTCAATTGAATCGTGCTTTTTTATCGCGCCTAGAAAAGACTCTGGCTAGTTGTCTGGAATTGGAGTGCGAGAACGAAAAAATGAATAGAGCCCAATGCTCAGCAGAAAGATAAGAAACAATGGGACCTGAGCAATCATCAATTGCGTGAATAACTCAGCTGGATTGTCCCCATACAAGAGATTGGTAACCACCAGAGGAATAGAAACAACTAATACCAGGCCGCCGGTAATCACCATGCTAACCCAGAGAAATGCGAGCAACGGCGTCCTGATTTTGTTAGCAAAGCGCGTTGGCCCCGGGTAAGAGAAAAACCTGCCAGTGTCTGCATCTTCTTTCTCGACCATGCCCTCAACCATGCCCTCAACCATGTCATGCATGGGGTTTTGGCTTTCCGATTCTCTGGTAGCCGGGTCAAGAAAGCTGGGCTCTACACCGAGGGCTTCTGCAACAGCCAAGCGAGATTTAAGCGATGCCGATCCGTCCATCTCCATGCGTTGCACCGTCCGAAGGCTCACGTCAGCCCGCTCAGCGAGTTTTTCCTGCGACCAGGACCGATCGAGGCGTAATTGCTTGATCTTTTGACTATCGATTTTCACTTCCATCCGGAAATCCCCATTTGTGCTGAATGGCAGCTATTTTCTGGGAAATTCCTGTTCTCCTCTACGTCAGTCAGACGTCTACTTTACGCCAAATATGCATATTTTTGTCAGCAATCGCCAATTCGGCGCAAAATAGGCACAACGCCTTTAAAAATCACGATTCAGCGCCATATACTGAAGCAGTTATCTACCCAGGAGTAGTTCCATGAAACGGGTTTTTCTATTTGTCGCCACCAACCTGGCGGTATTGCTGGTTTTGGGTGTCGTACTGAGCATCCTGATGCCGGTTCTCGGTCTCGATTCCTCTTCTAACGGGGGCCTGCTGTTTATCTGTGCCGTGTTTGGCATGGGCGGTTCCTTCATCTCTCTAGCCATGTCGAAATTCATTGCCAAGCGCAGTGTCGGTGCCTATGTGATAGAGAGCCCACGTAACCAGGATGAAGCCTGGCTGATCGAAACTGTCCGCAAGCAGGCCGAGGCGGCAGGCATCGGTATGCCCGAAGTTGCCATTTATGACTCACCAGAGATCAATGCCTTCGCCACGGGAGCGAACCGAAATAACGCACTGGTTGCTGTCAGTACCGGTCTGCTGCGCAACATGACGGCGGACGAGGCCGAAGCCGTCCTCGGGCACGAGGTAAGTCATGTCGCCAACGGCGATATGGTTACCCTGACCCTGATCCAGGGCGTGTTGAACACCTTCGTCTATTTCTTCGCCCGGATTGTGGCGCAGATGGTCAATCGTGGCAGCAACAATGCCTTTGTCTATTTCATGACCGTTATGGCATTTCAGGCTGTGTTCGGCATCCTGGCCAGCATCATCGTCATGGCTTTCTCTCGTTACCGGGAATTCCGTGCCGATGCCGGTGGCGCCAACCTGGCAGGCCGGCAAAAGATGATTGCCGCTCTGCAACGTCTGCAATCCAATCACACAGAAAGTCAGCTGGAAGGTCAGCTCACGGCTTTTGGCATCAATGGCAAGCGCGCCATGGCCGAGCTGTTCATGAGCCATCCACCGCTGGATAAACGCATCGCTGCGCTACAAGGCAATTCCTGATTAGCCGGGGCAGTCATCCACTGCCCCGAAATTAACAACAGAGCCGCAATCAACCGGTCAAAGGATTGGGTAAGCGAATCAGCGCTTACCTGCGACGGACTTCAGCGTCACCTACTCCCAATTCGATACTTATCTGGTGCTCGCCTTCACCCCGGTAGTAGGAATCAGCGCCAACAAAGTTTCGCTCATTATCGATTCCACGGCCAAAACCCCGGAGGCTGGAATCGCCGACACCCGTCTGCACGTGGATGGTGTCAAAATCGATATCCGCCACGGTAACCTGGATAGCGCCGACGCCCATTTCCATCAACAAGTCGTTATCCAGGCCTTCTATGTCCACGTCCCCGACTCCGATCTCCATGGATACAGCCAGATGTGCCGGGATACGCACCCGCCAATCCTGTTCCACGTTGTCTTCATCGAGGATGATTTCCACTGAATCGCCGCGGATATCAACGAAGACATCCACATCGTCGATGTCCTTGCGGCCAAAAAACCACCAACCACGATCAGCTTCCAGGGAGATATCCAGCTCAATCTGGTCTCCGTTGTAGATCTCAATGTCCATTTCCGCAACCGACACTTCAAAATCCACGTGAGTCAGGTCTCCAGCGTCAATTGAACGTTCGATGCGTTTCGCACTCGCTGCCAGGGCGCTAGAAGAAAACGCCAGGCTGCAAATTGCGATAAAAGTGAAAATTGTTGCATTGTGACGACTCATGCTTGCGCTCCTGTGCAGGTCGATTGCTGGCGAATTATGGGAAAGTCTCCGCCTTTCCAACTTAGACGGTACAAATCTCAATTAGTTACAGCTATTAGTTTGCGTGGATAATCCTGATAAGCTCTCCTTTCCACCTGGATTTACAGAACCCCTGCTGTCTTATCGAGCTACAATAGCGGCGTCCCGCGATCACCAGGAGTGATGTAATGAAATTTACTACTCCCTACAGCGTCCTGATTCTACTGCTGGCAATGCATGTTTCAGCCAGCCATGCCCATCACGACATCAGCAGCGACATGGACCTGGCTGCGCCCACTCAAATCATCGGCCAGATAACTGCTATTAACTGGGGAGAGCCTCACTCCACATTACAACTGCAACTGCAACTGCAGCGTGATGGTTTGCCAGTACAGGAATGGCTAATTCAGATGGACAGCATTAGCGATCTCGCTGAAGTCGATTTTAGTGCTGGAGAGTTTCAGGTAGGTGAATGGGTTGCTGTAATTCTGTTTGTTGCCCAAGGGACCAGTTGTAATGACCGATGTATTGGCTACGGTCTCAGTCTCACTGACGAGGACAACAACAGCTACACCATCAGCCAGGAAGTGTATCGATTATTCGTGGAATTTAGAGGCAGGAGCGCCTGAAACTCCTTAAATGCCGCAGATCTATCGATTGATGGTGCCCGGGGCCGGAATCGAACCGGCACGGCATTTCTGCCGAGGGATTTTAAGTCCCTTGCGTCTACCAATTTCGCCACCCGGGCATGTGAAG
>CAYTLI010000242.1:0-3881 GCA_964438455.1 uncultured Pseudohongiella sp.
TGTCGATGTCGATAAATTCGTGTGCCAGCGAAAAATTTTCCGCCAGGTAATTTCCCACTGCCTTAACACCATAGCGTTCGGTTGCATGGTGCCCAGCGGAATAAAAATGCACACCCGACTCCCTTGCGATATGGGCGCTAGGCTCAGAAATTTCGCCAGTGATAAACGCATCTGCACCAGCCGCAACAGCGATCTCGAAATAATTCTGCGCGGCACCGGTACACCAGGCAAGTGTACGAATCTCCCGTTCATCGCCTGCTACCCAGATTGGCGCCCGCCCCAGCTTTTTGTCCAGGTGGGTCGCAAGTTCTGCCGCCGTAATCGCTTGTGCCGGACTACCCAACCATACCAATGGTGGTTCACCTTCCGGCCCAATCTGATCCGATACTCGCAGATCTAACAATTTCGCCAGCTGCGCGTTGTTGCCCAGTGTTGGATGCGCATCCAGCGGCAGGTGATAGGCCAACAGTGATATACCATGCTCGAGTAAGAGGCTGACGCGACCTCGTTTCAATCCCACAATTGCAGGATTCTCGCCTTTCCAGAAATAACCATGATGCACAAGCAAGGCATCTGCCCCTGCTTCAATGGCACGCTCAATTAAACTCTGGGAAGCAGTGACACCACTGACAATCTTGCTGATATCTCGCCCGCCCTCTACCTGCAATCCATTGGGACAATAATCCCGAAAAGTCGCCGCATTGAGTAGCTTGTTGAGTTCAGACTCCAGTTGCTGTGGGCTGTATGACATTGGCTTAGCGTGTTCCTTAGCTGTATAGTGAAGCGCGCAGCCATAATACCATAGCGGACTTTGCGGTCGTGGCATTCACATGAGTCGATTCAACAAGATAGTTCAGTTCTTCGGTTGGCCTGCCATGTGTGGCGTGTTGGTGGCACTGGTAATTGTGCAGTATCAACAGCTACAGCAAATTCGCAATGAACTGGTTCAGCGTGAATCCATCAGCACTCAAACGCCATCCTCTGCGGCAGTTGATACAACCCCTACTTTTGCAGAAGCGATTGCGAAGGCTGCTCCTTCGGTGGTCGCGATCAGTGCAACAAGCGTCAATGTTGAATCTATAGAGCGAGCATCAGAAGACCGCCTCAACCTCTACCTGGGAGAACGGGACAGTCTTGGCTCAGGGGTAATTGTCGATGATCGCGGCTTTGTGCTCACCAACCTACATGTAGTCGACACACTGTTTGACGCATTCGATACGGAAGTAACATTGAGCAATGGCCAGAGAACCCCTGCTACGGTAGTTGCCTGGGATCAGGCCAATGACCTGGCGGTGCTGCATATCAATATTGATGGCCTGGTGCCAATCGAAATCGGATCCGATGCGGAACTGGACACTGGCAATGTGGTTTTCGCAATTGGCTATCCGCGAAATATCGGTCAATCAGTTTCCCAGGGCATTGTCAGCGCTATTTCTACCGATGAAGAAAACAGTGTGTCGCTAATCCAGACAGATGCTGCAATCAACCCGGGCAATTCCGGTGGCGCATTGATTGACAGGGAAGGAAAACTGGTCGGCATAAACTCGTCGATCCTCTCTGAATCAGGCAATTTTGAAGGCATAGGATTTGCCACTCCTGCGAGCATCGCCATTCCAGCAATGAAAGAGATGGTCGCGGATGCAATCGCTGCTAATTCAGGTTATCTGGGGGTGTTGACCGGAGAGGCACTGAATGAAAATTCCTCACAGATCTTTTTTGGTGTTGATCACATTCGCGGCATGCTGGTAGAAAGCGTTGATGCCGGCGGTGCAGCTGAACGAGCTGGTATTCAACCCGGCGATGTGATCACCCGGGTGGAAGATACACCTGTCGTGGATGGGCAGAACATCATGATGGAAATTCGTAACAAGAAGCCCGGCGACACGATCTCGATTGAGGTGTACCGCAATGGCCGTAACCACACCTTACCTACAACCCTTGGCTTCGGCCAGGCCGTCATCATAGAAGCCCAGGATATTCAGGACGCTGGCTTCATCCAGCGCTAATCCAGATCAGGATTCAGGCGGTACTCTGCAGATAATGCATGAGCCTGCAGATGTTCTTCCCTGGCCAGAATCGACGCGGTGCTCGCCAACTTGTTTGCACCTTGCGCAGAACAATTAAGAATTGATGAGCGTTTCTGGAAATCATAAACCCCCAGGGCAGAGAAAAACCTGGCCGTACCCGACGTTGGCAAGACATGGCTTGGACCTGCACAGTAGTCCCCTAGCGCCTCAGCCGCGTAGCGACCCAAAAAGATAGCGCCGGCGTTATCGATGTAGTTGAGCAAGCCGTCCGGATCTTCAACGGAGAGTTCGAGATGTTCTGGCGCGATGATATTGCTGGCTACCGCTGCCTTCTCCATGTCTTCTGCCACAATGAAGATTCCCCGGTCTTTGAGCGAAGCCTCGATGATGGCTCGACGCTCCATCTCGGGCAGCAAGCGATCGATGCTTTGCTTAACTCTATCCAGAAATTCTGCGTCAGTAGTAATCAGAATCGATTGTGCCTGCTCGTCGTGTTCAGCCTGGGAAAAAAAGTCCATGGCAATCCAGTCGGGATCTGTTTTGCCGTCGCAGATTATGGTCAGCTCAGACGGCCCGGCAATCATGTCGATTCCCACTTCACCAAATACCAGCTTCTTCGCCACGGTAACGTAGATATTTCCCGGTCCGGTGATCTTGTCTACCTTCGGCACTGACTCCGTGCCATAGGCCATCGCCGCGACCGCCTGTGCACCACCGATGGTGAAGACCCGGTTGACTCCGGCCAGGGCTGCGGCAGCGAAAACCAGGTCACTATCCTTGCCATAAGCTGTTGGCACAGTGGCGACGATTTCTTTAACGCCAGCAACCTGCGCTGGTATCGCCAGCATCAACATCGACGATGGATAGTTTGCTTTTCCACCCGGCACATAAACGCCGACCCTTTCAAGCGGGCTTATCTTTTGTCCATACACAGATCCATCGGCTTCTTCATAGTGCCACGAGGATTGCCTTTGCTTTTCGTGATAGCGCCGGATTCTTTCTGCTGCATGGGTGAGAGCACCCGCCTGCTCGGGATCCAGAGCATCGAGGGCGGCTTGCAGCTGCTGCTGTTCAACTATCAGATCTTTCATGCCCTGGGCAGAGAAATTATCGAAGCGATTTGTGTAGTCAACAAGGGCAGCATCACCGCGAGACTTCACATCTCTGAGTATCCCATTTACCGAAGCGACGACCTCATCCTCGACCAGCATTTCCCGCTGCAGGGCAGTAAGTAATTGTTGTTCAAAATCCGGCGCACTGGTAGCAAGCTGCTGGATTTGCTGTGCGACAGAACTCATGGCGCTGATCCTTCAACTGCCACCCTGAGTTTAGCCAACACATCGTTGATCAATTCGTGCTTGAGCTTCAGAGCTGCTTTGTTGACGATAACTCGTGAAGAAATATTGGCGATTGTCTCCCTGGCTTCCAGGCCGTTTGCCTTCAGGGTCTTACCAGTATCAACAATATCGACAATAACATCAGCCAGGCCGAGCGACGGCGCCAGTTCCAGCGCACCATTGAGCTTGATAAGTTCAATCTGCTGCCCTCGCTCAGCAAAATAGCGCTTGGCAATGTTGGTGAATTTGGTGGCGACGCGAATCCGTCCCCGGGGCAGCTCGATTCCTTTCGGTTGCGCAGTCATCAGGCGGCAGCCTGCAATTTTCAGATCCAGAGGCTCATAGAAGCCTTCGCTACCTACCTCCAGTATCAGATCCTTGCCCGCAACCCCCATGTCGGCGCTACCAAATTCAACATAGGTGGGGACATCCGAACCACGCATGAGCATGAGTTTCACGTTCGCCAGATTTGTATCGAACAGCAGCTTGCGACTGTTCTCGATATCTTCGACCGGCA
>CAYTLI010000243.1:0-3850 GCA_964438455.1 uncultured Pseudohongiella sp.
TCACCGAGAATGTCGGTGAGTACGGCGAAGCGTTCCTGTTCCTTGATCAGGCCCATGGCGATACCCGCCACTGGCGCTGAAACCGGAACACCGGCATCCATCATTGACAGGCTGCTGCCGCAGACACTGGCCATGGAACTGGAACCGTTGGATTCAGTGATTTCGGAAACCACACGAATGGCATAGGGAAAGTCTTCCTCATTCGGCATCACTGCAGCAACACCGCGCTTGGCCAAACGACCGTGTCCGATCTCGCGTCGCTTTGGACCTCCCATAAAGCCAGCCTCACCCACTGAGTAGGGAGGGAAGTTGTAGTGCAGCATGAAAGCATCTTTCTTGGTGCCATCCAGCCCTTCCAGCAACTGCGCATCACGTACAGCACCAAGGGTGGTAACAACCAAAGCCTGGGTTTCACCGCGAGTAAACAGTGCAGAGCCGTGAGCCTTGGGCAAGACACCGGTTTCCACATGGATCGGGCGAACTGTCTTGGTATCACGACCATCGATTCGGGGCGCACCATCGAGAATTCGATTACGAACCGTACTCTTCTCCAGCTTGCCGAAAGCTTCTGCCACATCGCCTTCGCTGGGTCCGGTTTCCTCATTAGCAAGCGCCGCAATAGCCTGCTGACGAATATCGTCAATAGCGTCATAGCGGGCCATCTTCTCGGAAATCTGGTAAGCCTCGGTTACCGCTGCACCGAACTGTTCGGCGATCGCAGTCTTCAGGCTGGTGTTCTCGGCTGCAGGCTCCCAATCCCAGGCTGGCTTGCCTGCCTCTGCCTTGAGCTCATTGATAGCGTTGATGACTACCTGCATTTCCTGGTGGGCAAACAAAACCGCGCCTAACATCTGGTCTTCGGTCAGTTGCTTGGCTTCTGACTCAACCATCAGTACAGCAGACTGAGTGCCTGCAACAACCATGTCCAGCAATGAGCTTTCCAGACGCTCATAGTTGGGGTTCAGGATATAACCAAGCTCGCTATCGTAACCGACCCGCGCAGCACCAATCGGTTCAGCAAACGGAATGCCCGAAATTGCGAGCGCAGCGGATGCGCCGATCAATCCAGCAATATCTGGATCCTGATCCTTGCCCCCGGAGATAACAGTGCAGATTACCTGCACTTCATTCATGAATCCCTTGGGGAAGAGTGGGCGAATGGGACGGTCAATGAGGCGTGAAGTCAGCGTCTCTTTTTCTGTTGGCCGGCCTTCGCGCTTGAAAAAACCTCCGGGGATCTTGCCCACTGCATAGGTTTTCTCCTGGTAGTTAACAGTCAGCGGGAAGAAATCCTGGCCCGGGTTGGCTTGCTTTCGACCAACTACCGTTGCCAATACCTGAATGTCTCCAATGGTGACCACAACAGCGCCAGTTGCCTGGCGTGCGACCTTTCCTGTTTCAAGAGTGACAGTTTGCTCACCGAATTGAAACGTCTTGCTTACTGGATTAAACATATTCTTTTCCTGATTCCTATATAGCCAAAACCTGCGCCAATCCTGTTTCGAGCGCAGCGTTCCAGTAATTGTAAATATCTATTAAAAAGGTGAGCCTTATCGACGCAACCCGAGTCGCTTGATAAGAGATGAGTATCTTTCCACGTCTTTGCGCTTAAGGTACTCCAGCAGCTTTTTGCGGCTGGTTACCATGCGGATCAAACCCCGACGGGAGTGATGATCGTGGATGTGCTCTTTGAAATGCTTCTGCAGATCATTGATGTTGGCTGACAACAGAGCCACCTGAACTTCAGGGGAACCTGTGTCACCTTCGCTTAAGGCGTATTCCTTAATAATTTCTTCTTTTCTTTCAGCTGATAAAGCCATTTTCTTTCTCCAAATATGCGGTTAAAAAACCAACTCATCCATGAAAACCAGCATAACCACGCATATTAATAGTTACCTGGATTGTTCCTTGCTTACTTGTTGAATAAATAAAAGTCTGCTGATCCTGTTGCTAGTTGTCCTAGTCGACCACCAGACGCCTCGGAGCAACCATGCCATCGTCGTTTATGCATCCGATGCCAATGAACTGCTCTTCCTCGTAAAGCCTTACCAGACCTTCTGCCGGCAAGTGCCTGACTAATACTGCCTGACCGTGTTTAACACAGTTGGCGGTAATACTGGGCAATCTTACTTCTGGCAGATTGCCTACTGCTTCGTCCATGGGGATCAGGTATTCATCGATCCCTTCCAGTCCCGCAGAATCCTTGATGTTGCGCAATGCCTCTAAAGTGACACAGCGGCTCTCATCAAAATCGCCCGCGACTGTACGACGCAGACTTGTTATGTGTGCGCCACAACCCAGACTTGTGCCCAGATCATCGGCGATAGTGCGGATATAGGTTCCTTTACTGCAAGCTATATCCAGCTCAATCTCATCTCCCTTGTGCGCAAGCAACTCCAGGGAATAGATATGTACCCGTCTTGCTTCACGCTCTATTTCGACGCCTTTGCGCGCCATCTTGTAGAGCGGTACGCCATCTACCTTGATCGCGGAATGCATGGGAGGTACTTGTTCGATCTCCCCCCTGAAATTCTCCAGGGCTTTCGCAATCTGCGCCGTGGTAATTTGAGACGCATCCTGTTGTTCTATCACATCGCCTTCACTGTCACCGCTATCCGTGCGGATGCCCAGTTTGATCCCTGCCCGATATCGCTTGTCCGAATCCAGCAGAAACTGCGATACCTTTGTCGCCTCTCCCAGGCAAAGCGGCAAAACGCCGGTCGCCAGCGGATCCAGGCTACCTGTGTGCCCTGCCTTCCTGGCTTCGAACAGTCGCTTTACCTCTTGCAAGGCAGCGTTCGAACTCAGCCCCTGAGGCTTATCAAGCAGCACGATGCCATTGATCGCCCTGCCTCTGTTCTTGCTGCGACGGCTGCCTCTGCGGCCACCTTTTCGCAGACCTTCATCGCGCTCTGTTGATTCAGCCAATTTGTTCTCCGAATCTGAGGCGTTCAGTCGTCAGTATGCTGCTGACGATCCGCCTCCAGCGCCTCATCGATCAGGCTGGACAATCGCTGCCCCTGCTCCACGCTACTATCGTAATAGAAGCGTAACTTGGGCACAGCTCGCAAAGTCAGTCGCTTTGCCAGCAATGTTCTCAGATAACCTGATGCCGCATTGAGCGCATCAATGTTCTGATCTATTTCAGCGCGATCCAGGGCACCAGGATTTTTCAGAGTGTCCCTGTTTAACTCCACATCTTCGGTCAGCGTATTCAGTACGGTGACGAAGACTTTCGCGTGAGCCAGATCGTTGCTGACATCAACGCCAGTAATCGACACCATGCCAATTCTTGGATCGTTCACTTCCAACTGGATCAAAACCGCGATCTCTCGTTGTATCTGATCCGCGACCCGCTGGGCCCTGCTACTCATCTCCGACATGCGGACACTACCTAAAGAGACTGACGCAACCCGACCTTAAAGGGTCCGGGCCACTTCCGTCGTCTCGTAGACCTCTATCTTGTCGCCAACTTTCACATCATTGTAATTGCGCACGCCGATACCGCATTCCATGCCGTTGCGAACTTCGTTGGCGTCATCCTTGAACCGACGCAGGGATTCAAGCTCGCCCTCGTAGATCACCACGTTGTCACGCAGTACACGAATCGGCTTGCTGCGGTACACTGTACCTTCAATCACCATACTGCCGGCAATCTGCCCAAACTTGGGCGAATTAAATACGTCACGAACCTCAGCGATGCCGACGATCTCTTCGCGAATCTCCGGTGACAGCATGCCACCCAATATCGCTTTCGCATCATCGATTACATCGTAGATCACGTTGTAGTAACGCATCTGCAGACCTTCGTTCTCAACGATATCGCGGGCGACCTTGTCGGCACGCACGT
>CAYTLI010000244.1:0-3845 GCA_964438455.1 uncultured Pseudohongiella sp.
ACCTCGCGCGCTAACTTCTGACAGGTTTGCTCTGAGCTTGCCTAACAGATCATCGTTGGGGGCAACTGCAATCACAGGCATCTTGTTATCCACCAACGCCAGGGGGCCGTGTTTCAACTCTCCGGCAGGGTAAGCTTCTGCATGAATATAGGAAATCTCCTTGAGCTTCAGCGCCCCCTCCTTGGCAACGGGATACTGAATGCCGCGCCCCAGGAACAGGCAATGATGCTTGTTTGAAAATTGCTTGGATACTTTGCGAATCTCCTTCTCGAGCTTTAATGTCTTCTCTACCAATTTTGGTAAGCGGGAGAGTTGTTTGACGATTACTGATTCCTGGTGCGGTTTTAGTCCGGTTCGACGGCCTATGGTGATGGCCAGTATCAGTAATAAACAGAGCTGCGTAGTAAATGCTTTTGTCGATGCCACGCCGATCTCCTGCCCCGCCATGGTAAGCAAACAGAAATCTGACTCTCTAACCAATGAGCTAGTGGCAACATTACAGATGGACAGACTTGCTACATAGCCTTGCTTTTTTGCATACCTTAGTGCGGCCAGTGTGTCGGCAGTTTCACCAGACTGTGAAATTGTTACGAATAAGGTGCCAGGTTGCACTATTATGTCCCGATAGCGATAGTCGCTGGCGATATCAACCTGGCAAGGAATGCGCGCGATGGATTCCAGCCAGTACTTGGCAATCTGCCCTGCGTGAAAGCTGGTGCCACAGGCAACGATCTGCACTTGCTTGACCTTGTCGAAAATATCTTTCGCCTTGATGCCGAACGCTTCCTCGAGCACCTTGCCTTCACTGATGCGACCATCCAGTGTGTTCTGGATCACCTGTGGCTGCTCATGAATTTCCTTGAGCATGAAGTGTTGGTAGTCGCCCTTGTCGGAATCACTGACATGACCCTGGACCGTGGTTTCAGCTCGATTGACTTTTCTGTGGCCATGCCAGATTTCAAAGCTGTCGAGACAAACCTCAGCAACATCACCCTCTTCCAGGTAAATGAAACGGTCGGTCACCTGGCCCAGGGCCAGTGGGTCAGAGGCGACAAAGTTTTCCCCAATGCCGAGTCCAATGACCAGCGGGCTGCCGCTGCGCGCAGCGACAATACGGTCAGGTTGTGTGCTGTCGATAACGCACAGGCCATAGGCACCGTGCAGTTTCTTGATGGTGTGTTTCACCGCACTTATCAGGCTCACCTTGCCGCCTTTCCTGGCCTGATGAATCAGATGAGCAATCACTTCTGTATCGGTTTCGGTCTGGAAATTGTATCCAGCCTTAAGCAGCGTCTCTCGCAATGTTTCGAAGTTTTCGATGATGCCGTTGTGGACGATATAGATCTGCTTGTTGGATTCGTGCGGGTGGGCATTGGCAACGGTAGGTTTGCCGTGGGTTGCCCAGCGGGTGTGTGCGATACCGATTTTGCCGCGAGCCTTTGACTTGTTTACCGCCGAGACCAGCTTGCTGACCTTGCCAACTGTCTTGATTGCGGCGATTTTCTTTGCCGGCGAATTGATCAGCGCCATCCCGGCCGAGTCATAGCCCCTGTACTCGAGGCGCTTGAGCCCTTCCAGGAGAATGCCCGAAACTTCCCGCTCAGTTACTGCTCCGACAATTCCGCACATAGCTTATTTATTCCCCGGTTTTCTTGACCGGTCTATTCCAGCCCGAAATATTACGTTGCTTGCCCCGGGCAACTGCCAGGCTGCCTTCGGGCACGGTGCTATTGATAGCGGAGCCTGCGGCCACAAAAGCGCCATCTTCGAGAATTACAGGTGCCACCAGCACACTGTTAGAACCAACAAAGACATTATTGCCCAGTGTCGTCTTGTGCTTGTTCACCCCATCGTAATTGCACACGATTGTACCCGCACCAATGTTGCAGTTTTCACCCAGTTCCACATCACCGAGATAGGCCAGATGGCTGGCCTTGGACCCATTACCGATAACGGCGTTCTTGGTTTCTACGAAGTTGCCAATCTTGGTGGCCTTGCCAAGCACAGTGCCTGGGCGTAAGCGCGCCATCGGCCCTACTGATGCATCATCGCCAATTTCAGCACCTTCTATTTGTGTGCCCGGCAGTACCTGTACGTTCGCCCCAATGTTTGCATCCTTGATTACGCAGTTACTGCCAATGTTGCTGTTCGCCCCGATGGAAACAGTGCCTTCAAGCACCACATTGCTGTCTATCACTACGTCTTTGCCGCAGCTTACCTCGCCACGGATATCAAGTCTGGCCGGATCTCGCAGGGTAACCCCGGCGCTCATTAATTGTTCTGCTTTTGTCATTTGAAAATGCCGTTCCAGTAAAGCCAGCTGCTGCTTGTTGTTTACACCCATGACTTCCATTTCATTGCTCAGGGTGGTGGCAACAACCTGTTTGCCTTCGGCTACTGCCAGCGCAACGATATCCGTGAGGTAGTACTCTTGCTGGTCATTGTTGTTCTCCAGGGCATCAAGCCAGTCCGCCAGCCGATTAGCCGGGATTGCCATGATGCCACTGTTGACCTCATTTATCTTTTTTTGTTCCTCGCTGGCGTCTCTCTCTTCGATGATTGCCGTTACGCCACCATCGCCTTTGCGAATAATGCGCCCAAGTCCGCCAGGGTTTTGCGCATGAAAGGTAAGCAGAGACAGACAATCATCACTACAGCATGAAACAACTGTTTTCAGAGTTTCCTGTGTGATCATCGGAACATCACCGAACAGCACCAGCACAGGATTGGCAGCAGCGTCAGTCTCGATATCATCAATGGCCTGACTAACCGCATGGCCGGTGCCAAGTTGCTCAAGCTGTTCAACCCAATTGAAAAGTGCCGCCCTTGCGTGGCCGCCCAGGGCACCTCTTACCGAATCTGAGCCGAAGCCTACGACGATGTGAATCTTTTGCGGATTGAGCGTGAGGGCAGTGTCGATCACATGCTCCAGCATGGCTTTGCCGCCGATGCTGTGCATCACCTTGGGGGAGTCTGAATACATTCTGGTGCCTTTGCCGGCAGCCAGGATTACAATTTCCATGGGTTCGACCTGTCAGGTTTTCCTTCGCCTCATTCGCCCGACTGAGATTACCAAAAAAAAAGGTAGCTCTCGCTACCTTTTATCTTTGCTGTTTCTTTAGCCCTTTTTACTACTGGGCACGATTCTTCAGCTGTCTCAACGCCCTGAGCTGTGCTGCAGCCTCGGAAAGCTGCGCGGCGGCAGTACCATAATCCAGTTGTGCGCTGGCATCCTGCATCGCTCGTTCCGCTTCCGCCATTGCTTCCTGTGCAGCAGCCTCGTCCACATCATCTGCACGCAAGGCGGTGTCAGCCAACAGGGTCACCACGTTTCGCTGCACTTCCAGAAAGCCCCCGGAGACATAGAAGACCTCTTCTTCGCCGCCATCCTTGATCAGGCGAACCGGACCGGGAATCAGCGCAGTCAGCAGAGGTGCGTGACCGGGCGCAATACCCAGGTCACCCAGAGAACCGGCAGCAATCAACATCTCAACACGTCCAGAGAATATGCTCTGCTCGGCGCTTACGATGTCACAATGCATTGTCATAGACATGATTAGTTACCTGTTTTCCGCTTAAAGCGTCTTGGCTTTCTCTACTGCTTCTTCGATGGTGCCTACCATGCTGAATGCCTGCTCTGGCAGATTGTCGTATTCACCGTCGAGAATAGCCTTGAAGCCGGAGATTGTATCTTTCAGTGAAACATACTTACCTGGCGCGTTAGTGAAAACTTCCGCAACCGTGAAAGGCTGTGACAGGAACTGAGAGATACGGCGAGCACGAGCAACTGTTTGCTTGTCCTCATCAGACAGCTCATCCATACCAAGAATGGCGATGATGTCTTT
>CAYTLI010000245.1:0-3822 GCA_964438455.1 uncultured Pseudohongiella sp.
TTGATCAGCAGCAGACCCATGATGATAGACAACACGGGCCCGCCTCTGTTCATGAAGACTTCAATGGCATCCAGAATGTCCAGTAAAAACAGGGGCATCTTAATACCTCGTCGTTATCAGGACTGGCCAGCGGCAGCGCGCTCGGCTTTCTGCGCGATCATACCGGTAGCCTGTTCTTCCAGAATGTGAATGATATTGTCGCTACGACTCTTCACCACTGTGTGCATGAAGATAGTCGGAATCGCGACCACAATACCCAGTACCGTTGTCATCAATGCCTGGGAAATACCACCAGCCATGATGGTTGGGTCACCAGCACCGTAAACAGTAATCTGCTGGAACACCTGGATCATACCGGTCACTGTACCCAGTAGACCGCCAAGAGGTGCAATAGTTGCAATCATCTTGATCAGGGTAAGCATGGATTCCAGGGAAGGTGTTTCCTTGAGAATCGCCTCACCCAGCTTCAGTTCCAGGGTTTCTGTATCTGCATTGGGGTTCGATTCAGCTACCAGCAGCACGCGACCCAGGGGGTTGCCCTTGGATGGCTTGTCACTCTTGAGCTGAGAACGCACCTTGATGGATACGAGGGTCAGCATCAGCAGGCGGAAGAAGCCCAGCAGGATACCAACAACACCAACACCGATAATGATGAAACCGATGATACCGGCGTTTGCTTCAACCTGTTCCTGCGCACTTGGGAAGTTCACCAGGTTGGCCATTACCTGGCCACCTACACCACCAGTGGGGTCGATACCGACACGAACCAGGCCGGAAGATGCTGACTGCAAGTCTGCAGCAGAGCCGAGTACCTCGCCATCAGGCTGCCTGGGCAATACTTGCAGATGGCCTACTTCGCCCTGGTAGCTCAGGTACTCGCCTTCGGAGATTGCATTGAAAGCGCCGATGCGGGTAACAGTGCGATTTTCGGTCTCACCGCTTGGCAGGGCGATGTCGCCGTTGTAAGTCACAACACGACCTGACTCGGTCACTTCCTGGTGCATGAAATACCAGAAGCGTTCCATCTCAGAGATGTTCAACTGTTCAATAGTAGAACCGGCCCGGTCGATGATCACTTCCAACTCACCAGCACGGCCAGGATACTGGGCGCTGATCAGGGAGTCCTGGAAATTACTGAGGAAGTCCCCCGCAACACCTTGTAAGGTACCGAACAGCTCATTCAGGTCACCGCGACGATCACGCAGGGTTTCCCGCAGATCGGCGATGGTAATTTCGTTGGCAGCGAATTCATCGCTCAACTGAGTCTGCAGTTGCTCTTGCTCAACGATACGAGCCTCGGTGGTTTCCAGGATTTGCTGCTGTCGAGCTGCGTTCTGTTCAAATTCCTGTAACCGCGCACGATATTCTTCGGATTCTCCGACGCGATCGTTTTCCACAGCGTCAAGCAGCTGTGCCAGATTACTCTGCGCAACAACCTGGAAAGAGCTGATGAGGAGAAGTGTTGCCGTAGACAGGCTGATAATTCTTGATAGTGCTTTCATTATTGTGCCGCCTCCGGTGCATGTACTGGCAAGAACAGGATGTCAGGCGCATCCAGGTTGGATACCACACGCTGTGCTTGCTGAACTTCTGATCGATACTGTGCCGCTGGCAATTCAACCCATTGACGGTTGACGTTGTCCCAGGCACCAGTGACTTCACGGTCAGTGGTCTGGTACATGAGAGCAACACGACCAATTCGGACGATGTTCACATCACGATCAACACCGCCAATATTAATGGTGCCTGGATAGGTCTCATTGGTTCGGCCAAAAGCCGCTTCGGTCTGGTACATCACCAGAACCTGGCGGAACTTCTCTGCGATGGACACATCAGGATTGTCGATGGCATCGCGCGCGAATTGCAGCCGGTTCAAACGCTCTTCCTCGCGGAAGGGGTAGTCCAGTGCAATAAACTGCTCCAGACCAGTGAGCATTTTCTCCATCAGCAATGGGATGCCGCTGGTTACCTCTTCCACCGAGTCGATAGACTCGTTCAGGGTAGCTATCTGCTCTTCCTGGGCTGCGATCTGTCGACGATAACCTGCGTTCAGAACCAACAAGGATTCCAGGTTGTCATTCGCTCGCTTGAATTCTTCAAATGTGGAACTTGCTTCACTGGCAAGTCTTGTTATTTCTTCCTGAGTAGCAGCAGACTCTGCATATTTCTCACCGAGGACATCCATTGCCTGATCCAGGATACTGCTGTCGACCAGAATATCTTGGGCCTGCGCAGCGCCAAAAAGACCGGAAATGACCAGCACCAGAGCAGACAGGCTCAATCGGTTAGTGCGACGGTTATTCATGTGCCATCCTATTTAGTTATTGATTCGAATCTGAATCCAGAGGGTTTGTTGTTGTTTGTTTCCCTGACTCGATTCAGTTCGGAAAACTTCTCTTATTTTGTCCATCCTTCCCTATCAAAACTGCCTGAGTATTCCGTGAGCTTTCTACTCCCTCAATGCTGGCAGTTCTCCCTGAAAAACAAACGAACGAAAGTTACCGATCTACTCAAATTCATGCAAATTGAGAAGCTTGGTAACTATCATTCGAGACTGTCCGGGAGATACTTCTACAACAGCAGCTCTCGGCCAATTAGTCCCTGAAATTCAGCGTTTTAAGCCGATTTCGCGGCTAAGCCTATCACAACCTGTCGCGTAGATTGAACCTTTTATCAGATAAAAAAAGAGGCGAAGAAATCGCCTCTTGAGATGGGATTTTTGGGGTCAGTAGCGCGGCTACCAACCCGTAATTTCACTTAGTCCGCTACCAATATCAGCGAGACTGCGAACAGTTTTCACTCCGGCATCCTGCAGTGCGGCGAATTTCTCGTCAGCAGTGCCCTTGCCGCCGGAAATGATTGCACCAGCGTGGCCCATACGCTTACCTGGTGGTGCCGTGACACCGGCTATGTAGGCCACAACAGGCTTGCTGACATTACTCTTGATAAATGCAGCGGCCTCTTCTTCTGCAGTGCCACCGATTTCTCCGATCATGACGATGGCCTCAGTTGCCGGATCAGCCTCAAACATACCGAGGATATCGATAAAATTTGATCCCGGGATTGGGTCACCCCCAATACCGACGCAGGATGACTGCCCGAAACCATGGTCAGTGGTCTGTTTCACTGCTTCATAGGTAAGGGTGCCCGAACGGGAAACGATGCCAACTTTGCCTGGCAAATGGATATGTCCGGGCATGATGCCGATCTTGCACTCACCCGGAGTGATCACGCCTGGGCAGTTGGGACCGATTAAACGCACACCCAGCCGATCGCAGGCTTCTTTGGCTACCAGCATGTCCAGTGTAGGTATGCCTTCAGTGATACAGACGATCAACTTTACTCCGGCATTGGCGGCTTCGAGGATAGAATCCTTGCAAAATGGTGCGGGAACATAAATCACCGATGCATCCGCATCGGTAGCCGTTACCGCCTCCTGTACCGTGTTGAATACGGGGAGATGCAGGTGTACCTGCCCCCCTTTACCCGGTGTCACACCGCCTACCATTCTTGTGCCATATTCAATGGCCTGTTCTGAGTGGAACGTGCCCTGGGATCCGGTAAACCCCTGGCAGATTACGCGGGTATTTTTGTCGACCAGGATACTCATGCTTCACCTCCGGCTGCCTTGACTACCTTCTCTGCAGCATCGGCCAGTGAATTCGCAGCAATGATGTTCAGCCCGCTCTTCTCCAGCACCTCTCTGCCCAGCTCTGCATTATTGCCTTCCAGGCGGACCACAACGGGTACCGTGACACCGACTTCTTCTACTGCGCCGATGACGCCTTCGGCAATCAGGTCACAGCGGACGATACCACCGAA
>CAYTLI010000246.1:0-3818 GCA_964438455.1 uncultured Pseudohongiella sp.
TTATTTCCCTGAGCGACAGCCGGTTCAACCAGTAGCGATAAAGCCAGGCCTCCAATCAAATATCCCAACTTAATACCTTGTTTCTTGCTTTGTAATTTCTGAAGAGCTTTCATTTGTGACTCACAATTTTTGTAATGGTTTTTAATCGCGCGGTGCGCTTTCGGTATGTCATCGAGCCAAATTTTATGAAATAGATGGGAGTTGTATATGGACACAGAAAACCATGTGCATACATACAGTGCAGAATGGAGGCTGCGAAACTGAAGTCCGCAGCCAGTGGAGTTGTGTTTCCCGGGTATTAGCCGAGTTCAGCCTTCATGCGAGGGAGGTGCAGAAGCCATTGAGCGGCGAGAATGAAGGTAGGAATACCGAGGGTGACCAGCAGGGTCTGGTTCATGCTGAGGCCAAACCACATCTCAGGCGACTGTCCGCAGAAACCATCTGCCCTGAACAAGACAGGAATCCATTCGTCCAACAACATGAACTCCGGAAAGCCAGCACCCATGGTGCAGCTGGAGATCACGGTACCCATCTCCACGCCGTAGGAGTACCAGCTCGTGTACAAGGCGCCCCCCATGAAGAACAGAGTGATCGTCAGTGCAGTCCAGCGCAACCAGAACTTGTTGCTGGCGAAAGCACCGAAGATGGCCGCAAACAAGGCGCCATAAACCCATGCCCTGATCTGTACACATAACGCGCAGGGATAATACTCCAGTACGTACTGCCAATAGAGAGCAATTGACTCCATCAGGAGCAGGTAGGCAGCGCCGAAAAACCAGTACAGGCGCTTGCCACAGAGATCGTAAATTTTGCTTATCACGTTTTATTCCTGTTTTGTGTCGTGGGTGCTTTATATCAGATTTTGCACCTAATTGATCGCAATCAAGCACTGTGCCGAATCCATTTCATCTCGCTTCGACAATGTGATCGACCAGCAACTGGACGTTGCGCTGGCCCCGGTACTCGTTGATATCGAGGCGGAACACCAGGTGCATTTCCTGGCAATTCTCATCGGGCCAATCCGACTCACTGACATTGAATGCGATTGCATCCACCAGCGCCTGCTGCTCTGAAACAGGACTCAGAGTCATTTTAAGATGGTTCTCCCCCACCCGCCTCTGTTGCCTGACCAGAAAACGGTCGTCGAACACAGGCTCCGGAAATTCCTGTCCCCAGGGCCCGCCGAAACGCACGCACTCGACGCTGCCAAGACTTAGATCTTCTGTAGAGACCGGGCCATCGCTCTCAACGACCGCCTGTAATTGCGCGGGCGTGAGATGCAGAGCTGCTTCTTCATGAAAACAGCGTTCGAATTCTTCCAGCCTGGATCTTGGCAGGCTCAGTCCGGCCGCCATCGCATGGCCTCCAAACTTGCTTATCAAACCCGGGTTTTTGGTTGCCACTGCATCGAGCACATCGCGGATATGAAAACCCTTTATCGATCGCGCAGATCCCTTCAGTTCACTATCGTCGTCACTGTTGGCATTGGCAAAAGCAATGACTGGCCGATGAAATTTTTCCTTGATCCTGGACGCAAGAATGCCAACGACACCCTGGTGCCAGCGCGTATCGTAGACACAGATTGCCGGCGGCAGACTGTCGACGTCCAGGTGCAATTCTTCCAGCGCATTGAATGCCTGGTCCGCCATTTCTTTTTCGATCTGGCGCCGATCACGGTTCATGCTATCCAGTTGTAGGGCAAGCTCATAGGCAACACTGTCATCCTGTGCCAGCAGGCATTCGATGCCAGTAGACATGTCATCCAGTCGTCCCGCCGCATTGAGTCGGGGGCCGAGACCAAAGCCAAGGTCGAGAGACGTCAAAGTCGCTGCCTCTCTCTTGGCGACCTTGAGTAGCGCCTGGATTCCGGGCCTGGAGTGACCCGCGCGAATTCGCTTCAGCCCCTCATCTACCAGGATTCGATTATTTCGATCCAGGGGCACAACATCGGCAACCGTGCCGAGCGCAACCAGATCCAGATATTCGGCCATATTGGGCTCTTGCAGGGATTGCCGCTCGAACCAGTTCTCGTCGCGCAGTCTCGAGCGCAAAGCCGAGAGCACGTAGAAAATCACACCTACGCCGGCGATAGCCTTGCTGGGAAACCTGCAACCGGGTTGGTTTGGGTTGACGATAGCATCCGCCGCGGGCAGCTGGCTGGGCGCCAGATGGTGATCAGTTACCAGGACCTGGATGCCAGCCTGATGCGCACTGTCTACGCCTTCGATGCTGGATATACCATTGTCGACAGTGATAATTAAATGCGGATTTTTTTGTTTCGCCAGCGCAACGATTTCTGGCGTCAGGCCATAGCCATAGTCAAAGCGATTGGGAACGATGTAGTCCACATGCTGTGCGCCCATACGCTGCAACAGGCTCATACCCAGCGCACAACTGGTAGCACCATCGGCGTCAAAATCAGCGACAATGAGTAAACGTTGCTGCTCTTGCAGAGCTTTGCTCAGGAGCGTGACCGCATTCTCGAGACCCAGCAAGGATTCGGGTGACTCAAGATTGCGCAGCCCGAGTTCAAGTTCTTCAGCATTATTGATATTGCGCTGCCTGTAGACGCGTTGCAGCAGGAGGGGTAGTTCATCAGGAAGAACCAGGGCTTCGTTACCGGTTCGTCGCTGCAATTTGATCATCGGACTCGCTTAGGTGTTGCTGGCAATGAATTCAGTGACAGCATTCAACTCCGCCGACACCACCGTGTAACGCTCTTCGCGCTCAAACAAATCTGCCATATGGGGCGGCAACTCCGGTACGGGAAGACCCGCCGCGGTAATCGCGTCACTAAACTTGGCCGGATGCGCCGTTGCCAGACAGATCATCGGAATGTCCGGCCGTTGATTACACAGTCGACCACATTGCACACCGACCGCGGTATGAGGATCGAGTAACTCACCGGTTTCTTCCTTGATCTGGGCAATTACCTGACAAGTCTGCGCATCATCGATACTGGCGCTGTCGAATTCCGCCCTCACCTGCTGCCATTGGTCATCACTGACGCTCAGGGTTTCCTTACCGAATCGTGCCATAAAGTCTTTAAGCGCATGTCCGTCGCGCCCAAAGAGATCAAACAGATAGCGCTCGAAATTACTCGATACAAGAATATCCATGCTGGGTGAGTAAGTCTTGTTCAGTTCGGAAATTGAATAGTCATTGCTGGAGATGAAACGATGCAGGATGTCATTCTTGTTGGTGGCAACTACCAGGCGATCAACTGGTAGCCCCATGTGCTTGGCAAGATAACCAGCGTAGATGTCACCGAAATTACCAGTAGGGACCGAGAAAGAAACTTTTTGCCCCGGGGCACCCAACTTCAATGCTGCAGAGAAGTAGTAAACGATCTGCATCATGATGCGTGCCCAGTTGATGGAATTAACCGCCACCAGGTGGCGGCCACCAGTCAGGAATGATTGATCTGCAAACGCAGCCTTGACCAGGCGCTGGCAGTCATCAAAATTACCCTCTACCGCGAGATTGAACACGTTGTCTCCGGGCACAGTTGTCATCTGTCGACGTTGTACCTCTGAGACTCGTTGATGGGGATGCAGGATCACGATGTCAACGTGATCGGAATGACGACAGCCTTCCAGTGCCGCGGAACCGGTATCCCCGGAAGTAGCGCCTAGAATCACTACCCTCTGGTCATGCTTCTTGAGCATGTGATCAAGCAATCGCCCCAGAACCTGTAGCGCGAAATCCTTAAAGGCCAGCGTCGGACCATGGAATAACTCCAGCACGTACTCGTTATCTGCCAGCTTTGTAAGTGGTGCCACTTCTGGATGATCAAATTGCTGGTAACTCTCGGTGAT
>CAYTLI010000247.1:0-3799 GCA_964438455.1 uncultured Pseudohongiella sp.
TATGCCTATCACGGTCGCGTTAAGGCATTGGCAGAAGCGGCCCGCGAAGGCGGATTAAAGTTTTAACAGGGATCGATAAGTCCCAGATCACGACGGATTATTTGATATGGCATTTAAAGAAGAGTCAGGCGCAAACGAAGAAGGCCTGCAGGAAAAGCTGATTCAGGTCAATCGTGTAGCCAAGGTGGTTAAGGGTGGCCGTATTTTCGGATTCACTGCTTTGACTGCGGTAGGTGATGGCAACGGCCGTGTTGGATTTGGTCGCGGCAAGGCTCGCGAAGTGCCACTGGCGATCCAGAAAGCTATGGAATCTGCCCGTCGCAACATGATCACTGTGAACCTGGATGGCCATACTCTGCAGTACCCAATCAAGGCGCGTCATGGTGCTTCCAAGGTTTACATGCAGCCAGCATCTGAAGGTACTGGTGTTATCGCTGGTGGTGCAATGCGTGCCATCCTCGAACTGGCCGGTGTGCAGAATGTATTGGCCAAGTGCTATGGCTCAACCAATCCAGTGAACGTGGTGCGGGCGACATTTAATGGTCTGCGCGACATGCGTTCTCCTGACGAGATTGCCATGAAGCGTGGCAAGAGCGTCGAAGAAATAGTAGGGCAGTAGGCAAATGGCAAAAGCAAACAAGACAGTCAAAGTTACTTTGGTAAGAAGCCCGATTGGTTCCTTGCCCAAGCACAAGCTGTGTCTGCAAGGTCTGGGTCTGCGTCGCATGCATCAGACCGTGGAAGTGGAAGACACTCCAGCAGTACGCGGCATGATCAACAAGGTTAGTTACATGCTCGCGGTCGAGTAAGACGGTATAGACGAGCAAGGATTATCGAAATGCAACTTAATGAATTGAGCCCGGCACCCGGTAGCACCAAAGCCAAGAAGCGCGTTGGACGCGGCACTGGCAGCGGTTGGGGTAAAACCTGTGGCACTGGCCATAAGGGTCAGAAATCCCGTAGTGGCGGCACTGTAAAGCCAGGATTTGAAGGTGGCCAGATGCCCCTGCAAATGCGCCTGCCCAAGTATGGATTCACTTCCCGTGTCGGTCGTGTTACTGCGGAGATTCGCACCAGTGAACTCGGCCTGGTCGACGGTGATGTAGTGAATATTGAATCGCTGCGTAAGGCGGGCCTGATTTCCGCCAGCATCACCCGCGCGAAAGTCATGCTGTCCGGAGATGTTGCGCGCAAGGTCACCGTAGAAGGCATTGGTGTCAGCAAGGGCGCTAAAGAAGCAATTGAAAAGGCTGGCGGCAAGGTAGTTGAAGCTGCACCTGCAGAGAAAGCCAAGCCTGCCAAGAAGGCCAAGGCTGAAGCCGCTCCTGCGAAGGAAGAAGCTCCGGCAGCTGAAGCAGCCCCGGCTGAAGATGCTGCAGAAGATAAAGAGTAATTAACTCCAGTAAACGAAAATGGCGAACAAACCTAACATAAATCCAGAGAACATCGGCGCCGGACTTGGCGAGCTCAAGTCGCGTCTGTTGTTTCTGCTGTTCGCGATTTTTGTCTACCGTATCGGTACCCACATTCCGGTACCAGGCATCGATCCCCTGCAGCTGCAGGCGTTCTTTAACCAGCAGGAAGGCACATTCGCTGACCTGTTTAATATGTTTTCCGGTGGCGCACTGGAGCGTATGAGTATCGTGGCCCTGGGCATCATGCCCTATATTTCTGCCTCTATTATTATGCAGCTGCTGACCGCGGTTTCCCCGCAACTGGATCAGCTGAAGAAAGAGGGCGAATCCGGTCGTCGCAAGATTACCCAGTACACACGTTATGGTGCCCTGGTGCTGGCGACTGTACAGGGAGCAGGTATGACCGTCGGCTTGCTGGCTCCTATGGCATATAACCCGGGCCTGGCTTTCAACCTGACTGCGATTATCTCCCTTGTGACTGGCGCCATGTTCCTTATGTGGCTGGGCGAACAGATCACCGAGAAGGGCATTGGTAACGGCATCTCCATGCTGATCTTTGCCGGCATCGTGGCTGGTTTCCCGGCGGCAGTTGGCACGTCCCTGACCCAGGCCTATGAAGGTCAGATCAGCGGTGTGTTGCTACTGGTTGTTGGCCTGATCGCAATAGGTGTTATCGCCTGCATCGTCTATGTAGAGCGAGCTCAGCGTCGCATCACGGTGAATTACGCCAAGCGTCAGCAGGGTCGCAAGATGTACCAGGCACAGTCCAGCCATTTGCCGTTGAAGATCAATATGGCGGGTGTGATTCCGGCAATTTTTGCCAGCTCAATCCTGTTGTTCCCGGCATCACTGGGGCAGTGGTTCGGGCAGTCTGAAGGAGCTGAGTGGTTGCAGGACCTGGCCTTGTTGATTGGCCCGGGTCAGCCACTCTATATCATCATCTTCAGCGCGATGATTATTTTCTTCTGCTTCTTTTATACCGCGTTGGTTTTTAACCCTCGCGATGTGGCAGAAAACCTGAAACGCTCCGGCGCCTTCATTCCAGGCATTCGCCCGGGTGAACAAACTGCCAAGTACATCGACGGCGTGATTACACGTCTGACCATGTTTGGTGCGGTTTACATCACGCTGGTATGCCTGTTGCCAAATTTTATGCAGATGCTGGCTAATGTGCCTTTTAACCTGGGCGGAACAGCATTGTTGATTTCGGTGGTAGTGACCATGGATTTCTGGTCACAGGTGCAGTCACACCTGATGTCTCATCAGTATGACTCGCTGATGAAGAAGTCCAAGCTGGGCAACTACGGTCGAACAGGAATTTAGAGGGGACACCTACAACTTAACAACTTAAGTGCCGCCAACCGGGATTTTGGTTTCAATAGATCTTAAGTTGTTAAGTTGTGAGTGTCCCCGCTGGGAGAGTAAAGATGAAAGTACGAGCATCAGTTAAAAAGATCTGCCGCAACTGTAAAGTGATTAAGCGCAACGGTTCGGTACGAGTGATTTGCAGTGCGGAACCCCGACACAAGCAGCGTCAGGGCTAGGCACAGAAGAGTAGAGACGGAGTAAATCTATGGCACGTATTGCCGGGGTTAACATACCAGATAACAAACATATCGTGATTTCACTGCGTTATGTGTTCGGTGTTGGTCCAACATCAGCGCATAAGATTTGTGAAGCCACTGGTATTGAGCCTTCAACCAAGACCAGTGACCTGAGCACGGAACAGCTCGATGCCGTTCGTGCTGAGGTTGCCAAGTTGCCGACTGAGGGTGATTTGCGTCGGGAAATATCCATGAACATCAAGCGATTGATGGATCTGGGTTGCAACCGTGGCATCCGTCACCGTCGTTCCCTGCCGGTGCGTGGTCAGCGTACGAAGACAAACGCGCGCACTCGCAAAGGCCCAAGGAAACCGATCCGCAAGTAATCCGAAGGTAAGAGTTAATTAGTGAAACTTTCGAAAGAAGCGTCAGACGATTCGATCGAAGTATTTGGAAATTAAGATGGCTACACCGAAAACAGGCAAGAAGAAGACACGATCCACAGTTATTGATGGCATCGCGTTTATCCATGCTTCATTTAATAACACGATCATTACCATTACTGATCGTCAGGGAAATGCCCTCTCCTGGGCCACCGCAGGTGGTTCCGGATTCCGTGGATCCAGAAAATCCACACCTTTCGCTGCGCAGGTTGCAGCAGAAAAGGCTGGCAAATCCGCTATGGAGCTGTACGGACTGAAGAATCTGGACGTGAAGGTGAAAGGACCTGGTCCGGGTCGTGAATCTGCCGTACGTGCATTGAACAACTGTGGCCTCAGGGTGAGCAACATCACTGATATTACCCCGATTCCTCACAATGGTTGCCGACCGCCCAAGAAG
>CAYTLI010000248.1:0-3786 GCA_964438455.1 uncultured Pseudohongiella sp.
AGAAGAAGGTGAAGCGCAGAGCAGCGGCCAAGAAAGCGGCCAAGCGTAAAGTAGCCAAGCGCAAGCCAGCCAAGAAGAAGGCCGCTAAGAAGAAGGCCAAGAAAAAGGTAGCCAAGCGTAAAGCGACCAAGAAGAAGGCAACCAAGAAAAAGGCCAAGAAGAAGGTAGCCAAGCGTAAGACGGCCAAGAAGAAGCCGGCTCGCAAGAAGGCAGCAAAGAAGAAGGC
Organism: uncultured Pseudohongiella sp.; assembly: GCA_964438455.1. Lineage (GTDB taxonomy): Bacteria > Pseudomonadota > Gammaproteobacteria > Pseudomonadales > Pseudohongiellaceae > UBA9145. The sequence continues at coordinate 227 of CAYTLI010000248.1, forward strand.
CAAGAAGAAGGTAGCCAAGCGCAAGGCGGCTAAGAAGAAGCCAGCGCGCAAGAAAAAAGCTGCCAAGAAGAAGGCCAAGAAGAAGGTAGCCAAGCGCAAGACGGCTAAGAAGAAGCCTGCTCGCAAGAAGGCTGCCAAGAAGAAAGCCAAGAAAAAGGCAACAAAGAAGAAGGCCGCCAAGCGCAAAGTAGCCAAGCGCAAGGCGACCAGGAAGAAAAAGCGCTAGTCGAGCCAGCGCAAGCTGGTCAAACTAGTTCGATCATCTGTCTACCACAGGGTGTCTGTGGTAGACGGAGGTCTACCCTTCGCACCTAAGGAATCCCCCTCGATGAAAATCGGGGGGGATTTTTAATTGGGAACTCCTAATTTCTCTTTCTGCATCAGTTAGACTGTGGAATACGCTCAGCAATGGGCAGCAGATACCGCGCGATATTTAATGAACAATATACTGGTAATAGATACATCCCGGGCAACGACTGCTGTCGGGGTGATAGCTGCGGGGCAGGTGAAGACGCTTGCCAGTGCAAATTCGCGATACTCGGCGCAAGAAGTGCTGCCGCTCATCGATCAGTTGCTGCAGAGTGTTGATAGTCAGCTTGCAGAACTTGCTGCAATCGCTGTGGTAAGCGGACCTGGTTCATTTACCGGCTTGCGCATAGGCGTCGGTGTTGCACAGGGCCTGGGAGCTGCGCTGGATATCCCTCTGTTGGCCATGTCGTCGCTTGCGCTGCAGGCTTTCGGCGGTCAAATGCAGCATGGGCAGCAGCACTGGTTGGTGGCGGAATTGGCGCGGGATGATGAGATTTATTTCGCGGCTTATCACGCTAGTCCCGATCAGGGCTGCACAGTCGTCGTCGAAGAGCAGGTTTGCAATATCGCCAACCTGGATCTGCCAGCTTCATGGCCGGCAGCATCCGAAGCAGGGAAAGCACAGTGGGCGGGTATTGGTTCGGCATGGCAGGAGGAGGGGTTGCGAGAGAAGCTGCTACAGTGCCTCGGCAACACTTCCGTGTTTGATTCTACTTATCGAATAGAGGACGCCTGCGCACTGGCCGGCCTGGAATTTTCCCTTGACCGTGCGAGCCAGGACTTGCTGTTGCCAAACTACATAAAGGAAGACCTGGACTACTCCTGAAATCGAATAGATGCCCATGGAAACCACGCTGATCCAGTCCACAATTCTGGCAATAATTCAGGGGCTCACTGAATTCCTGCCAATCTCTTCCTCAGCGCATCTGATCCTGCCTTCGCAGTTGCTTGGCTGGCAAGATCAGGGGCTGGCTTTCGATGTGGCGGTACACGTTGGAAGCCTGATGGCCGTGCTGGTCTATTTCCGTCAGGAGATACTCAGACTGCTGCTCGCCTGGCTGCAGAGTATTGCGGCACTGGTGGCAAAGAGAGCGCCGGCATCCGGGAGTCCTGATGATGCGGGTGTTGAGTCAGAACAATATGCAAAGCTCGCCTGGTGCCTCCTGCTTGCTTCCATTCCCGCTGCAGTAGCAGGGTTTCTCGGCCGCAGTTATGTGGAAGAATTTGCGCGCGATTTTCGAGTTATCGCAATTACATCTATCTGCTTCGGCTTGCTGTTATGGTGGGCGGATGCACGTGTGCGACAGCAGAACTCACTGGGCTCGATTTCCTGGCAACAGGCGTTATGGATTGGCATTGCCCAGGCGCTGGCGATTATTCCTGGCACCTCCCGCTCTGGTGTCACTATGACGGCGGCACTGTTTCTCGGATTTACCCGTGAGGCCGCGGCAAGATTTTCATTCTTGCTGGCAGTACCGGTTATTGCAGGCAGCGGCTTGCTACAGTCTGTGGACCTGTTCTCCCAGGGGGCAACATCGGGGCAGTGGGGGCTATTTGCCTACGCGGCGATCGTTTCTGCGCTCTGTGCCTTTCTCTGCATTCATTTCTTTCTGCAGTTGATAACCCGCATCGGTTATTTGCCTTTCGTTGTTTACAGGGTACTGCTGGGCGTGTTGTTGTTGGTCATTGGGTTTGCTGGATGACTGTGCCCGGTACGGTACTGTTGTTGCAGGCCGCGGAGCTGGCTACAGAAGCAGAGATTAAACTGGCAACAAGGCTGGGGCTCCCCCTGGTTACAGCTGAGCAACTTTCCAATGAAGCTGAATTTTGTCTGCATTTTACTGGCGCCGGCCTGAGCCTGAGCATACTTGAAGACAAGGCACCTGGTCCGTTCACCATCGATTTCAATAGCCCCAAATTGCTACGGCGAAGCGGTGACGCCTTGCAAAAACAACTGCTGGGCAAGGCGCTCGGTCTCAATCGTCATCAGGGGCAGAGTGTTCTCGATGCAACTGCGGGCACCGGGAGCGACGCTTTCCTGATGGCAATGGCCGGTTGTTCCGTCACCCTGCTGGAGCGTTCAGAAATCGTCGCCGAACTGTTATCGGATGCGCTGCAAAGAGCTGCTCAATCACCAGCGCCGGTGTCGACAGCAGTGAGCAGGATGCAACTGTATTGTGAAGACTTCCTGAGCTTCAACCAGGAGACTGGGCAATACGATGTGGTGTATCTGGATCCTATGTTTCCTGAAGACTCTCGTTCAGCACGATCTCAGAAAGCCATGTACGTATTGCAGCGCCTGCTCGGCAAGGCAGATGATGATGAGCAGTTACTGTTGCGTGGCCTGACACTGGCCAAAAGGCGTGTGGTGGTAAAGCGGAATCGTCGTTCGCCGCTGATGCCGGGTCCAGAGCCGGACATTCAGTTCAAGGGCAGTAGCAGTCGTTATGATGTGTATCTGACAGGTTTATCCTGAACTGTTCAGTCGCGTCATCATCAGTTCATAGATTTGCGAGAGTTTGTCCAGGTCGTCCAGACTCACATGTTCATCGACCTTGTGGATTGATCTATTGCAGGGTCCGAATTCAACGACTCCCGTGCCGAGTTTGGCGATGAAGCGCCCGTCGGAGGTGCCCCCGCCAGTGGATTGCTCAGGCACGATGCCAGTTACTTCTTCGATCGCTGCGCTTGCGATGGCAATCAGATCCTCATTGGCGGTAAGGAAAGGTTCTCCCGACAGGTGCCATTCGCATTGATATTCCAGATCATGGGCATTGAGCGTATTTTCCACCTCGCGTTTGATAGTTTCTGCATCGAGCTCGGTGGAATAACGGAAATTAAAGTCGATGCAGGCAGTGCCTGGGATCACGTTGTTAGCACCGACTCCAGCATGAAGATTGGAAACCTGAAAACTGGTGGCGGGGAAAGCTTCATTGCCTTCATCCCAGGTTCTTGTAGCGAGTTCATGCAGAGGCAGCAAAATCTCGTGTATAGGATTGCGAGCCAGTTGCGGATAGGCAACGTGGCCTTCAACTCCTTGTACAGTGAGTCGCGCACTGAGTGAACCCCGGCGACCGATGCGCATGGTGTCACCCAGTTGCTGTGCGCAGCTAGGCTCGCCGACGACACAATAGATGACCTCTTCATTTCTCTCTTTCAGCAACTCGACCACTTTGCGGGTGCCATCGACGGCGACTCCTTCTTCGTCGCTGGTGATGAGAAAGGCGATGGAACCCTTGTGGTCGGGGTGG
>CAYTLI010000249.1:0-3778 GCA_964438455.1 uncultured Pseudohongiella sp.
AACGGCCCTTCTTGTTATGGGGCATTTATTCTGCCTCCAGAACACAATTTTGAATTCATCGAGGTCGCCTGCCTCGACGATAGTAGTTTCTAGCCGAGGTTCTGGTTGGCGAAATCCCAATTGACCAGGTTGTCGATGAAACTGCTGAGGAAGTCAGGTCGACGATTCTGAAAATCCAGGTAGTAGGCGTGCTCCCAGACATCACAAACCAGGATCGGCTTCAGGCCATCGGTAAGGGGTGTTTCAGCATTTGCTGATTTGACCACCTTTAGTTTGTCTCCATCGGCTACAAGCCAAACCCAGCCACTGCCGAATTGGCCGACGCCGCCATTGACGAATTCGGTTTTGAAAGTTTCAAAATCACCAAAGCTGTCATTGATAGCATCTGCTATCGCGCCACTCGGTGTGCCTCCGCCATTCGGGCTGATACTGTTCCAGAAGAAACTGTGGTTGTAGTGTTGGCCAACATTGTTAAACAGGGGGCCGCCTTGTTTGGCACATTCCTTAACCAGGTCTTCGAGATTTTCAGCTGACAGTCCGGCGGACTCCAGCAGCTCATTACCTTTCACGACATAGGCGTTGTGGTGTTTTCCATGGTGGAAATCCAGGGTTTCCGAAGACATGTGGGGAGCCAGAGAATCCTTGGCGAAGGGTAGTTCGGGTAGTTCAAGCTTCATACGTTCCTCTTCTTTAATACGACAACAGGGATCATCAGCACGACTCATCCATACACCCAAAATTTGTAGGGAAATAGTGGCGAGCAGGGAATAGCTGTGCAGCTGGCAGGTATTTTACCCCATAACGAATACAGCTGTAGAGAATGAACTCTCTACAGCTGCTCGTTCGGGCGGAAAAGAAATCTATTGCAGGGCTAGAGGAATTGCATGATGAGCAACAAGGCAGCGCCCAGACCGACACCGCAATGGATTACACCAACGACGGAAGTCATAGGACCTGTTTTGCCTTTTATTGCATTGAATTCGAGGGCCAGGATGACGAGGATACAAATGGCCATGGCCAGTTCACTCACTCCGCCCTGGGATGACATTGGCACGCGGCCATATCCATCCAGGTGGGCAGATGCGCCCATGAAGAACAGCATGGGCAGAGAAAACAGGGTGTTGGTTCGGGAAGCCAGACCGGCTTTCGCCAGGGCGCCGGCGGCATCTGGCATGGCTTCGCCGCCGCCAATGACCTGTTCATTGGAAGCGATAACAATCTTCTGGTTTGGCCAGATGATCAGCCACACGTTAAGGAACATAAGTGTGCCGAGCAACATCCCGATTGTAAGGTAGAAATTGACGGCGGCTCCCAGGAATCCTGCCAGGGCGAGACCGGACAGGAACGTGAACAATGCTCCGTAACGGAACCACCACAGGGCGCGAGGCACCAGCTTGCTAATGGCGTTGGATTTGGCAGCCGCCTCGGCTTCCTTGAAGTATTCGGTCTGTACGAAATTGAAGTAGTACAGTAGTCCTATCCAGGCCACACCAGCGAAGAAGTGAATCCAGCGAAACAGGTAGTTGATAAAGATGTCGAGTTCCATGGCGATACCCTCTTGAATGTCTTTGTTTTAATTATGCCTGTAACTCTATGTACTGCATCTCAGGCGCGGTAAGGGGTTGACGCGAGAATAGTAGCATCGCTGGATTGGCGGTGCTATGGCTGGGGGATAGCACCCACCGGCTATTTCTAGGATAATACGCAGCATGAATGACAGTGATGATCTCAGAGATATTCCACCGTTAGTTCCAGATCGGGACGACGTGGACTCCCATCTCAGCAACCGCAAGGCGCAGGGGCAGGAGATTGTCCGGCCGAGCTATTACACGGAGAAAGTGAAAGTTAGCAGCTGGCCCATGCGCATCATGGTGACCTTGCTGTTTTTGGCAGCCTGTGCGGGTGGCTATGGCTCCTATTATTTCTATGAGCTGTATCAGGATAACCTGAGACAGACCAATTTGCGCATCAGTGATCTGGAGTTGCGTCTTGCGCTGGTGGATGAGAGTGCTGCTGAATCAGACAATACCCTGATGGAAAATATTGAAAAGACCATCGAGCAGTACGATCTTCTGTGGGCTAACTGGCGCAACAACAACCGTACCTTCGAGGAAATCCAGGGTGAGATCGCGCGACTAAAACTGGCCAACGAAGGACAGGACGAAATCGCTACAAATACCAGCCAACAGCTGGCTGTAACCAATCAAGCTGTGCAATCAACCCAGGCTGCAATCAATTCTCTTAATGACGATTTCATGGAACTGGGCCAATCGGTAACGGCAATGAATGGCGAAGTCGCTGAGTTGGGTGCAATGCGTGATGATCTCGAATCAATTCGCCAGGCTCTGAGCAGTGGCGACAGCACCGTTCTGGGTCTGGTTGGCAGGCTTGAATACATCGAAGAATCGATGGAGTCTGTCAACGCCCACCGCCTGCAAATAAATGAAAGCCTGTTTCGTCTGCAACAAATCGTCGATGCTTTGCAGCGCGCTGCTGCGCCTCCAGGCGGCAGCCCTTAAAAGTTAGTTGCCTGAAAAGACAGCGTCTCTCTTTTCAATAAACGCTGTGACACCTTCGCGAAAATCTTCCCTCGAAGCGCAATCGGCAAACGATTCTGCTTCCGCCTGTAACTGCGATTCGAACTCACTCTCCAGCGAACGATACAGCAATGCCTTGGTGTTGCCATAGACATGGGTTGGGCCGTTAGCTAATCGTTTGGCGAGATTTTCCGTCTCTTTATCAAGCTTCGCGGCAGGCACAACAAAATTGATCATGCCAATGTCTTTCGCTTCCTGGGCGTCGAATCGATCACCCAGCAGGGCAATCTCCATTGCTTTCTTGATGCCCACAGCGCGTGGCAAGTGAAACGAAGCCGAACCGTCCGGACTGGTTCCAATTCGGCAATAGGCGAGAGTGAAAAACGCATCGTCGGCGGCGATGATCAGATCACATGCCAGCGCCATGCTGACACCTGCGCCAGCGGCGGCGCCGCGACAACTGGCTATCACTGGTTTCGGCATCCGACGCATGGCAAACATGATGGGATGAAGATCATGTATGCGTAGCATGAACTCCTTGTGGATCTCATCCGCTGACTTCTTGATTGATTCGCCCATGCCCTTTACATCACCGCCAGCCATGAAATGATCGCCAGCTCCTTTCAGAACCACGCAGCGTACCGAATCATCGCGTTCGATATCGTGCAGAGCCTGGCAGAGCTGGGCGCGCATATCCATGCTCAATGCATTGCGTGCTTCTGGTCTGTTCATGGTAAGAGTTGCGATGCCATCGCTCTGGGAAATTTCGAGATCGGCCATGTGTGGTTCCTTAAATAGTGCGCTTGTCTGAAAAATGCTGAGCCGCAGTATAACTCGCCCGCAGATTCAATCCAGCAAGAGGGGGCTTATTGGCAAAGCAACAGGTTCAGGTATAATACGCGGCCTTTCGGGGAACAGTGTTTCCTCAATCGATGCGGACGTGGCGGAATTGGTAGACGCGCTGGATTTAGGTTCCAGTGCCGCAAGGTGTGAGAGTTCAAGTCTCTCCGTCCGCACCATTTTCCAATTCTCACTAGTTAATTTCCTCTCATACGGCGTTGCTTTCTGTGCTCGGTCGGTCACGTACCATCGTGTACGCTCCCTTCCTGCGCAGAAAGCGCCTTGTCTGAGAGGAAATTCCCTGCGTGAGAATTGGAAAATTGATCTTCCGGCGATTGTGCCTGTACTCGGTCGGTCACGTACCATCGTGTACGCTCCCTTCCTGCGCAGAAAGCGCCTTG
>CAYTLI010000250.1:0-3748 GCA_964438455.1 uncultured Pseudohongiella sp.
ACAGCCACACCTATGAAGATGGTTATCAGCCTCTGGTACCTGCCAATGCAACGCTCATTCTGACTGCATGGTATGACAACACTGCTGACAATCCTCGCAACCCTGATCCCGATCAGTGGGTAGGTGCAGGTCAGCGAACTACTGACGAGATGTCTCATGCCTGGATCGCAGTAACTCACCTCGACGAGGAAGGCTACGAGCGTATGCTGGCTGAGCGCGAAGAGCGCGACAAGAACGCCGCTCTGGCAGGAGGTGCTCCCTAATGTTGAATAGAATCGCACAAGGCGCCCTGGCAGTAGTGTTGTCAGGGCTGGTGGCAGCACCTGCACTGGCTCAGTTACCTGAGAACCTGCGCGACTTTCCTCTCGCTACTCGTGGCTCGAAAGGGGAATCGGTAGCTCCCTTCTTCAATGGTTGGATCAAGAACGATGATGGATCCATTACCATGATCTTCGGATTCGCCAATCAGAACCGGGAAGCGACTGTTGATGTTCCGCTGGGTCCGAATAACTTCATCGAGCCCGAAAAGTATGACGGTGTTCAGCCTACTCACTTCCCAACTTATAGTCGGGGCGGATTCGTCGGCATCCAGGAACGCGGCGCTTTTGCCATCAGGGTTCCTGCCGAGGAAGCTGATACTGAAGTAGTCTGGACCCTGACTTCCGGAGGCCAGACCTGGTCTGTACCAGGCCGAGCAACTTCCACTGCTTATGAGATGAGCAATGGTGAGCGCGCACTTGGCTCCCTGAAGCCAGCCATCCGCTTCAGCATGAGTGGCCCTGAGTCTGCGAGCGTGGAGGGTATCTATGCACCACGCATCACAACTTCAGTCGGCGACTCAGTAACCCTGACAGCCTTCGTACAGGATCGTGGTAACCGAGCCGACTACGAAGACAACAAAATGCTGAACTATCCACTTGGAACAGAGTGGCTGCTGCACCAGGGACCAGCCGAGCCTGAATTCTCTCAGGCCCGAATCTCTGGTCGTGAACGTGCTCGCGATGGTGGCGAGAGCGGTGCCAGCGGTAACAACGGCTGGGAAGAAGTAACCACTCAGGCTACCTTCAACGAGCCTGGTGACTACATCGTCCGCCTGCGAGTGGATAACTTCCAGGCCCCTGACAGCCAGTTCGACAATGTCTGTTGCTGGTCAAATGGATACGTACCGGTAACTGTCACCGAGTAAGACCTGCCTTTTCTCCTTCAAGCAGGTTAAAGCAGGGCGCCCCGGGTTAGAGATGACCCGGGGCGTTTTTTATTGGCTCCTGAAAAGTCCCCTGAAAAGTCCCCTGAAAAACTTTGTTGCTTTATTAGTGCGAAGCGCTTGATCTCTCTCAACACAATTCAAACTGGTGGGCGTAGTGTTAACGCATGGAGAAAATGCAGAAATGATTCTAATAACTGATTCGCCCAGAGGGGTTCCATTATGAAAAACAATCTTAAAAATCTGCTGGTAGTGTTTGCGCTTTCCTTGTTTTCTATTACCGCATTCGCCCAAAGTGAGAATCCTTTCATCGGTACCTGGGATATCGACCTGCAGAGATCCAATTTCGGCAGTGCACCTGCGCCAGCGAGCATGGCACGTACCTACTATGACCATGGTGATGGTTCATACTCGTACATCGTGGTTACCACGAATGCAGATGGCGTGGTCAACGCATCCTCGGCTCACTACACCTATGGCGGTGAGGAGCACCCTATCGCCAACTTCAACCAACAGGTGAGGGGTACAATCTCTTACCACAGAATCAACGACACCACTGTGGAATATACTGTCTACGTTGACGGGGAAGTTGCACAGATCGGTGCCAAGTTCATCTCGCCAAACTATCAACAGCTGACGATTGCGATTCAGACACCAAACTCAGACCAGGAAGACCAGATCCTGGTGTTTAACAAACGGTCCTGAACTGTCAGGCCTCAGAACTATCGAGGCCAGCATTCACATACGCCAGCGCGCCATTCAATCCGGGTTCCTGATCAGTGATCAGGAACACCGGGATCTGATCCACATAACTCCTGAATCGGCCCTTGGCCTCAAAGCGCTCACGGAATTGTGATGACTGCAGGAAGTCTCCAAGCTGGGTCAGCACACCACCACAGAGAAAAACGCCACCGCTGGTGTTGAGATTCAAGGCCAGATTGCCAGCAAAGGTACCCAGAATGCTGCAGAATTGCTGCAGGCTTTCCTCGCATATACTGCATTCCCCTGCCAGCCCCCGATTGACAATTTCTCGCGCATGCTCAATCGTTGCGTCTGCACTGCGCAGTCTGGCCATAGACTGATAGATATGCACGAGCCCACGCCCGGATAAAATCTCTTCGATGGACACCCTGTCTCGTGATTCACGGATGAAGTGCCACAGGGCCAGATCTGCCTCGTCGACCGGTGCAAAATCCACATGCCCCCCTTCCCCGGCCAATACCTTCCAGCCCTGCTCTGTTCGAACCAGGTGTTTCACGCCAAGCCCGGTACCCGGGCCAAGCACCGCGATATTGCCTTCTGTGTTTCGGCTTCCTCCACCAAGCTGCACCAGATTGTCCGAGTCCAGATGGGCTATGCCATGAGCAACGGCTTCGAAGTCATTGACTATTTCCAGGCTCTGCCAGCCAAAGGTTTCCCTGATGGCACTGACAGAGAAACGCCAATCGCTATTGGTCATGACAATCTCTTCCGTTATCTCGTTTGCAGTTACCGGTGCCGCCACGGCGAAGCAGGCATGCACGCACTGGCCGGGAATAGCGGATCGCAAGAACTCATGCAGCACATGGTTGAGGGATTCGAAATCCGCACAGCGATACCTGGTAAGTTGATTTAGAGACGGCACACCTGGTTTGGCTAGTGCCAGCCTGATATGCGTGCCGCCGATGTCAGCAAGCAGAAGCGTTAGGGAATCCTCTGAATTCATCGGGCCGGTTCTATCCTATTGCTGCAGGCGTGCATCCATTAACGGCTCACGAATCGGCACCGCCGCTCGATGCCTGGCCACGGCGGCCTCGATCTGGCGTACGATATCGGGATTATCCGCAGCCACATCAAAGCGCTCGGATGGATCACGCATGAGGTTATACAATAGCGGCTGTTCATGAACTGTCCGTTCCGGCGGCTGGCCATAAGCACCTTCGGTTATGTAGTGCAGCTTCCATGGCCCCATCCTGTATGCCATGAGCTGTCCCCTTCGGTAATACGGCATCTCCTTGCGCACACTTTCACCCCTTTCGAACAGAACTGGTGACAGATCGACGCCATCCACACCGCTGCTGGCGTCGGAACCGATCAGGCTCATGACCGTAGTAAATATATCCAGGGATGAGCCGATTTCGCTCACCGTGCCCGGCTCGATTCTGCCCGGCCAGTTGAATATCGTCGGCACCCTCATGCCACCTTCGAAGGTTGTTCCCTTGCCGTGGCGCAGCAAGCCTGCCCGCCCGCCTTCCTGATTCATGCTTAGCCAGGGGCCATTGTCACTACTGAACATGATCAGCGTGTTTTCTGCCAGACCCAGTGACTCCAGCGTCGATCGAATCTGCCCGACTCCCCAGTCGATTTCTTCAATCACATCACCGTAACGCCCACCCAGACTCTGGCCTACAAAATCATCGCTGCGAAACAATGGCGTATGTGGCATCGAATAAGGCACATAAGCCAGGAATGGCTGGTCCTGGTTTCGTTCGATGAAATCCACGGCTGCGACTGTGGCACGCCTGGTCAATTGGGACTGTTGGGTGTCTTCATCGATATTGAAAC
>CAYTLI010000251.1:0-3743 GCA_964438455.1 uncultured Pseudohongiella sp.
ATCAAGAGAGTTCCGCAGTGTGATGTGTGCAAGGTGTGTGAACATGCCTGTCCGACACAGGCTATTCGCGGCCCGGACATCGACTTCAAGGAATGTGTGCGTTGCGATATCTGCGACTATAAACTGATCGCCCGATCAGGTGTGTGCAAGCACGATATGGAAACGGTGAAGGTGCGGGTGAAAGATTGGCAACCCGCGACTGCCTGATTCATCAGGTACCTGTCAGGAACCTGGTTCCTCTGTGATTCGAATCCCCAGTTCACTTTGCAGTAGTTGCAAAATCTCATCATTGAGCTCCTGCAGAGCAGTGTGAAGACCGTAAAGATCGCTTACCGAGTAGTACTTCGCCGTCACGATATTTCTGAATTCACGCGAAGAAATCACGTCGGGCAAACCACTTTCAGATTCGGGTTCCGGTAACAGAAAGTCGTCATCCTCCTGCCAGCTCACTAACACGCGCGCCACTTCAGTGTTGTCATGCATATAGGGTTGAAACAGTTGCACCAATTGCATTTCATGAGTGTTCTGCACCAGTTCAATCATCTTGGAAAAGGAATAGAAGTCGGCGAGGCCATTCTTGATTTCCCTGCTGTTAATGACGCTCAGCTCGCCTGCACCGACAAGATTGTCATAGGCGCGACTGATCGGTGAGATGGTAGGCATTGACTGCAGGGAACTGAACTGGGCGTCCAGCTCCTCATTGCTGAGTGAAGGTGTGTCAGTTAACGCCTGTTCAGACAATGAGATCATGTCATTGAGGACTTCTTCATCGTATTCAATAGTGCCGACGAGCAAGTCCTTATTGCTGATAAAATCTTCCTGCAATTCCTGCAGGTAGACTCGTTCCTGCCGGGATTGTTGATAGTCTTCCCACCAGGAATCTACCTGAAGACCGGTAAAGAGCCCGATCACAACGATGAGCAAATCCACGATGGCGGATACCCAGTTCTGATCCCTGGCTTCAGTGCGAATGCGATTGATGATCATGGCGGCAAAGAGAGCGTTCTGATCTCATTTATATCGGCCATTCAGGGCCAGTTTTCAGAGAATCCTGCACCCGGCACGGACCAAGAGATTTATAGACAACTGCCTAATATCTGGTTAGTTTTGGGACAGCCTATGACCTGTGGGGTCAACATTAGAATAACTACCGGAGAGGCCCATGACCCACCGACGCGAACTACTCAAATTCATCGCTGCCAGCCCATTGATAACCAGCTATTCGGCCTTTGCCCAGCAGGTAGAGGAAACGCTCGGTCAGCGACTGACGAATCCCCGTGAGGTGATTAACGTTTGGGAGATGGAAGCGGTGGCACGGGAAAATATCCCACCGGCACATTTCGGCTATCTGTCCACCGGTGTTGATAGCGATGACACCCTGCGAGCAAACAGGGATGGTTTTACCCGCTTCCAGATCAAGCCGCGGCGACTGGTTGATGTCAGCGAATTTGATACCTCCGTAAACATCCTTGGTAGCGAAGCCAGTTCCCCAATCTTTCTCTGTCCGGTAGGCAGCCAGGGTGCCTACCATGCCGAGGCCGAATTAGGCACCGCTCGAGCGGCGGCAGCGAAAGGTCACCACATGGTGTTATCCACCCAATCCTCTACCGCAGTTGAGGACGTTATCGAAGCACGGGACGCGCCGATCTGGCATCAGCTTTATCCAACCACGCGTTGGGAATACACGGTGGCAATGTTGCAACGGGCAGAGGCGGCAGGCTGCACATCAGTTTGCCTCACTGTGGACCTGCCCGCAGGTCGTAACACCGAAACCCAGTCGGTAATGACCAGAGACGACACCCGTACCTGTACTGCCTGTCACCAGGGACAGTCCAAGCCGATATTCGACGGGCTGAACATGCGTGGCGTGGGGTTGAATAATCCTGCGCTGACCTGGGACGTCATTGCGCGCATGAAGGAAGTGACAAACATGAACGTGGTGATCAAGGGTCTCGAAGTGGGAGAAGATGCGGCCCTCGCCGTTGAAAATGGTGCTGATGCAATCTGGGTTTCCAATCATGGTGGTCGGGCCACGGATACCGGAAGGGGCAGTATTGAGTGCCTCCCGGAGATGGTCGCGGCAGTAAATGGGCGCATTCCCATTATTGTCGATGGCGGGTTCCGTCGCGGCACTGACATATACAAAGCACTGGCACTAGGTGCCGACGCCATTGGTATTGGCAGACCTTATTGCTGGGGTCTGGGAGCTTTCGGCCAAGCCGGCGTTGAGCGAGTGCTGGATCTGCTTAATAACGAACTGCGCATCGCTATGCGCAGTAGCGGCACGCCGACCCTGGCATCCATTAACTCCGACCACGTTCTCGATGTTGGGCACAGAGTGCCGCGCGGCATCCTTGGCCGTGAAATTTTGTAGACGCTAAGAATTCATGGTAGCCAGGAAAAAGCCAATAGTCGTTGATTCCTTCGACTTTCCAGCTAGTCGCATTCTCGCGAAGAAGTACGAGATAGTTTCCAAGCTGGGCCAGGGGTGGGAAGGAGAGGTCTATCTGATCCGGGAATTGACGACCGAGATCGAGCGTGCGGCCAAGTTTTTCTACCCGCAGCGAAACCTTGGCAACAAGGCCTTCAAGTTTTATGCGCAGAAGCTTCACAAGCTTCGTCACTGTTCGATCCTGATTCAATACATCAGCCAGGACACCATCACTTACCGAGGTCAGCCAATTACCTTCCTGGTTTCTGACTATGTTGAAGGTGAACTACTCAGTGAGTACCTGAACAGGCAGCCGGGCAAACGCTTGCAGCCATTCCAGGCGCTTCACCTCTTGCACGCGCTCGCTAAAGGGATGGAGTCGGTTCATCGCGCCAACGAATACCACGGTGATTTGCACACGGAAAATATTATTCTCAATCGCTTCGGTCTGAGTTATGACTTGAAACTCATCGATCTATTTCACTGGCAATCCGCGAGATATGAAAATATCCGCTACGACGTGGTCAGTATGGTAAAGATCTTGTACGAGGTGCTTGGGGGTCAGAAACATTACAGCAAGTTGCCGCCTGAAATTAAGGCAATCATCTGTGGTCAGAAAGACAGCCTGATATTGAAGAAATTTCGTAGCGCCGGTGAGTTGAGGGAATACCTCGAGACCATGCAATGGGAATAGCACCCCCAACCCGTCTCGCGTGAATGGAACCATGCAATGATTGCTGAGGTTTTCAAGGAAGTTGAAACTGAACCGGCCGGGCAGTTTTTTGATTTGCCGGGTGGTCAGGCATTTCTTTATCTGCGCAAGCTCCCGGGAAAGGAAACTGCCAACGAAGATAGTACGGGACTGTTCGCATTGCCTGACAAGGACATTGTGCTGGCAGTCGCAGATGGAATGGGCGGCACGCCCTCGGGCGCAAAAGCCTCCGGCATTGTGGTTACGCAGCTACAGAAAGCATTGAAAGCATCGACTCGCGGCCAGTCAGACCACAGGGAAGATATTCTCAATGGCATCGAATCGGCCAACAAGCAGATTCTGGAGCTTGGAGTCGGGGCGGGCTCAACTGCTGCAGTGCTAGAAATATCCCGCAATATCGTGCGTCCTTATCACGTCGGTGATTCGGAAATCCTGCTGGTGGGGCAGCGGGGCAAGCTCAAGCTGCAGACTATCTCCCATTCACCCGTCGGCTATGGCATCGAGTCCGGTCTCATCGGGCAGGAAGAAGCGATCTATCACCACGAGCGACATCTGATTTCCAATTTCCTCGGTAGCCAGGAGATGCGCATAGAGATCGGT
>CAYTLI010000252.1:0-3733 GCA_964438455.1 uncultured Pseudohongiella sp.
ATGTGATGTGTTGACCGTTTACGTGGAAGAAGAAAAGTAGTACTACGAACTCAGGCTCTGGTTTCTTCGAATGCAGTGAGCACTTCGTTGAGCAGAATGTTGGCAGCTTCCAGGTTGCCAAGTTGGTAATAGGCAAGGAATAAAGCCGCCGAGCGTTGTGCTGAGACTGGCAGTGTACGCAGGTCGGCGGCGGCAGCAAGGATTGCCGCCTGGTCTTCACCGAGCACACTCTGGATGCCATTGAAGTAATAAAGCGCCGCCCTGTCCTCTCCCGCCAATTCTTCTGCGCGCATCAGGCTTTGCGCCGACGCATCCAGCTCATAATCACGAAACTGTTGCGCAGCCAGGATCAACAGGCTGCTGGCATCACTGTCTTGTTGCAGGCATGCCATTTCGGCATCGGAGACTCCGGCATACACATCCAGGGATTCATCGATGCAGGCACTGTCATCGGCCAGACTATCAAGCACCTGTTGCGTTAACTCCACTTCAATACCTTTTACCAACACATAGTAGGCAATCGGATTGTCCGGGTTTTGTTGGATTGCACGCCGGGCAACAGTGACATTGTGTTGCCAGCTACCGCTGTATTCATAAGTAATCAAGCCGCAGAAGAACAACACGATGACAGATCCGGCCAGCAAGGTGAAACGCTCATCCTTCGAAACATGATGCACAAGGTAGGCGATGGCGAAGATGATGCCGGTGAGGGGAAGATAGGTATAGCGATCTGCGACGAATTGCCCACCCACTTTTATAATACCGATGACCGGCAGCAGGGCGAGTACGTACCACCACCAGGCCACGAATACCACCGGATAGCGACGGGCAAAGATAATCGAGGCACCAGAGAGTGCCACGCACAAAATTGCCGTTATTAAGAAGTATAACGAGAAGCTGAGATCAGGTACCGGATAATAAAAGGCCAGACCAACGGGCATCAGGAACTGGCGCAGATATTCCACGTAAGCCATGGACACCAGTATTAGCCGGTCAGAGAGCGAGTATTCTACCGCCACATCGACGGCAAACGAGTGGGCCACCAGCGCCAGGACACAGGCAACAGCTGCCAGCACCACAAAAGGCAGTTTCTCCAGAGCGTAGCGCGTCATCGCTTTCCTGTCTCGTATATCTGGCCAGGCTTGCAGGGGCCAGTAGTCGAGTAAGATCAGCAAAAGCGGAAATGACACCGCCATGGGTTTCGACATTAGCGCACAAACGAACGCGGCAATCGACCAGTAATACGCGTTTAACTTCTGCTTTAGTTTGTAGCTTAAATAAGCATGGGCCGAGAGCATCATAAACAGGAAACTGAGCAGTTCCTTGCGCTGGGATATCCAGGCAACGGTTTCCACATGCAACGGATGTATGGCAAATACCAGGGTTGCGATCAGTGCTGCATCCAGAGACAGTACGCGGGCGATGAGGGTGAACAGCAACAGGCAATTCAGAATATGGAGCAATAAATTTACGCCATGCATGTGCGGCGCCGAAACTCCGAACAACTCCACATCAAGCATGTAGGACATCCAGGTCAGCGGATGCCAGTTGCTCACCTCAATAGACTGTAATGCCCAAGCCACGTTAGCGATGCTCAGACCTTCGCGAACATGATCGTTGCGATATACATAGGCATCGTCGTCGATGTGGGTAAAACTTCCCTCCAGCACGGGAGAAAAAACTGCGGCGGTGACGAGGACGACAAGCAGCAGCCGAAATACCAGAGCCGAATTTACGTTAGCAGGCATCATCCACCAGGGACAGAAAAGTGTGAATTGCTTCCTGATCTCGCAACAAGGAAGCAGCTTTATCTCTCTTCATGTTATCGTCACCGGGTGACTCTGGACCAGCCTCAGTGGCAATTCTATACTGAACTAGTCCTGCACAAACCTACACAAACCTGTACAAGAAAGTACCTGAACTTTGACCCAGACTCTTTGCAATTGCCTGAATCCTGACATCGCGCCGCTTGCGCTGGCTCTTCATTCCAGCGATGAACAGGCAGGTTTCGCCATATCCCAATGTGAATTATGCAAGCTGGCCTGGACATCTCCCTCGCCCAGTGATGAGCAACTCAAGCAGGCATATAGCAGTGAGTACTACAGTTCCACGGAAGCAAAGTTTAATCCACTGATTGAATGGTGGACGCGCTTCAGCGGCATTCGGCGGGCTCGACGCCTGCTGCGTTGCCATGGCGAGCAAACTGGGCCATTGCGGGTGCTGGACGTAGGTTGTGGTCGCGGCGTGCTGCTGGATGGCTTTCGACAACTGGGTCACCAGGTGCTGGGCCTGGAACGCGAAGGCTCTGGATTTGAACAGTTACCCGATATTGAAACGTCCAGCTTGCCCGAGCTGATTCAGAAGGGTGAGAAATACGACATCATCGTACTCTGGCATGTACTGGAACACCTCCCGCAACCGTTGAAGACCCTGCAGGAGTGCTACCAGCTGCTAGCTGACCATGGCAGCCTGTTTATTGAAGTCCCCAATTACGGCAGCCTGCAATCGCGACTGTTCGCAGATCGCTGGTTTCACCTGGACGTGCCCCGCCACCTGTATCATTTCACCGTGCGCTCGCTGACTGCCGTGGTGGAAGCCGCAAGATTAAAGCTGCGGGGCACAAGCACCTTCTCTCTCGATCAGAACCTGTACGGATTCCTGCAGAGCTTGTCAAACACCCTGCCGGGCATACCGCACAATCACCTGTATTCCCTGTTGCAGTCAAAACTGTCAGCACGTACGCTTTTATTGCTCCTGCTTTATTCGCCACTGGTGGCGCTGGGATCAGTGCTGGCAATACTTGAATCATTACTTTCCTCATTCACCGGCACCGGGGCCGTACTTTCAGTACATCTAAAGAAGTTCGACGATGATCAATGACAAGAAAATAGTAGTGGTGATGCCCGCCTACAACGCGGAAAGAACCCTGGAGCGCACCTATGAAGCGCTGCCCCACGACATCGTCGATCATGTCATCGTGGTGGACGATCACAGTAGCGATGCCACCATCGATGTCGCAAAAGACCTTAACATCGCGCATACCATTCGCCATGAATCCAATATGGGTTATGGAGCCAACCAGAAAACCTGTTACCGAAAAGCGATCGAACTGGGCGCCGATGTAGTGGTGATGGTACATCCTGATTACCAGTATGAGCCGAGGCTGGTAACCGCAATGGTGTCGATGATTGCGTCGGGAGTTTATGACTGTGTCATCGCATCCCGGATTCTTGGCATCGGCGCGCTGAAAGGTGGTATGCCGATCTACAAGTACATCGCCAACCGAATCCTTACCGCCTACCAGAACTTGTTGCTGCCGTTTAAATTGTCCGAGTATCACAGTGGTTACAGGGCATTCTCCCGCGAGCTGCTGGAAGCTCTGCCCCTGGATGAAAACAGCGACGACTTTCTGTTTGATAACCAGATGCTGGTCCAGGTTATTACCCAGGGTTATGCCATCGGTGAAGTGAGCTGCCCTACACGCTATCTGCCGGATTCCTCCTCCATCAACCTGAGTCGCTCGATCAAATACGGCCTGGCCGTGATCACAACCACACTCGAATACAAGCTCAGCCAGTTTGGTTTGATCAATAGCAAGCGCTTTCCCAAACAGCAATGATTCGTTTGGGAGCCTAACGGCCCCACCCGGAGAGATTGATTCGGAATTTGCGTGGGCGCAAATTCCTCACCCGCAAAGGGCGGCCTTCGGCCGTCTGCGGAGCTTCGCTCCTTT
>CAYTLI010000253.1:0-3680 GCA_964438455.1 uncultured Pseudohongiella sp.
TCAATGACAGCAGGGGAGTCTGTTTCTATTGCAGCCAGTGCAGTCGCGCCTGTGGCATTCATGCAGATTTCTCATCCAGCACGGTACTGGTTTATCCGGCACTAGCAGGGGGGCAGGTAGACCTTTATACCAATACCATGGTCAGGGAAGTGATGACCGGCAATGATGGCCGCGCCACTGGCGTAGCCTGTATCAATACCCAAGATGGCAGCCAGCATGAGTTGCGCGGCCGCACCGTGGTACTGGCTGCATCTGCCTGCAGCACCGCACGTATCCTGCTTAACTCGAAGAGTGCGCAACATGTAGATGGTCTGGGTAATAGCAGCGGCCATGTGGGTCACTACCTGCACGATTCCACCGGCGCCAGTCGCGCCGCCTTCCTGCCTGACCTGATGGACAGGGAGATATACAACGAAGATGGCACTTCTGGTGGCCATGTCTATACGCCCTGGTGGCTGGAAGGCGAGAACCTGGATTTTACCCGCGGCTATCACCTGGAGATCGGTGGCGGCATGGGTATGCCTTCATATGGCTTTGGCTTTGCAGCGAATCAGTACAATGAATTTCTCGGTGAGCGAGTCGGCGGATATGGCAACGGCCTGCGGGACGATGTCAGGCGCTTCTATGGTTCCCGTCTCAGCATCGCCTGTCGCGGCGAAAGCGTGCCACAGTTTTCCAACTACTGTGAGCTGGACCCAACGGTTGTGGACCAGTGGGGGATACCGGTGCTGCGCTTCAACTACCAATGGACCGAGCACGAAATAAACCAGGCCAGGCACATGCAGGACACCATGGAAGAGCTGCTTACGGCTGCCGGTGGAATTCTGCTCGGCTCCAAGCCTGGCGCCGATCGCGATTATGGTCTCACCAAGCCGGGGGAGATCATTCACGAGGTGGGTACGACGAGAATGGGCACAGATCGCAGGACTTCGGTGACCAACGCCTTTGGTCAGCTGCATGATGCGGACAATGTCTTTGTCGCCGATGCCGGCACCTTCGTGTCCCAGGCCGACAAGAATCCAACCTGGACAATCATGGCATTGTCCTGGCGTACCAGTGATTACATCATCGAACAGATGAGCCAGAGAAATTTATAAGGGAAATCAAACGAAGATGAATCGACGTGACACACTGAAGTCATTGCTGCTGAGTTCTCTCGGCGCCGGGGTCATTGCCACGACCGGATGTGCAAGTTCGGGTAATTCTGCCCGGCGCGTTAACTGGACGTCCTTGCCTACTTCCTATTCCTATGGCCGCACCGAGGCAGAGAAAGCCTATGATGCCGGGCTGTTTGCCGAGAACTATTTTAGTGAACACGAACTGGTAACCATCGCTGTGCTCTGCGACATCATCCTGCCTTCGGATCACCCAAACGGCGGCGCGCTTGATGCGGGCTTGCCCGACTTCGTCGAATTCATGGTGAAGGATCGCGAGCGCTACAAGTTACCGGTGCGTGGCGGCATCGCCTGGCTTGATACTTATGCGATTGATGAATTCGGTGCCGATTTCATCAACATCACTGAGCGACAAAGGCTACAAATCTGCGATCGTATTGCCTGGCCTGATGTGGATGACCCGGAGTTGCAGCCAGGCGTTCAATTCTTCAGTTTCATGCGCGATCTGACTCTGACAGGTTACTACACTACAGAATTGGGATTCCGCGATCTGGGTTACCAGGGCAACACGCCGAACGTGTGGGACGGCGTGCCTCAACATATATTGGATAAACATGGTCTCTCTTACGAACAAGGGTGGCTGGAAAAATGTGTCGATCAATCCCGGCGTGACATCACCGCCGAATGGGACGACGATATGAACCTGATTACTTGAGAATCGCTATGAATAAATCACTACTAATGTGTTTCCTTCTGCTGGCATCAGCTTCCAGTGCGCAAACCGTCAATCGTGAGCAGCACGAACCGGTGCCGGAAAAAATTTCGGGAGTCAACAATGGCTCGGTGCCATCGGACGCGATTGTGCTGTTTGATGGCAGCAATATGGATGCCTGGATCACGGCGGAAACAGAAGAGCCCGCTCGCTGGGAAATTTCAGGTGACGCGATGACCGTGCGCCGGGGCATGCAAACGATCAAGACCAGACAAAGTTTCGGTGACATCCAACTGCATCTCGAATGGCGACCAACGGACGTGATCGAGGGTGAAGGGCAGAGCAGGGGTAACAGCGGCGTCTTCCTGCACTCGATCTTCGAGGTTCAGGTACTGGATAGTTGGCAGAATCCAACTTACGTGAATGGCCAGGCCGGCTCCGTTTATCTTCAGTATCCTCCGCTGGTAAATGCAGCCAGAGAGCCTGGAGAGTGGCAGAGCTATGACATCATCTTCGAAGCGCCGGAGTACGACAATCGTGGCAACCTGACTGCGCCTGCCTATCTTACCGTGCTGCACAATGGTGTACTGGTGCAGAATCACGTGGAGCTGCAAGGGGCGACTTACACACCCACGCCAGAATACGGCGCGCGCTGTGTCCCCTATAGCCAGCAACGCGAACAGGATTGTAGCGGCAAGATGCCGATTACCTTACAGGATCACGGGCAGGTGGTGTCCTATCGCAATATCTGGGTGCGAGAGTTATAAGCCATGAGGCGAGTGCTGCAAATAATTGTGTTGAGCGCGTTGGTGCAGCCGGCGCTGGCGCAGAACGATTCTGCACCCGACTGGATTCCGCTTTTCAACGGCGAGGATCTGGATGACTGGATTCCGAAGTTCACCGGCTTCGAACTGGGAGTTAACTACCTGGACACTTTTCGTGTCGAGGATGGTGTGTTCAAGGTTTCCTATGATAACTGGTCCGACTTCAACGGTGAGTTTGGCCATATCTTCTACAAGGAACCCTTCTCTCATTACCTGCTGCGTGTGGAATATCGCTTTGTGGATGATCAGGTAACCAACGGACCAGACTGGGCTTTTCGCAATAACGGCATAATGTTGCACAGCCAGTCACCGCAATCCATGACTGTCGATCAGGAATTTCCAGCCTCAATCGAAGCGCAGCTTCTTGGCGGTAATGGTAGTGATGAGCGGCAGACAGGTAATGTTTGTTCTCCCGGCACCCACTACCGCATCAATCGCCAGCTCATCAAAGTGCATTGCACCAACTCAACTTCCCAGACTTTCCATGGCGATCAGTGGGTTACCATGGAGATTGAAGTGCGGGGCAGTGATCTGATTCGACACGTGGTGAATGGGGAAACGGTTTTTGAGTATTCCAATGTGCAGCTGGATCCGGAAGACCCTGATGCAATACGGCTACTGGACGCCGGTCAGTCTTTGTACGTGCGGGAAGGTTATATTTCTGTGCAGGCAGAGAGTCATCCGACCGAATTCAGGCGTATCGATCTTCTGCCTCTGCCTGTAACGGAAACCTGTCTACAGTTGCCCTGCCGCTAATAGATCAGCCGCATAATTCGCAGCTCTTGCGCTGAACGCCATGTAAGTCAGCGAGGGGTTCTGGCAAGCCGATGAGGCCATGAAGGCGCCGTCGGTGATGAACAGGTTTGGCACATCGTGCGCCTGGCACATGCTATTCAACACAGAGGTCGCAGGATCTCTTCCCATCCTTGCCGTGCCCATTTCATGAATACGGTTACCGGGTTTGGACAGGTTGGCTTCAGATACGGAAATATTGATCACGCCCGCAGCCTCGAACATGGCTACTGCATC
>CAYTLI010000254.1:0-3673 GCA_964438455.1 uncultured Pseudohongiella sp.
TTCAATGTGTGTGACAAGCACATGCTCGATGCGGTGAAAGCCGGCGCGATCATCTGCAACATCGGCCACTTCGACAATGAGATCGATACTGCCTACATGCGTGCGAACTGGGCCTGGGAAGAAGTGAAGCCCCAGGTACACAAGATCTTCCGCAGCGGCCAGGACAATGCCGATGATTACCTGATCCTGCTGTCCGAGGGCCGCCTGATCAATTTGGGTAATGCGACCGGACATCCTTCGCGCATCATGGATGGCTCCTTCGCCAACCAGGTGCTGGCGCAGATGTACCTGTATGAGCGCAAGTTCGCCGACCTGTCCGATGACTTCAAGAAGTCCAGCATCACTGTTGAAGTGTTGCCCAAGCATCTGGACGAGGAAGTTGCCCAGCTGATGGTGGAGGGTTTTGGTGGTGTACTCACCGAGCTGACACCGGACCAGGCCAAGTACATCAATGTAGCCGTTGAAGGCCCATTCAAGCCTGATAGCTACAAGTACTGATCCAGGCAGAGAGCCCCATACCGTGAACAACACATCATTCAGCATTGAGTTTTATCCACCGAGAAATTCGGAAGGAGAGTCCCGGCTGGACGTTGTTCACGGTGAGCTGGCGAAACTGGAACCCGACTTTTTCTCGGTGACCTATGGCGCTGGCGGTTCAACAAAATCCGGTACCAGGCAGTTGGTATTGAAATACCAGGCTCTTGGCTCGGCACTGGCACCGCATCTTTCGTTTGGCGGTACCGATGAATCGGAAGTACTGGACTTATTGTCCAGCTACAAAGATGCAGGTATCAATCGCCTGGTTGCCTTGCGTGGCGACATTCCTTCGGGGGGCGGTGCTGGCATTAACTATCGGTATGCCAGCGAACTGGTTGAATTCATTCGTCGGGAAACTGGCGACTACTTCCACATCGAGGTCGCCTGCTATCCGGAAACTCATCCGGACGCGAAAAGCTTCGCGGCCGACGTAGAGTTCTTCAAGCAGAAAGTGGATGCCGGTGCCAATTCCGCAATCACCCAGTATTTCTACAATGCTGACGCCTATTTTCATTTCGTGGACTATTGTCAGGGCCAGGGCATCGATATCCCCATCGTGCCCGGCATCATGCCAATCACTAACTACGACAACCTGGCACGTTTCAGTGCCAAATGCGGCGCCGAGATTCCCCTCTGGTTGCGCAAACGCCTGGAAGGATTTGGCGACGACATGAATGACCTGCGGGCCTTCGGCCTTGATGTGGTTACCGAGATGTGTGACCGCCTTCTCGCCGGTGGCGCGCCGGGATTGCATTTCTATTCCATGAACCTTTCCCGCAGCGTGTCCCAGATCTGGAACAACCTGTCCCTGTCAGAGCGATAAGCTACTGAGCTATGCGCGTTCCCCGACTCTACCTGGACGAAACACTTGCCGAGGAGTTGGATGTCACGCTTAGCGCCGACCAACCACATTACATCACCAACGTATTGCGCCTGGACGTGGGTAATACCGTGCATCTCTACAATGCCCGGTGTGGTGAGTTTGCGGGCAAGATCAGTGCAGCGAAGAAGGGCGAAGTTACCGTCACGCTGGATAATAAGCTGGGTGATTTCGTTGCACCCAAACTTCGAATTCATTTGTGCCTTGGTTTGTCCCGGGGCGATCGCATGGACTACGCGATCCAGAAGGCCGTGGAGCTGGGAGCAGAACGCATAACCCCCTTTCAGTCGGAGTTTGGAGAGGTTCGCTTCAAACAGTCAGATCGTGCTCAGAAGAAAGTACAGCACTGGCAACGCATCGCCATCAGTGCGAGCGAGCAGTGTGGTCGGCTTGATGTGCCTGAGATCGACTCGCCGGTAGATTTTGCCCGGTGCATGCAAATGGCAACCGATACCACGCCACTGCTGTTCGACCCAGCTGCGGAACAAAGCCTGCATGAGGTGAAAATTGATGGCGCGGTGACAGTGTTTACCGGGCCGGAAGGTGGGTTTTCGCCAGCGGAGCTGGAGATGGCGAAGACTTCGAATTGCCAGTTGGTGAAGCTTGGTCCACGTGTACTGCGTACAGAGACAGCGCCTGTCGCCGTGCTATCCGTCCTGCAACATCGCTTCGGCGATCTCTAGACGCGGATACTGAGTGCGCCAAGACCAAGGCGCATACCAAAGAATTTCTGCGTGTACTGCCTTAGATCCAGGGGATATTCCCCGGCGCTCACACTGGTGCTTATGCCCCGGTTTTTACTGCTGGATTCGCCAGACAGATCGACGACCCTGGGGCTTTTTAGTTGCTCCCGCTTCGCATCTGTTAACAACGCGACTTTCGGAAACAACCGTTGCGATTCATGCTGCTCCAGCACCAGCGCCAGCTCTCCACTGCACAACTCAACTATTGTGCCAACTGGATACATACCCATCACGTGAATGAACTCAACAATGAGTTGTTCGGGAAACTTCAATACCCGTTGTTTATACAGTCGCGCAATAGCGCGTGCAGGTGATATGCGCGCCTTCTGGACATTCATTCGCAACAGGCGCTCAAAGCTGAATGCGAGAATGGCATACCGTGCCAGCGCGGGTATCTGATCCCCCTTCAACTGCTTGGGAAAACCCCGACCATCGTGGCGTTCATGGTGACAGCGCACTATTCGTAAAACATCGTCGTCCACATCTGGATACTGGCTCAACAGGTCGAGTCCCAGATTGATGTGTTTTCTATACGCCAGATATTCTTTCTTGCGAAAGTGGCCACGCTTGTTGACCAGTTTCTCGGGTAACAGATTCATGCCGATATCGCTGAACAATGTACCCAGGAATATCACTTCGATATCGTGTCGCTTGAGTCCGACCTGGCGCCCGAGCATGGCGGCCCAGATTGCAGCTCGAACACAATAGCTGGATGGCTGCCGTGGCTGACTGTCAGTGAGCAGGATCCAGATCAGTACCTGGGGATTAGCCAGGATACTCTCGATCAATGAGTTGCCGCTCTTGGTAACGGTCTGTAAGTCGATGCACTGACCCGCCCGGATTTGCACACCAAGATCCTGATATTGATCCTGAAGCTGCTCGTAGGCGCTCAGGGTCTTGTCGAGAATCTGTTTAACGCTATGGGTAGTTGGGTAGGTGTCCCGTTTCACCTTCACTGCTGCAGAGGGTGCCGCCCGACGCGCGCTGCTGAGAATCGTCAGATCAGTTTTCTTTCTCTGGGCCGGCTCAGCGCCCCTGTTGGTGTCAATGGTGACTACCTTGCAAAACTTCTGCAGGGTCTGGATATCCTCTGCCTTCTTGATGTGAAAGCCACCCATGGGAAAGGGTGTCGCCGACCAGGGACAATCGAGTTCGGAGACGAACATACCGATCAGCAGGTCACGACAATCGAGGGTAATCAGGTAACCGGTGTTGGCTGTGTTATCTGGCAACTGCATGCAGCAAGGATACTAGCTCCCAGCGAGCGTACTTGTGAGAAAGCTCACAGTCTTGAAACTACCCCAAGCCCACGGTTTTCGTGGAGCCGAGAGTTTTCTCACAATGCCGAATGGCTAGGCACAGGCTGCTAGTTTGGCTCCAAGCCCGCCGTGAACCCGGCCCAGCCACCGATCATAGATCGGTGTCGTTCGATGCTCGCAGCAAGCTAACGCTTGCTAAGCGCTCGGTCTCACCCCTGGGGGCTCGTGCTCGGCGTCCCTGCCTCGCACGGCTT
>CAYTLI010000255.1:0-3664 GCA_964438455.1 uncultured Pseudohongiella sp.
GGTGACTCCCGAATCGAACCACACATCGAGGGTATCCGAAACCTTCTCATATGTAGAGGCCTCAGCACCAAGCAACTCTTCAGCATCCAGGTCGAACCAGGCATCGATACCGTTTTCCTCAATACGCGAGGCAACCTGCTCGAACAGCTCCGCTGTCCGTGGGTGCAGTTCCTGTGTCTCTTTATTGACGAACAGGGTGATTGGCACACCCCAGGTACGTTGACGGGAGACACACCAGTCAGGACTACCCTTCAACATGAGTTCTATGCGCGCCTGGCCCCAATCGGGAATCCATTTGATGTCTTGCACCGCCTTCAGCGCGGAGCCGAGTAGATCCTTCTCGGTCATGCTGATAAACCATTGCGGTGTTGCTCGATAGATCAACGGAGTCTTCGTACGCCAGCAATGGGCATAGCTATGAGTGATGGTTTCTTCGGCTATGAGCGCTTTATTCGCCTTCAGTACTTCAATGACTTTTTCATCTACCTTGTAGACATGCTCACCTGCGAACTGGCCGGCGCTTTCTACAAACACACCGTGTTCATCCACCAAGTTCAGTGTACCGATACCGTATTGCTGTCCGACATTGAAATCGTCGACGCCATGGTCGGGAGCAGTGTGTACAGCTCCGGTTCCTGCTTCGGTCGTTACATGCTCACCGAGTATCAGGGGCACTTCCTTGTCGACGAATGGATGATTAAGCAGCTGCCGCTCCAATTGCGCGCCCTTGGCTTTGCCGACGACTTCAAAATCAGTGGCGGCGTAGCGTGCCATCACGTCATCCAGCAGATCATTGGCCACCAGCAATTGTTCTGCCCCCTGCCCGAGGTCACATCGAACCAGGACATAGTCCAGTTCAGCGTGCAGACAAACTGCCTGATTGGAGGGCAGTGTCCAGGGCGTGGTAGTCCATATCGCCACACTGCTTGGCAGAGATTCATCCGCATTTTCTTTTTCTGTAAAACAAGCGAGGAAGTCTTTCGCTGACGCGACCGGAAATCTCACATCGATGGCAAAAGATTGCTTATCCTTGTACTCAACTTCCGCTTCGGCTAGCGCCGAAGCCCCCACCACCGACCAGTAAACAGGCTTGTAGCCTTTAACCATGTGACCATTGGCCACGATCTTGCCGACTGCTCTGACGATATCCGCTTCGGTCTTGAAGTTCATGGTCAGGTAGGGGTTGTCCCAGTCACCCAATACTCCGAGACGGATAAAACCCTGCTTCTGGATTTCTACCTGGCTGGCAGCATAATCACGACAAGCCTGGCGAAACTCGCTGAAACCGATCTTCTGTCCTGCCTTGCCCTTCTTCTTTTCTACATTGTGCTCAATCGGCAAGCCATGACAGTCCCATCCAGGCACGTACGGAGCATCGAATCCGCTCATCTGGCGAGATTTCACCACGAAGTCTTTCAATGCCTTGTTTATGGCGTGACCAAGATGGAGTTCACCATTGGCATAGGGCGGTCCATCGTGAAGAATAAACTTGGGTCTACCAGCATTTTTTTCACTGATACGCTGGTACAGGGAGAGTGAATCCCACTTCTGCAACATGCCAGGCTCCCGTTGCGCCAGGTTGGCTTTCATCGGGAAATCCGTGTGAGGTAAATTCAGTGTGCTCTTGTAGTCGGTCATAATCTTACCAGGACAATTCCTTTGCTTAGCGACAAATCCGCCTGAATCAGGCGCAGGCTTTAAGAACTTCCCTCACCTGTTCAACATCTTTGCCGATCTGAACCTTGAGTGCTTCCAGTCCGTCAAATTTGATTTCGTCTCTCACTTTCTGCAGAAATACCACTTCGATGGTTTTACCGTACAACTCTTCTGAGAAGTCGAGTATGTGCGCTTCCAGCAATGCATCGCCAGAATCCGTTACCGTGGGTCGATAACCTATATTCACTGCGGCCTGGAAATATCGATCTACCAGGCGCACCCTGCAGGCATAGACTCCATGCAAGGGAATACGACGCCGGTGAGGATTTATATTACAAGTGGGGAAACCGAGATCGGTGCCCAGTTGCTGCCCGCGCTGCACCTCGCCTTTCATTGAGTAAGGCCTTCCCAACAATTGTTCTACCAGGCCGAAATCTGCTTCACCAAGTTTCTCGCGCACAATGGTGCTGCTAATACGCTGACCGTTGCGTTCGTAGGCCATGGTTTCCACAACCTCGAACCCATGTTGCTCACCCATTTTCTCGAGCAGCTTGAAATCACCCTGGCGCTGGTGCCCAAAGCGAAAGTCATTGCCCACTATAAGGCAGTTGATGCCAAGGCCCGCAACGAGAATATCTTGTACGTAATCTTCGGCCTTTATCTGGCTGATCGTTTCGTCGAACTGTAACTGATAGACGAAGTCGACCCCAAAACTATCCAGCAACTCCAGTTTCTCTCTAACCGTGGTGAGACGCGCCGGACATTTTTCTGAATCTCCGGCAAAGAACTCTTCCGGGTGTGGCTCGAGCAGGATGACCACTGCAGGCAGACTGTGTTGCTCAGCCTGCTGTTTTAGTTGATCCAGAATCAGCTGGTGGCCCAGGTGTACGCCATCGAATTTTCCGATAGTGGCAACACAGTTCTCATGAAACTGGGAGAACCGGCTGGGTTCGTCGAAGATAATCATCACGAAGACCGGGGGGCAGATTAAAAGCGCCGAATTATACTCCTGCGTAGCCCGCGGCTTCCAGCTCTGAACGGGCTCAGGAGGGAGAATTGCTCTCCGAATCCGCGGATCGCAGCTGTTTCCAGCCTTTTCGAAACAGGATATTGCTCAGAGCCGACAGGCAGATGATCAGCAGACCCTGCCCTATCAGCGTATTGACCACAGAAATGGTCTCCGGCCGGGTCAGAATGAAGGCAAGGTTCACCAGAGTGGCCAGGGCCAGTAAAGCCAGAATAGCTGCCAGCAGCAATTGCAGGACGGCGACAAGTTTCGGCATGCTCAGGCGGTATCCTGCAACTGGTGATAGGACATGAAATGCTTCAGTCCTTCGGCGCCGAGAAAACGGTTAAGTGTCTTCGGGTCGGTTTTTCTCACATCGACGATAATCAGACCCTCGAGTGAATTATTGAAGTTGGAATGGATGTTAAAGCAAACCAGCCTGCCATTGAGAGACAGGTAGTGTCGCAATAGTACCGGGACCGCTTTTCCAGGATCACAGCGCCCAATCAACTTGCCCAGCATCTTCACATTAGCCAGTTCCGCGAGCATGGCTTCCGTCCACACCCGGTTCTCAACTTTGTGAGGAGTAATTGGTTGCACCAGGGAAGCGAATTCTTTCGCCTTATAGTTGGTAAGCAAGGTGTCCGCAATCAATGACCTGGCCAGATCGCTATACTCGCGGGAGATACTTACCGAGCCAAACAATGTGTGATACCTGGGATTCTTGACCAGAATCTGGCCGATACCCCGCCACAACAGGTTTAGTGAAACAGGACGTCGCTGATAGTCGAGATGAATAAAAGACCTTCCCATCTCGATTGCAGAACCCAGTTGCCTGATGAATGCATCGTCGTACATATATAAGGAACGACTATAGAGCCCCTTCACACCGTGCTTGGCAACAATCTCATCTACCAGTCCTACACGATAGGCTCCGGCAATGCGATTCTCCTGCTTGTCCCATAGAAATAGATGCAGATAGTGTGGATCGAATTCATCGGA
>CAYTLI010000256.1:0-3660 GCA_964438455.1 uncultured Pseudohongiella sp.
CATAAATCATCGCCAGCCCCAGGCCGGTGCCCTTGCCTTTCTCCTTGGTGGTGAAGAAAGGCTCAAAAGCCCGGCTGAGCGCTTCCTGGTCCATTCCCGTACCAGTATCGCTGATGACAATGTGAACAAATTCGACTTCAGGAACTATCGCATTAGGCAAGACCTTCTCAATCTCTGCCTTACCGACGGTACGAGTCTGAATGGTGAAACTGCCGCCCTGGGGCATGGCGTCCCGGGCATTGATCGCTAGATTCAGCAACATACTTTCTGCAGCCGACTCGTCTACTGCAACCAGTGGAATTTCTTCAGCCAGCTCTAGCTTGATTTCGATGTCTTTACCCAGGGTCTGGGGCAGCATCTCCGCCATGTCACCAACGATGTCGTTGAGATTCATCGGTTTTAGCTGCAGCGGTTGCCGCTGCGCAACCGCCAGCATGCGCTTGGTTAGATCCGCGCCCCGCTCCGATGCGTTCAGAGCCGTGTCGAGACGCTTTGTCAGTGGGTCACGAGCATCCAGTTTGCGCTTCGCCAGCGCCAGGTTACCGATCACGATCCCAAGTAGATTATTAAAATCGTGTGCCATGCCACCGGTTAGCTTGCCGATCGCTTCCATCTTCTGGCTTTGCCTGAGTTGGGTCTCTATGGCTGCCTTCTCGCTGACATCGCGCAATGTGCAGATCACCAGGGACCCTTCTGCGGTATTAACCGGCGCTAGAGAAAACTCTACCGGAAACTCCCGACTGTTCTCGCCCATACCGGAACCCTGGCGTATCTCCGCCACCTTACTCTTTTCTGAGACGCGTTGAGCCAGAGTTTCGGGATCGATGTCAGCCTTGCTGATGCCCGCCACCAGATCCGCGAGGCTCATGCCTAACATTTCACTGCGGTCGAAACCAAAAGTGAGCTCAGCAGCCTCATTCACCAGGGTGACTTCGCCTCCCTCCTCACAAACCAGCACTGCATCGGGCGCCGACTCGATGAATGTACGCAACAGCTGTTCGTTCTCCATCAATGCTCTTCGACTTTGTATCTGGTCGGTGATGTCGCTTGAGATGCCTCCTATAGCAATCAACTCACCATTGGCATCACGAAT
The DNA here is from genome assembly GCA_964438455.1 of uncultured Pseudohongiella sp. Lineage (GTDB taxonomy): Bacteria > Pseudomonadota > Gammaproteobacteria > Pseudomonadales > Pseudohongiellaceae > UBA9145. The sequence continues at coordinate 1,094 of CAYTLI010000256.1, forward strand.
GGGAAAGCGCAGCGTCTTCAAGTGCAGGTTCTCGCTATCGCGCTTGTATTCTGAATGAAACTCCATCGGTTCTTCGCTGCGAATTACCTGCATATCCTGCTGATGGATCCTCGACGCAACGAAGCCAGGCAGGTCATCTTCCTGGTTGATGTCTTCGATGATGTCCTTTGGGTCGCTGACCATCTCATGAAATTTTTCGTTGGCGACAGCAAAGCTGCCATCCAGGTTCTTCACGAACATGATCTCGGGATTTTTCTCCACGAACATTTGCAGAACGAAGTCTGCACTCGGTGATGAAACCTGGCGAGCGGGAGATTTGAGACCAAGTATCAACAACAGCAACAAGCCAGCAATCGATAGTACTCCTGCAACAAGCAGCACCGCGCTTGTACCAGAGTTCGCAGGGGTGCCAGCGACCAACAACCAGGCACCCAGGGTGAGGATCGAGATGAGGAGGATCAGATTGTTGATGCGCCTGGACCAGTCCATTGTTGCATCCTGTCTGACGGTTTCAACCGTCTTCGTTAAGCCTCTGCCAGATTGGCGATGGGTTGATAATCCTGGATTGCAGAACCTCTTGCCTGGGAGAACCCACAACGCCTGGCGAATTCGAATACTTCGTTGTTATTCACATTGTCAGCACAGGTGGTGATACCTTTCTTCCTGGCCATGGAACCGAGTGAGCTATAGCTGAATTCAAGCTCCATGTCCGAGGTAACTTTGTTGCTTCTCTCCAGCCAGCCCAGATCAATAATAATTTCGTCCATCGGCAACTTGTCGATCATGGCCAGGAGATCGTCGCTACTGGATTTGGAAATGACTGCAATGCGAAACCCCTTGATTCTCAATCTGGATAACAATGCTGCTGCAGAGCCATAGTCACGATTGATATCGTCTTCGTGAATTTCCAGGACGAAATTGCTTATCGGAAAACTGCAGTTATCAATAACAGTAGATAGATGTTCGACTGTTTTTTCGTCGCCAAGGGTTTCATTGCCCAGCTTGATACCCAGGACCAGGTCGCCGTTTGTTGCACCCTTGGCTCGCGAGGACTGCAGGGCATCGCGCAGAATACGGTCAAAGAGTCCTTTGCTGATCCCCGCAGCATGCGCCCAGTTCTCAAACTTGTCCCGTGAAACTTCCTCGTTGTTGTCCAGAACCCAACTACCGGCCAGAGTGGCACGTACGGCGGATCCAGACTCGTCAGCCAGCTGGGTGTGGGCAAGGAATTGTGTGCGCAGGCCGAAACCAGAGTCGGCAACGTCTGATACAGCAGGAGCCGTATCAGCATCTTCCGCTGGGGCCGCCTGCAATAAAGGTTCGAGCGCCGTCTCTATATCATCGGGTGTAATCGGTTTGGTGAGGGTGCCGACTACATTGAGGTTTTTCTCTTTACCTACATGACCGACGGAGTTGAGCGTACTCTGACCGAGGCCACTCATTAGCAGGATGCTCGCCTTACTGCCTATATCTGCGAGCTCGTTCAATACCTCGATCCCATCTGCGCCAGGCATGCGCAGGTCGAGGACAATGACACCGGGGTCCACGGCCGAAACGCGGCTAACTACTTCGCTTCCTTCGTGCACAACAGTGACTTGAAAGCCAAGATCTTCGGCGACGGCACCGATGATCTCAGTTAGATCCGCTTCGTCATCGGCGATCAATATTCTGTTATTTGCCAAGGCAGACTCCTGGAACTTCTTGGTAATACTGGCTTGCCGAAATACGGAACAACCATGCGACTGATTACGATCAGTGATGGTTAAACCACGAAGCTAATAGTACATGGAGACGGCGCACAGTCATGTAGGAATAATTCCTATAAATATTGTGCAACTTGCTGAATTCCGGGATTTTCCCCAGAGAAACAAAGGTGATTTACAGGTTTTCTGCAGTATGGAAATGTCGCAATTTAACCAACAGGCATGGATAAATGCTGACTTCAGATGGAATCAATGGAGGGAGTTTACGGTGATCAGCTAGCAGAGATAAGCTGATCAACAAAATTTTTGATCGCGGCCTGTCCCTGTCGACTGATGTTCGTTAGTTCAGCACTACTACGGTATTCCCCATCACGCGCGTCTGATTTGAGAATGCGCGCATAGACGGTAGTGCTTTTATTACTGAACAGTTCCAGAGCAAGAGACAACTTGATCTCGGACATAACTGGCAATTTGTCTGCCGTCCCGATCATCATACCGTTATAGCTTAGATCCAGCACCTTGCCTTGATATCGTTCGGGCTGCACGATCTTTCCGCTTAACACCTGAAATTCCAGCGGCATCGAAGTGTTTACCCGTGGGCTCTTTCTCGTTTCACGCCGGGGAACCGCCATTTCTTCAGGACGCGAAGTGGAAAAAACTTCATAGAGGCTGACCGAATCCCTGGAACCTTTTACGTCAATCTGATTCGGTTCACTGACCTCCACGAAGTCTTTCACAATCTCGTAAGTGTTTTCGCTGATCAGTATCTGGCCGCGCAGACAATGAGACTCAATGCGGGCAACCAGATTCACCTCATCACCGATCACCGTGTATTCGTTGTAGTGTTCCGACCCCAGTTCACCA
>CAYTLI010000257.1:0-3653 GCA_964438455.1 uncultured Pseudohongiella sp.
ATGGATTTGCTGCTTTCAGCAGGTCTACGATAGACGATGCTCTCTACATCGGTGTCCTCTATACTTTGCCCCTATGCTCACCCATCTCGCCATCCAGAACTATGCCACCGTCGATCACCTCGAGATTGAATTCGAAGCTGGCATGTCGGTGATTACCGGTGAGACCGGGGCTGGAAAATCCATCATTCTCGGTGCACTTGGATTCACCCTTGGAGACAGGGCAGACAAGACCATCGTTCGCCCGGGTGCGCGACGAGCAGAGATCTCTGCCGAGTTCGACACCAGCCGAATAGCCAACGCCCAGGCCTGGATGGAGGAGAACGACCTGCTTGCGGAAGATTCTCCGCAGCTGTGTATCCTGCGGCGTATCGTCAATAGCGACGGACGTTCACGTGCCTATATCAACGACTCTCCGGTGAACCTGTCCAGCCTCAAGACCCTTGGCGAGATGCTGATTGACATCCATAGCCAGCACGAACATCAGTCACTGCTGAATCGCAGCACCCATCAACGCCTGCTCGATGAATTTGGCGTCGACGCGAAATTATTGGCAAACCTGACTTCGACCTGGAAGCAGTGGCAGCAAAATGACCGGCAACTGGAGCAACTGAGCCAGCAATCGGAAGAGAATTCAGCCCAGACCCAGCTGCTCAGCTACCAGCTTTCCGAACTGGATGAGCTTGAAATAGGTGAAGATGAATTTGCCTCACTGGAAGCAGAATTCAAGGTGCTGAACCAGGCCGATGACATCCTTTCCAGCACTCGGTCTGCCTTGGGACAGTTGGGCGAAGCGGACGAGAACCTGAGCAATCATCTGAGCTCTCTGCTCAATAGCCTGCGCGATCTGAAACAGAGTCATGATGCCATCGGCTCAATCGTTGCCTTGCTGGAGAATGCCGAAATCCAGATCGAAGAAGCGGTGAATGAACTGCGCACGTTTAACGACAGCTTCGATGCGGATCCGGAGCGCCTTGATCAGGTCAATGCCAGATTGGGTGTCCTGCACAGCGTGGCACGCAAGCACAAGGTGAAAGCAGATGAATTGCCTGCCCTGGTGAGTGAGCTGCGAGCACAACTCAATCGTTTCGAAAATTGCGATGCCGAACTGGAACAGCTGACTGCCAACGACAAGATGTTGCGGGATCAGTATCAGCAGCTTGCAAAAGAACTGAGCAAACAACGAAAGAAAGCCGCCAGCAAACTGAGCAAACAGATCAATGAGCAACTGCAAATTCTGGGTATGCCACACGCCTCGCTGGAAGTCAGCCTGAGTGAGAGCAAGGAAACCAAGCCTGCAAGACATGGCCTGGAGACGGTGGAATTTCTCGTCTCAACAAATCCGGGTCAGGCCGCAAAGCCACTGATCAAGATCGCCTCCGGCGGTGAGCTGTCGAGGATCAGCCTGGCGATTCAGGTCATCACCGCGCAGACATCTGCCATTCCCAGCCTCGTGTTCGATGAAGTAGACGTTGGTATCGGCGGCGGAGTGGCACGGGTCGTTGGCGAGCTACTTCGCAAACTTGGAGATTCGACGCAGATATTATGCGTCACTCACCAGGCACAGGTTGCTGGACAGGGTCATCATCACTTCAAGGTAGCGAAGCAAGCTCAAGGCAAGAACACCAAGACATCGATTCGCGCCCTGCAGGGAGAAGAGATTGTCAAAGAAGTGGCGCGAATGTTGGGTGGTGAGCTAGGCGGTGAACTGGGTGGTGAAGAGTTCAGTGATGAATCACTGGCTCACGCGCAGCAGATGGTAGCCAACCTGTCCTGAAATAACTCAGGAATTTTCTGCCTGGCAATCCTTACAGATTCCGTACAGGTACATGCTGTGATCGGTAATCTTGAAGCCATGTTTTTTGGCGATCTTTTCCTGCTGTTGCTCGATGATGTCATCGAAGAATTCCTCAACCTTACCGCAGCTGTCGCAGACGATATGGTCATGATGATCATCCGGCATGAGTTCGAACACTGAGTGACCACCCTCGAAATGATGCCTGGCCACCAGGCCAGCCGATTCAAACTGGGTGAGCACGCGATAGACAGTCGCCAGCCCAACATCTTCCTCCGCATCGATGAGTGCCTTGTATACGTCTTCCGCACTCATGTGCTTGGTATCCGACCCTTCCAGTATTTGCAGAATCTTGACTCTGGGGAGGGTAACTTTCAGACCTGCGTCTCGCAGTTCCTGGTTTTCACTGGGCATGAATAGGCTCTCAATCGCTGCAGGGAATAGAAATGCTACTTTTGCTGTCTATCAGGTGTATGAATTACGGCGCCAGTAGCGTCCGTTCCGGGTCTTTTGCCTGGAATCAGAACCGGGTTATTATGCCCGCTCGCTGAATCGCTGGAAAGACCGCAACATTAAGGAAACCTGGAAAAGCCCTAAGCTTATGAAGTTATTGATGAAAAATATCAGCTTGCTGTGCCTGCCCCTGATACTGGCAAGCTGCGGCAATATAGGCTCGCTGGACTTCCCCGGCGTGTACAAGATCGGCATTCCGCAAGGCAACATCATCACCCAGGACATGGTTGATCAGTTGCGCCCCGGCATGACCAAGCGCCAGGTAATCTTCGTCATGGGCTCGCCGCTGGTGCGCGATCCTTATCACCAGAATCGCTGGGATTATGTGTACAACTACCAGCCTGGTGGCGGCGTTCGTGGCCAGGAACGCATAACTGTGTTATTCGACGACAACGATCAGCTGATTAGTTTCTCCGGTGATTTCGTGCCCAGTTCCGCTGCCGACAACAGTGCCGACAGCGACTAGCCAGTACGTCAATAGAACAGGCGTAACCCCAAACGCACACCCCTGCCCGGTTCGGGCGAGTAGTTCTTCAATAGCGACGCATGATTCCTGATTTCCTCGTCGAGCAAGTTATCGGCCTTCAGAAAGACCTGTAGCTCAGTGCGCGAGGCAATAGACCAGTGATAGTCGGCATAGAACGACAAATTGGTATAGGCATCCGTGGGCAGTTCCAACTGGGCAGTGTTGTTCTGCTCGCCCATTCTCACCCCGTGCAAATGTACGCTCCAGTTCGGGCCATACCAGCGCAGCTCCATGCCTAGCTTTGCCGCCGGTACTCGCGGCACATAACCGTCACTATCGAACTCCGCCCTGACCATGTCACCAAACAGTGTGAGGGCAAGGCTACTGTTAACCTGATCGAGCAGCAGCATCTCAACTTCTGCCTCCATGCCGACGAAGGTGGCATCCCGCGCAACGAAGCGGGCAATAGCTTGCTCTGCTATTTCTTCACCGGTGATATCCAGAAAGATGAAATCTTCGATAGCATTGTAATAGGCACTGAATTCGCCGGTGATGCGACCGCTGTGCTTGCGAAAGCCGAACTCGATATTGTTGGAAGTTTCTTTCTCAAGATTTGGGTTGCCAACCTCCAATAAGGCAGTAGCTGCATGAAGAACAAAATTGTCCTCATCCACATATTCTGCACAAGTGGAGGACGAAACATTAGAGTACAACTCTTCGACACTTGGCCCCCGTTGAGAACGGGTCAGAGCAAGCAGCAGGTTCGATTCTTGATTGACGTCACGCAACACACTGGCGCTCATGCTGGTTGAGCTTGTGTCGTATTTGCAGGCACCACTTGGATCGACAGAATTTCTTTCCACCCGCAGACCAAACTCAGCG
>CAYTLI010000258.1:0-3630 GCA_964438455.1 uncultured Pseudohongiella sp.
TGCAGGAAGACCTTGCTTCCAGGCACGATCTGCGAGGTGTTCCCCTGGTCACCATAGATGGCGAGGACGCGAAAGACTTTGACGACGCGGTGTTCGCACAGCAAAGACCGGGTGGCGGCTGGAATCTGGTCGTCGCCATTGCCGACGTATCCCATTATGTAAGGCTGACAAGCAAACTCGATGAAGAGGCGGAGCAGCGTGGCACCTCGGTCTACTTCCCCGGCCACGTGATTCCCATGTTGCCCGAGGCTTTATCTAACGGTCTCTGTTCCTTAAAACCAGAAGTCGATCGCCTGGCCATGGTTTGTGAGATGGAAATATTGCCCTCGGGAGAAGTTGCAGGTTTCGAGTTCAGTGAAGCGGTGATTCACTCCCACGCGCGACTCACCTACAACGAAGTCGCCGAAATGTTGCAGGTTGCGGAGAGCGAACATCAGGAAAGTTTACGTCAGCGTCTGCGCGAGAATCTCCCATCACAAGTTCAGCATAGCCTCGATGCCCTCTATGAAGTCTTCCACGCACGTCGCCAATGGCGAACACAGCGTGGTGCGATGGACTTCGATACACCGGAGACGAGAATCGTTTTTGGTGAAGACAAAAAGATACGCGAGATTATTCCGGTGCAGAGGAATGACGCACACCGGCTGATCGAAGAATGCATGCTGTGTGCAAACGTCGCTGCTGCGCAACTGTTTGAGAAACTGCAGCAACCAGCACTATACCGTGTCCACCAGGGGCCTAATCCCGATCGGCTGGAAGGGCTGCGGGAATTTCTCTTCGGTATGGGCCTGATCCTTGGCGGCGGCGAGCAGCCAACACCAGTGGATTACCAGCAGGTGCTACAGCAGATTGATGATCGGCCCGATCGTCACATGCTGCAGACTTCTCTGATTCGTTCAATGATGCAGGCGGTCTATCAACCGGAGAACATTGGTCATTTCGGTCTCGGCTTCCAGGCCTACACACACTTTACCTCGCCGATCCGGCGCTACCCGGACCTGCTGGTGCACCGTGCTATCCGCTACCTGATCAGGAACAAGCAGAGTGCTCACCTCAAACCGCATCCGTCACAAGGGTCTCTGAAGCAGGCGGATATCTATCCCTATTCTGCAGGGCAGCTGATTCATCTTGGAGAGAGCTGCTCCGATTGCGAGCGTCGTGCCGATGCCGCCAGCTACAGCGTGATCGACTGGTTGAAGTGTGAGTACATGAGTGATCGGGTTGGTGAGGAATTTCCGGGCACGATAACCTCGGTAACCAGCTTCGGCCTGTTCGTTGAGTTGGATGGAATCTTTATCGAAGGCCTGGTTCATATTACCGACCTGAGCAATGACTACTATCACTACGATCCGGTACATCACCGTCTGGATGGTGAACGCAATGGCAAGTCCTATCGCCTTGGCGACCCGGTTGAAGTCAAGATTGCCAGGGTAGATCTGGAAGAGAAGAAGATCGATCTGCACTTGTTGGGTGTTGATACATCCCGCAGCAGGAAGTCCAGACGTCCCAAACATGGCGCGAAATCAAAGTCCGCAAAGCCTGGTAAGCATGGAAACCAAAGAAAACAGGAGAAGTCCGGCAAGAAATCAGGCAAGGACCAGAAGCCGCGCAAGTCTGGCGGCAAGAAACACGGCAAGCCAGGGAAGAACAAGGCCGGGCAAAAGAAGAAAACCGGACAACAGAAAAAGGCTGGCAGCAGGAAGCAATCCGGGCCGAAAGGGCGCGGCAAGAGTGCCAGGCAAAAGTGAAAGAGCTAGCGAGAGATGAGTAATAGCAGTGAATGGATCACCGGCATCCATGCCGTGTCGGAGTTAATCAAGCGCCGGCCTGATGCCATTACTCGACTGTTGCTTGTGGAAAGCAGGGGAGACAAGCGAATCGCTGCCCTGGTCACGTTGGCGAAGCAAGCTTCGCTTACCGTGGAACACGTCGGTAAGAAGGAATTGGGCGAAGTATGCCCGGACGCCCACCAGGGAGTCGCAGCTTTGGCAGAGCAGGTAGATGCAGCCATGTCTGAAAAAGAACTGATCGCCATGCTGGAGCAACTGGCCCATCCACCATTACTCCTGGTTCTTGATGGCGTCACCGATCCGCATAACCTGGGTGCATGTCTGCGTACAGCCGATGCCGCGGGAGTGGATGCGGTGATTGTGCCCAAAGACAAGTCGGCTTCAATCAATACCACCGTTCGCAAGGTGGCCAGCGGCGCAGCAGAGACTGTGAAGCTGGTTACCGTGACTAACTTGTCTCGTTGCCTCAAGGCCTTGCAGGAACGTCAGGTCTGGCTGGTGGGCACAGACGATGAGGCAGAAACAGATATATTTGCCCAGGATCTGCGCGGCCCTATTGCAGTTGTTATGGGGTCCGAGGGTAGTGGTTTGCGTCGGCTGACCAGGGAATGCTGCGACTTCCTTGTTTCCATTCCAATGGCTGGAGAGTTGAGCAGCCTCAATGTATCGGTTGCTACGGGCGTAGCACTGTTCGAAGCGGTAAGGCAGAGAAGTTCCTGATTTCGCTAGTCGTTCTCTAGCGCCCTCTGCAGGCACGCTTCTACATCTTCCAGTTGAAAGGGCTTGCTTAGCGGCGGCTCGAGATTAAGGCCCAGCACCTCGGCCTTTTGCCTGGCCGTTTCCAGTGCGGTTGAATCCATGCCGCTCATCAGGATGATCTTTGCTTCGTTGCTGGTATTGGCCAGCATGTCAAGAACTTCAGTGCCAGAGTGGTCACCAAGGTTCATGTCGAGAAAGATAATTGTCGGTGGGAATTTATCGATTGCAGGCAAGACATCATCAAAGTGCAAGGAAATACTTATCGCCATACCAAACTCGATTGCGATGTCTGCAATGAGTTCCGCGACATACTTCTCATCATCAATGATGAGCACGCTATGCTGACAGGGTTCCGACATAAGCAGGTCAAGAATACGGCCAAAGAACTGCTGTAATGATGGAATTTAATCTAGCAAGAAATAAAAAAAATAAATGTAGGTATTTTGCTCGTCAGCTGAGCGGAAAAACTGGTGAATACAACAGGATAATTACCTAACTCGCCTTCTTGTTGAGCATGGAATCGATCAGGGCAGGGAGTTCGTCGGTGTCATAGGGTTTGGCAATGCAGATGATGTTTGCACTGTCCTGAATCTTGTCTTTCAGCATCTTCTCCGCATATCCGGTAGCGAGTAACACAGGAATGGGTTTGATGCGTTGAATCTCCTGTGCCATTTCCACCCCAGTCATTCCGCCGGGCATGATGATATCGGAAAAGACCAGATCGATATTGCGATGCTTCTGAAATAACTCCAGCCCCTTATTGCCATTCTCCGCCAGCAACACATGGTAGCCCGCGTCCAGCAACGTGTGACTCGCGATGTCACGCACATCATCATCGTCTTCGACCACGAGAACCGTACCATTGTAGCGGCCAGGTTCTGCCTCGGATTTATCGCTGTTCTTTTGCAGCAGCAACTCTTCCGCAACCCTGGGGAGTACGAGGACAAAAGTGGCTCCTTCGCCGGGAATGCTTTCGACCCTGATGCTGCCGCCGGACTGCTGCAGGAATCCAAAGGCGGTGCTGAGGCCGAAGCCTGTGCCCTTACCTCGTTCCTTGGTAGTGAAGAAGGGGCTGAAGATC
>CAYTLI010000259.1:0-3621 GCA_964438455.1 uncultured Pseudohongiella sp.
AGGATGCAATCAAGGCTGCCATAGAAGACGTCAAGAAGAAGCGCGGCGCCTAGGTTCTCGATTAAACAGCTACACCAGTTATGTCCATATCAATTACAGAAAGCGCGGCCAGGCATGTTGCCGAACAGTTACAGCACAGAGGGCACGGCCTTGGAATCCGCGTGGGGGTCAAGACCACCGGCTGTTCGGGCATGGCTTATGTGCTGGAGTTCGTGGACAAGCTCGACGTAGGTGACCAGGTTTTTGAAGATCACGGCGTCAAGATAGTAGTCGATCCGAAGAGTCTGGTTTACATCGATGGCACTGAAATGGATTTTGTGAAGCAAGGGGTTAATGAAGGTTTTGAATTCAAGAACCCAAATGCCAAAGCTGAATGTGGGTGTGGAGAAAGCTTCAGCGTTTAGTCCCCATATCTATGCATCGTCGCCGCTGGATGCATTTCCTGACTTTTAAGCCAAGTGATTTCAACAGAACAAAATTTCTTCGAGCTGTTCAATCTAGACGAATCGTTCGAAGTCGATCTCAATGCGCTCACCGAACGCTATCATGATCTGCAAAACGAGACGCATCCAGACAAGTTCAGTGGCGCAGGCGAGGCAGAAAAAATCCGGGCACTTCAATTGAATAGTTTGCTCAACGAAGCCTATAGCACTTTAAAAACGCCATTAAAGCGGGCTGGTTATCTGCTTGCGCTTCGCGGTATCGAAACTGAGCAGGCCAGCCAGGAAGACCTGAGCATGGATCTGCTCATGGAGCAGATGCAGCAGCGTGAAAAGCTGGCTGAACTGCCTGGTGACGAGAGTGCCCTGGCAGAGTTGGAGCAGATGAAAACCAGTGTAGGTAGCAGGCTTCAGAACAGCCAATCCGTATTCGCCGACCACCTGAACCGAATAGAGTTAAAGGAAGCAAAGCAGTTGTTCTTCGAGATGCAATTTCTTCACAAACTGCTTGCCGAGATTGAGCAGGGCGAAGAGAAGCGCCTGGGATACTAGATGGCACTTCTACAAATTTCAGAACCGGGTGGCGTGCAAGCCAAACCTTCCCATCGACTGGCGGTGGGAATCGATCTGGGCACTACAAACTCCCTTGTCGCAGCCAGTTGTGGAGGCAAGGTTGAAATTTTGCCAGACGAGGCGGGCAACCACCTGCTCCCCTCGGTGGTGCATTTTGCCAGCGATGGCGCAGTTACAGTTGGTGAGAAGGCCCGGGAGATTGGAGTAACAGATCCGGAAAATACCTTATCGTCGGTAAAGCGCTGGTTCGGAAAGAGCCTCGCAGAGCTGCGCTCTATTCCGCACTCGTCCCACTATCGTTTTTCAGACTCGCGCGCCGAACAGGCTCCGGCAGTGCACACCGTAGCGGGCATCAAGGATCCCGCCCAAATCTCGGCTGAGATTCTGGCCACATTGGTACGCCGGGCCGAATCCTGCCTGAAGGGAAAGCTCGAGGGTGCGGTAATCACCGTGCCCGCATATTTCAATGATGCGCAGCGACAACAGACGAAAGACGCTGCCGAGTTGGCTGGCCTGAAAGTTCTGCGTCTGCTCAATGAGCCCACTGCGGCGGCTGTGGCCTATGGTCTCGATAGCCAGGATGAGGGCAAAGTAATTGTATTCGACCTGGGGGGCGGCACCTTCGATGTCTCCCTGTTAAGCCTGAGTAAGGGTGTCTTCGAAGTACTGGCGACCGGTGGTGACACAAATCTTGGCGGCGATGATTTTGATGCGGCTTTGGTCAGTCATCTGCGCCAGGAAACAGGAGACAAGTATTCGGATCACCAATTACGACGAGCGGCTATCAGCCTCAAGCACGGTTTGACTGAGAATGAATCAGCAACGGTAACGATTGAGGGCGACAAAGTAACGTTGACGCGAGCGGAGTTTGCCGGGCTTTGTGCAGACCTGGTGCAGCGAACGATACTCACTTGCCGGCGCGTGCTTCGGGATGGTGGCATGGAAACCTCGCAGGTAGACAATGTAGTGCTGGTTGGTGGTGCGACCAGGATGCCAGTGATCAGGGAGGCGGTGGCAGAGTTTTTCGGCAAGCAACCACTCACCGATATTGATCCGGATAAAGCAGTAGCAATTGGTGCTGGCATCCAGGCCGACGTGCTGATCGGCAATAAATCAGCGGACGACTTTCTGTTGTTGGACGTGAATCCACTCTCTCTTGGTATCGAAACCATGGGAGAGCTGGTGGAAAAAATTATCCCACGCAATACCACCATCCCTGTGGCCAAGGCGCAGGAATTCACCACTTTCAAGGATGGTCAAACGGCAATGTCCTTGCATGTGGTGCAGGGTGAGAGGGAATTGGTGAGTGATTGTCGTTCTCTGGCCAGGTTTGACCTGCGGGGCATACCGCCAATGGTGGCAGGTGCGGCAAAAGTAAGAGTTACCTTTCAGATCGATGCGGATGGTTTATTAAGTGTGATCGCTGAAGAGCTAAGCACCGGCAAGAAATCTGAAATTCAGGTGAAACCCAGTTACGGATTGGATAGCGATGCTATCGAACAGATGCTGCAATCGTCACATGATCATGCTGCGGAGGATCGTGATACCAGAGTGTTGCGCGAGGCGCAGCTGGAAGCCCAGCAAATAATCGATGCCATCGAGGCTGCATTGTCGGAAGATGGTGAATTGCTGTCAGCCGATGAGAGGCGAGAGATTGAATCCGCCATGGCTGAGTTGAAGTCTGCCGTCGAAAATTCAAATCCAGTTGCGATACATGAAATGGTTGAGGCGTTGAACCGCGCCAGTAACGAATTTGCGGCACGGCGAATGGATTTGCACATCAGCGCGCTGCGTGGTGAGTCGATTGATAGTGTGGAAGCTGGTAGTGATTAAGTAGAGTCAAAGGAAAATGCCAAAAATACAATTCTTACCCCATGAAGTTATTTGTCCCGATGGCGCTGAGATCTCAGCTGATACTGGCGAGAGTATTTTGGATGCAGCGTTGCGGAACAAGATTCCCATCGAGCATGCCTGTGAAAAATCCTGCGCCTGCACAACCTGCCATGTGATCGTGAGAGAAGGATTCTACTCGCTGGAAGATGCCAGTGAGAATGAAGAGGACTATCTGGATAAGGCCTGGGGTCTGGAGCCGGAATCGAGACTAAGCTGCCAGGCGAAAGTTGCTGATGAGGACCTGTTGGTAGAGATTCCCAAGTACACGATTAATATGGTCTCTGAAGGACATTAGCGGGAGGCGATGGTATGAAGTGGGTCGATGTCTATGAGATTGCGATGGGGCTGGCGGACGAGCATCCCGATGTGGATCCCCAGTATGTAAATTTTGTGGATCTTCATCGCTGGGTCTGTGATCTGGAGGAATTCGATGACGATCCTGAACGCAGCGGGGAGAAGATCCTCGAGGCAATCCAGGCTGCCTGGATAGAGGAAGTGGCCGACTAGGGCTCGCGGCCGGCAGATTTCCGGACAGTTGAGCTAATAGCCTGAAAATGCAGTGCTTTTTGCCTGTTTTAGACGTACAAAACGCGTAAATTACCGCGTATAATGCGCGATCTTTTGCAAAACCTAGGTTCCTGGAGTAACGATGGCGATCGAACGTACCCTTTCAATTATCAAACCGGATGCCGTTGGCAAGAATGTCATCGGTGAA
>CAYTLI010000260.1:0-3606 GCA_964438455.1 uncultured Pseudohongiella sp.
GATCAGATCCTGCAATCTGCACGACTTGCGGTCCTGATGTACGCGGCTTGACCTGCTTGAGTCGATTGCGCTCGTTATGCCACAGGTCTTTATTGCAAGTCAGCATTTCACCGATAGTGAGGCCGGCACCTTGTTGGCTACAGATTTCCCGAAACGGTGTGTCACTGACTCCAACCATCGGTGCCAGGAACAAATTATTTCTAAGTTCGTAAGGACCTATGTTGTGACCAACAGTTTGCATGACAAATTACGGGAAGATTTCAGGGCCGCTAATGATAGCGGGGAGAGATGTGCAGTTAAAGACTTGACAATTTGGTAAAGGCAAAAAAATTTTCGAGTGTGTCGTTTCGAAGCACTTTGCGCGTTCTTCGAGTGCAAAAAACTGGAAGTATTTGCAATTCAGGGAGAGCGAAAGGCAAGTGTGTAGTTCACTGCGTCATTACCAGGGTCCATGATCGGGATGGCGATCTGAACTGGTGAAGACACTGGCATGAATTCTATTTGTTGCAATCCCGATTCGAGATATTCCTCTGGGGAAAATTCCCGAAGCGCAATGACCTGGTTGCTGGCACTGTTGAATCCAAGGATCAGGACAGGGAAGCGCTGTGGAAACTCGGCAGTGTTCCTGATCTCCACAGTTACCATGAGTCCGTCTTCACGTTCCGGGTGACTTCGCACCGCGAGATTGTCACTTCGAATTGCATCTATGGCTGAGAATTCTGGAAGCTCGCATGCAAGTTGAGCACAAACTATTTCATAGCCGCTGCGGAATCGGGGATCGACGCTGTACAAATCCTGATAGCGCCACAGGTACTGACCGGCCAGAGTGGCGGCAAAGACGAGTGACAGGCTGAATAGTGCAAACCTTTTGCCCCATGAGCTCTGTCGCCCGCTGAGCAGTTCTACCGGTGTGGCAATGCGTTTCAACCCGGCTAGATTTTCCTGGGGAATCTGTTCCAGTGCTTCTTCATCTTCCAGGTGCTGGCGTAGTGCTCTTGCCCTGATCGCCTCTGTGGAGGTATCCACGTCCTGCGCGGCATCTCCCAGAACCTCTTCTGCTGCAGGAGGGGCGGCTTCTTCCTCCTCTTGCTCCGGGGCCTGGGTTAGCTCACCGATGTCGTGCACCTCGTCAGCTTCTGCTGCCTCCTCAGCGGTATTTGTGACAGCTGGTTCCTGTGCGGGAGGCTCCTGAAGCCCGGATGCAATGGCGGCTGTAAAATCCTGCTCATCGATGGCCTGGCGCACCAGCTCTTCAAGCGTCTCTTCCTCAGCCTGACGGGTCGCGAAGATTTGCTGACTCTCTTCCTGTGCCTGGGGAGTTTCGAAGATCTCCTCACTAACTTCCTCAGCCAAGTGTGGCTCAAAATTTTCCAGGCTATCCTCATCTACCTGATGCGTCTCAAATTCCTCCAGGCTCGCATCTATAGCTGCAAAGAACTCCAGGTGTTGTTCAGGCATTTCCTGTGGTATTTGCTGGGCACTTTGCGTCAGGTCTTGCTCGTGTTCCTGTGTGAATGATTCCGGTTCAGGTTGATCGGGTACTGCTGAGCTGGCTGCAGTCGGGAGCAGAAAAGATTCCAGTTGCGCAGGCGTGATCTCATCAGTCAGTAGATTGTGAGCTTCGGTATCGTGATCATCCAGGTGTATGTCGTCAGTACCAGCGTGAACCGATATTTCCTGTGTGCCCTCGCTGAGAGCGCTGCGGGTGAGAAATAGCGAAGGATCGAAGAAGTCGTTTGGATCGCTGCCGATGAACACAGATTCCTGTTCATCCTCGGCATCATCGATGCGGGTATCAACGAAATTGTCCTGCGCAAGAAATACAGTCAGGCAAGCTCCACAACGGACCTTGCCTTCAGCCATGTCCAGTAAATTCGGATTGGTATTAAAAGTGGATTCGCAGCTGGGACACTGAGTGACCTGAAACGCCATGAGCTTGTTTTCAGTAACCAGGATTCGTAGCAATGGTTGCGATCGATTGTAGGTCAATCGCCGGGCGATATCACCTGTTACGCGTTCCGGTCAGTCGACACCAATCGTCCTCAATCACGGGGGATTCCATGGTGAACCAGCGCTGATAGCTTTCTACCAGGGGAGGCACCTGTTGTTCGAGTATGCCCGAAAGCAGGAGTCTGCCTCCTGGTTTGACCAAAGCAGCAAAGTGATCGGCGAGTTCGTGCAGGGGTTCGGCAAGGATATTGGCAAGCAAGAGATCAGCCTTTAGTTCCGGCAATGCTTCGGGAAGATAGGCAGAGATCTGCTGATTTCCGATGTTGTTGCGATTGGCGTTGTCTATGGTGGCGGCGATGGCCTGGGCATCGTTGTCCACAGCATGCACTCTCTTTGCACCCATCAACGCTGCAGCTATGGCCAATACACCGGAGCCGCTGCCGTAGTCGATCACTTCCAGGTCATTGAGTTCCTGTTCCGCCAGCCAGCGCAAACAGAGCGAAGTCGTGGCATGAGTGCCGCTACCAAAAGCGAGGCCAGGGTCCAGCATAATATTGATGGCATCGGTGTCAGGAGGGTCTTGCCAGCTGGGACAAATCCACAGGCGTTGGCCGAATTGCATGGCCTGGAAATTTTCCATCCAGCTTCGCTCCCAGGCCTGGTCGGCAATTTCCTCAATCTGCAGCTCTTCGCGGTTACGCACAGAAGGCTGAAAACGCAGCAGTGTGACCAGGGAGTCGAGATCCATGCTCTGGGCGAACAAAACCAGCAGGGTAATGTCATCCCACAGAGGTGTGCCACCGGGCTCCAACTGATAGATGGGTTGATCCTGGGCATCGAGGTAAGTTACGGAAAGCGCGCCATGCTCAAACAACAGCGCTTCCAGCTCGGCACTGGATTCAGCGCGAGTCTTGAGTCTGAGCTGTTGGAACATTGAATGCCTCTGGTAGAAGCCCTAGAGGTTCAGTTTCTGTTCGAGATAGTGAATGTTCACGCCACCTTTCTGGAATTCCTGATCCCGGACCAGGTCCCGCTGCAGTGGTATGTTGCTGCGGATTCCATCGATCAGCAATTCATCGAGGGCAATCTGCATGCGCAACAGGGCCTGTTCGCGGGTGCTGCCGTAACTGATAAGCTTGGCAATCAGGGAATCATAGTAAGGTGGAATGGTGTAACCACTATAGAGATGTGAGTCCACCCGGATGCCAGGACCGCCCGGTGCGTGGAAGAGCTTGACCAGTCCAGGACTCGGCAGGAAGGTCTCCGGGTCTTCGGCATTGATGCGGCACTCAAATGAGTGTCCCTTGATCTTGATGTCTTCCTGTTTGACTGACAGTTCCTCTCCGGAAGCAATACGAAGTTGTTCTTTAACGATGTCGATACCGGTTACCCGTTCGGTAACAGGATGCTCGACCTGCACACGAGTGTTCATTTCAATAAAATAGAAGCGCTCATCCTCGTAGAGGAATTCCAGTGTGCCGGCGCCACGGTATTTCATGTTCTTGCAGGCCTGGATACAGGTCTTGGCAACTTCGGCGCGCACGTCATCGGGAATACCCGGAGCAGGCGCCTCTTCCAGTACCTTCTGGTGACGACGCTGCAGTGAGCAGTCCCGATCACCCAGATAAATAGCTTCACCCTTGCCGTCACCGATGA
>CAYTLI010000261.1:0-3598 GCA_964438455.1 uncultured Pseudohongiella sp.
GCTTTCCTGGAATTTGTTCAAGTGCTCCGGAAAAATCTTGTTGAATGCGCTGGTACTGACCGCGTTTGTCTCGCAGTTCATCCTCGGCAACAGACAGTAACGCTTCCAGCTCCTGCAGCATTGGCTGTAACCGATTCTGGGCGTTACCAGCCCTGGATTCGCGCGGTGGTTTCTGTTTGTTTTCAGAAGCAAATATCTGATCGCACAAGCCGCGGAATTTTTCCCAGAGCTCTTTGTCGTCTCTATAAGCGCCGGGCCCGGCATTCTTCCATTCCACTTGCAATTGTTTTGCCTCAGACCTGGCTTTTTGTTGATCTCCATCCTCTACCAGTGCAGCAGCGCGATTTATCAGGTCCTTCTTTATCTGCGCACTGCCTCTGGCCATCTGTTTGCGCATCTTGCGCAGTTCATTGACGATGTCGTAATAACGTTTCTGCAGCGGCTTAATCTTGCTTTGATCTACCGGGGCATGCTGTTTCCAGGTTTCGTCTGCATGTTTCAACAACTTGTTCAGGTGCGAAAGAGTTGGAGATTCTTCTTTGATGGACTTAAATTTTTCTTCCAGTTCATCGCACAGTGACTGTCTGGCCTGGAAGTTTTCCGTCAGTTGGTGTTTGCGTTGCTTGAAATATTCCTTGCAGGACTCGCTTGCTTTATCAGACGCTTGCTTGAATTGTGACCACAGCTCCTCATTCTGGTTGGAGCGACCAAGAGTTTTCCATTCCCGGTGCAGTTTGCTGATCTGCTTGCTCCTTTCTCCCGGGTTCTTGGCAGATTCAAGCAGAAGCTGCATCTTTTCGATGAGTTCCTTTTTCTTTTCAGTGGCGCCTGCAATTTTCCATTCCCGCAGCTCTGCAATCTTTGCTTTGAAAGGTTCGAGCATTGCTTGCAGGGATTTCTTGATATCGCCAGTGGTGTTGTTGACGCTGTCCTGTATCTTGCTCCAGGTTTCCAGCGCTGCGTCGGGCGGATTGTCTGCGATTGATTTTTCCAGTTTGCTGATAAATTCCTTGCTCCGCTCCATCAGTTCGGCCTGATGCGTCTGATTCTCGGCGAGAATTTCCTGCAGTTTCTCTCGCAATGATTCTGCGAGTGCTGACAGCTTCTCATCCTCTTCCTTGAGAAATTTACGTGCCCGATTAAGGTTGTTCTCGAAGGTAATCAATGGCACCGACTGCTTTGGGCTGAGGGATGTGATTTTCTGTTCGAGGGCATCAAATTCTGTCTTGATGTCGAAAGGCGGGTTCTCTGCTTGTTTCTTATCAAGCTTATCAGGTTCACGCACAGGAACTGGAGCTACTGCCGGCTCGGCAGCCACTCCGGGGCTTTCTTCGGGTTGGGATTCAGCGATTTCCGCGTTTGATTTGGTAGAGTCTGTTGCCATTTACTACACTGCCTGGCAGTAAAGATGATGATTATCCTGAATAGAGACAGGATTCTAGCAGAACTTCTTCCCGAGCGAAGCCTGCTGGGAGCAAGATTTTTGGCCGGCGTTTTGGTTGCTACGACGCGCAACCAGATTGAGCTCCCTGGTGTATAATCCAGGCACTTGC
This sequence comes from uncultured Pseudohongiella sp., assembly GCA_964438455.1. Taxonomy (GTDB): domain Bacteria; phylum Pseudomonadota; class Gammaproteobacteria; order Pseudomonadales; family Pseudohongiellaceae; genus UBA9145. Next base: position 1,554 of record CAYTLI010000261.1, read on the forward strand.
CGACGCATTAACAATTAAGGACTTTTTATGCTGGCGGATGAAGTAAAGGAATCGATCCAGTCCAATTACCGCCAGCTACTGCAATCCCGTGACCTGACTCCCCGCTATGGTCAGCGTCAAATGATTGCAGAAATCGCCAATACACTGGCTGCCGCCGGTCAGGACGAGGATGCCCCAGGGCCTGTCTGCGTTGTCGAAGCCGGCACAGGCACCGGCAAAACCCTGGCTTACTTATTGGCCGCGATTCCTCTCGCCCAGGCCAAGCAACTGAAACTAGTCGTTGCGACAGCAACCGTTGCTTTACAGGAGCAGGTTGCATTCAAGGATATTCCCGAGCTTCTTGCCGGCTCTGAGCTGGAATTCAGCCATGTGCTGGCGAAGGGTCGAAGCCGATATCTTTGTCTCGCACAGCTGGACAATCGACTGCGGCCCAATGACAGCCTGCAAGCCATGCTGGAGCTCTATGGTGAAGAAATATCCCAGCAAGACGAAGGCGATATTGGCTTGTATCAGGAGATGCTGGATGCGTTGAGTGAAGGTCAGTGGCAGGGAGATCGCGATGACTGGAAGACGCCGCTGCCGGACAATGTCTGGAAGCCCTTAACTGTAGATAACTCGCAGTGTCTTGGCGCCAGGTGCAGTCATTTTCGCCAGTGTTATTTTTTCCGCGCCCGGGATGCGCTCGACAAGGCAGACGTCATTGTCACCAATCATGATTTATTGCTGTCCGACCTGGCTCTGGGAGGAGGTGTGATACTCCCTGAACCGGAAGAAAGTATCTACATCTTCGATGAAGCACACCACCTGCCTATCAAGAGCAACAACCACTTCGCCAATTTTGCGCGTATCAGAGCGACGCAACTGTGGATGGAGCGTGTACAGGATATGTTCAAACGTCTAATTGCAGAGGACTTCCTTGCGGCTGAAGTTGCCATGGAAGTGGATGCAATTAAACAACAGTGCAACGAAAACCTTGAGCAGCTCTGGGAATTAATGGAAGAGAAGCTGGAGCAGGAAGAAGAGCTGGAAAGCTACGGTAATCGTTCGCAACTTCCGTTCAAGCTTGGTCGGGTACCCGAAGCGGTGCAGCTTGTGTGTGCCAATCTCGCAACTTACATGCAAACTATGGCCGGTAAACTTGCCAATGCGAGTGACGAATTGGCTGAACTGGCAGAGCAGGGCAGTGAAATCGATGTCAAAGAGAAAGCTGAGCAGTGGTTCCCCGTGGTCGGTGGTATGCGCAAGCGGGCTGAAGCGATGGCGAGCCTGTGCGCAAGCTTCGCAGAGCCGGATGTGCAGGAATTCGCTCCATCTGCCCGCTGGTTGAGTTTGAATGCAAATGACGGTGATTCCGACATTGGCATGTCAGTGAGTCCGGTTCTGGCTGCCGGTAATCTTCAGGAAAGTTTATGGTCACGCTGTGCCGGTGCAGTACTCACGTCAGCATCACTTTCTGCATTGGGCCGCTTCGATGTATTGGCCATGCGTGCAGGTTTGCCCGAGTCAACGCGCTACCTCAGCATACCCAGTCCATTCGATTTCACTAATGTTGCCTCCTTGCATATACCACGCCTCAATTGTGCTCCAGGTGATGGCGATGCTCATACCCAGGCCATCCTGAGAGCTCTGCCTGAGCTATTGCAGAGTCCCGTGGCTGCGCTAATGCTGTTTTCAAGTCGCCGGCAGATGCAGGACGTCATGCTGGAATTGCCTGAGAGATTGGCGGAGATGGTGCTATGCCAGGATGACTATCAGAAGGCGCAGCTATTGAAGTATCACAAACAGAGAGTTGACCAGGATGAAGACAGTCTCATCTTCGGATTGGCGAGCTTTGCCGAGGGTGTTGATCTGCCTGGAAAGTACTGCACCCATGTGCTGATCGCCAAGATTCCATTCGCTGTGCCTAGTGATCCAATCGAAATGACTCTGGCTGACTGGCTTGAAGAGCAGGGCACCAATCCATTTACCACGCTGGCAGTACCCGATGCAGCGTTTCGCCTGTTGCAGGCCAGTGGCAGACTGCTTCGTAATGAAGCCGACAGCGG
>CAYTLI010000262.1:0-3563 GCA_964438455.1 uncultured Pseudohongiella sp.
TCGCCGGTTTCTGCATCCAGGGCAACCAGGAAGAATCCAGGTGTCACAACATAGATGACGCCGCGGCCGTTAACCTCGGAATAGGCAACGCCCTTACCGTAGTCGGCGCGCATGGAATATTCCCAGCGGCCAGTATTCGGCAGGCGATAGCTCCAGATGGTTTCTCCGGTCTTGGGATCGATAGCCACTACGTGGCGACGAGGTCCGGCAACTGTATATAGTTTGCCGTTGATATAGCTCGGAGTAGAACGGCCACTGACCGCTCCCATGCTGGCGCCATCCCATTCCCAGGCGACTTCCAGTTCGTCAAAGTTATCGAAGGTGATCTCACTGGCTGTGGTGAAACGAGTGTTGTCCAGGCCATTGCCCAGACTGAACCACTCGACAGAATCCTGGGCCAGTAAGCTTCCCGAGCAAGCAAAGACCAGCGCGCCGAGAGCGGCCGTTCTGAGACGTTGCAGGATATTTACTCTTATTGTCATTTTGCGCCTCACTGAGAAGAAATGAATTCAGTATTGCTGTGCAGGTGTCTGGGAGCTCTCTACCAATTATTTTTCTCAATAAAATCAGAAAGATAGAAAACCCTACAGGCGGACCCGTACTGATTTGAGGCTAACTGATGGACTGGGCTTTGTCTACGCCGAAAAGGTTACCAAGTTTTACAGGATTGGGGTCCAGGGAAGGGTAAGAAACAGCCTAAATATCAGGCATTTGAAAGCCGGCTTCCTGTAGCTCTGCGGCCAGTTTTTCACGCTCAGACTGGCCCAGCGAAATCAGCGGTGGCCGCACTCGCTCCCAACTATCCTCACCGCTGTATCTGGCGGTTGCGGATTTCAGTGCTGCGATCATAGGGTAGGACTGGAAGATGCCGCGAATTTCGTCGAGCCCCAGCTGCAACTTCTCTGCATCTGCAGACTCCCATCGCTCAAACAGTTCGACTATTGGTGATGGGTTTACATTGGCAGTGGCAGAGATACAACCGGCGCCACCGTTCTGCATGTTTCGCAGCAGCAATGATTCAGATCCACAGAAGACCCTGAAGTCTTCGATACCCAGCTGGTTTAGTTGCAGGGTGTTATTCCAGTCCCCGGAACTATCCTTGATGCCAGCAATATTGTTTGGGAATTCTGCGGCCAGCCGTTGAATCAGCTCCAGGTTAATGGGCACCTGGGCAATGGGTGGAATGTGGTACAGATAAACCTGCAATCTGGCATCAGCAACGCGATTGATGACTTCCGAGAAGAAGGCAAAAAGGCCATCGTCGGAAACCCCCTTGTAATAGAACGGTGGCAACATCAAGACCCCGCGACATCCCAGGGAAGCCGCATGAGCCGTGAGTTCCACGGCATCGCTAATGGAGCAGGCGCCGGTGCCTGGCATCATCATGCCCGGATCTACGCCATCAGCACACAGGGCATCCAGTAGCAATCGCTTCTCCTTGACGGACAGCGAATTTGCTTCGCTATTGGTGCCAAAAATCGCCAGACCGGCGCCCTGGGAAACCAGCCAGCGACAGTGTTTACCCAATAGCGCTGCGTCCGGGCTGAGATCTTCTGTGAACGGGGTGATGACAGGCGCGAGCACGCCACTGAATCGATCATGGGACTCTTGAGACAACGGAAACTCCTTTTCACTGCGGGGTCGTTTGGCTATATTCCCATAGCTCTCGCAGCGCTAACAAGCAAAGGCTCAGACCAATGTTAAAGCTCGTCATCGGTAATAAAAATTACTCATCCTGGTCCATGCGGCCCTGGGTGTTGATGATGCATTTTGGTGTTGAATTCGAGGAAATCCGAATACCTCTGTTCACCCCGGATTACCAACAGCAACTGGCCGAATATTCTCCCAACCTGAAGGTGCCGGTTCTCATTGATGGCAATCTAACTGTATGGGATTCGCTGGCTATCTGCGAATACGTGTCAGAGAAAACCCTACAGCACAAGGCGTTGCCCGAATCCCTGTTTCAGCGCGCCCAGTGTCGCGCCTATTGTGCAGAGATGCATAGTGGATTTCCCCTGATTCGCAGCCAGATGCCAATGAATTGCCGCTCCCGCCGAAAGGTAGATATCGGGCCGGACCTGGCCCAGGAGATCGCCCGAATCGAGCAACTCTGGGTCGAGGCGCGGGAAGCCAATAGCATTGTAGGTCCTTATCTTTTCGGGAGTTTTTCGCTTGCGGACGCATTTTTTGCACCCGTTGCCATGCGTTTCCGCACCTATGGTGTCAGCCTCAGTGACGCTGCCGCGGAATACCAGGAAACCCTGAGCAACAATAGTGCGATTCAGGCCTGGGTGACGGGAGCGGCACAGGAAAGTGAAGTCCTGGAAGATTATGAAATCGGTTTGGATCGCCGCTGATCCCAAATCCGTTTCAAGAACCTGCAAAAAAACGCTAACGCCCTAAATTTTCTATATTTTTTTGATCAATTTCTCCTCTAATAGTCCGATATAACTGATTAGAGTCGGTGGTTCTGGCAGGCACGCTTGCTGAGTCAAAAAAACCGACATCAAAGCCACTCAAAACCGTGTTGCTGATTGATGTATCTGGATTATTTTTCCATCGCGAGACACCCGTTTCGGATCACGCCCGATCCATCCCTGTTTTTTGCAGGTGGAGACAATGGTCGGGGCGTGGTGCTCGATGCCATGTTGTTTGCCATCGAGACTGGCGAGGGCATTCTAAAGGTCGTGGGAGAGGTTGGCAGTGGCAAGACAATGCTCTGCCGAATGCTGGAAGAGAAACTCCCCAGGTCCACCGAGGTTGTCTATCTCGCTAATCCACGCCTGGATGCTGATGAGATCCTCTATGCAATAGCTTTTGATCTCAAGCTCCCGGTACGTCGCGATACATCCAAGTTGCTGGTGATGCAGCAGCTGCAAAATTACCTGCTGCAACAGCACACGGCAGGGCGCAAAGTTTTGGTGATCATCGAAGAGGCACAGGGGATGTCTCTCGATACTCTCGAAGAGATTCGTTTGTTCAGTAATCTCGAAACCAGTCGTGACAAGCTGATGCAGATTATCCTGTTTGGGCAGCCAGAGTTGGACAGGGTTTTGGCCCAGAACAATATCCGACAGCTGCGCGAGCGGATTACCCATAGTTTTCAGCTTGCACCATTGGGAACGAAAGAGGTCGCTGAATACATCCGCTTCCGTCTCGGTGCTGCCGGTTGCCCTTGCCCGGAATTATTTGATGCCAGAGCAGAGAAGCTGATCGCCCGGGCTTCTGAAGGTTTAACCCGAAGAATCAATATCCTTGCCGACAAGGCCTTGCTTGCTGCCTATGCGGAAGACGTATTGTGCTTCAGAGGCGATCTCAAGCCCCTGCGCAATGGAATCGTTCGTAAACGCCATGTGATGGCGGCAATCAAAGATAGCGAATACCTGGTGGCAAGCAGTCTGTTGCCTGGCAAATTTCTGCGCTGGTCGTTAGCGGCTTTGTTGATGTTGATGATCGGTGCGGGCAGTGCGCTCGCATACAGGGAAAGTAATGCCAGATTTTTGGCCAATATAACTGGTGACAACCCTGTTCTGGGAGAATTGTTTTCAAACGCTAGTGAAATT
>CAYTLI010000263.1:0-3508 GCA_964438455.1 uncultured Pseudohongiella sp.
TAAACTGCATACAATCTCTCCAAATTTCTTTTATTAAAGAAGCTTCTTTTTATAGCAATCACGCACTTATCCATGGGCATGCACGATCGCCAACGTGCGATAGTAAATAAAAAAAATCCCATGTAAAGTTTTTGGTGAATATAAATAACTGAAAATTAAAGAAATTTTGAGTTATACAAGTCATGCAGAATGCATATATTTAGAAATATAAATAAATTCAAAATAGTTAGAATGTGCTGGGCTATTGTTTAGGATACATAACATATAAGAATAAGCTGATTCGCATTAGCAAAGGTGGGCAATATCCCTTACAACCAAAAATAAAATCTCAGGCTTAGCTACTGAAAGTAATTACAGTTCTAAATATGGCGATATTGCGGATATTCGAGCCGGATGAGCTTGCCAATCCAGTCCGTTTAATCGGAAGCGGCGAGCTGAAAGTTAACTTATTACGCAGCTGTTTCGTCGAGGGTGGGATCGTTCTCGCTCGATGGCGTGTCCATCATCTCGGCGACCCGCTGCAGAGAGGACAGAATAGCGGTCTGTTCGAAGGATTTCAGGGTTTGAAACTCATTGATAAAGTGTGACTGGATCGGGTGAGGCGCTTCCTGCAACGCGGACTCTCCATTCTCAGTGAGTTGTACATGGAATTTTCGCCGATCGATGTCTGACTGGTAACGACTGGCTAGTCCCATTTTTTCAAGGCGATCCAGAATCGTTGTGGCGGTGGCCTGGCTGAGGCTGATTTTCTCGGCCAGCTCTCCCAGGGTAGCAGTGGGAAAATCCCGAATTGCGCGTAACAGCAGTAACTGGGGTGAAGTGAGCCCGGATGTGCGGCGCATGTGGCTGGAGTGTAGGTCGGACGCCCGGATGATCTTGCGAATAGACGCCAATACTGCCTGGGTTGTGTCTTCCAATGAAAATTCCTCTTGCAGTTGTACTATCAAACTTCCCGACTGCCGGACGAATTCTGGGCCACTGAACTTGCAGCGTCAATTGATTGGTCTCAAAGTTTCGCAACATATTGTTACTGTCTGAGGCCACCCCATTTTGATGCACAAAAAGAAAGGGCTCCTGAAGGAGCCCTTTCTTTTTTTTAGAACGACTAACTAGACGTTAGAAGTCGTAGACTGCGCGAGCATAGAACACTCGATTCAACGGATCCTGCAGGGCACCAAGTACCCCGGCAAACTCCGGTGAACGCTGTGGCTCACGATCAGTGAGGTTACGACCACCGACGGTAAAGCTCAACTCGCCATCAAACAACTCAATACCACGATAGGTGTAGTTGGCATCCAGCTGTGTCCAGGCCTTGACACCCGTGTCACGAATTCCCGCGGGGCGATAGGTGCCGCCGAAGAAGTCGATATGGGTGAACAATGGGCCGTCGTAGTTCATGTCATCTACATAACGGGTAATGGTGGTGATGGAGTGGTTGCCTCGGCTCCAGCCCAGGGTCAGGTTGGCCTTGAGTTGGGGTAGGCTCGGCGCAGCACTGGTGGTGTCGTTGTACAGGCCGGCACCGTCAGATACTGGATCAGTCGGCTTGGACTGGAACAGGAACTCGTCGATGTAGGTAGCCTGCAGGCCGACACGGAAGTCACCGATGTTATCCATGCTGAAGTTGTAGGTACCCTGTATATCATAGGCAGTAACTTCAACTGTTTCCGCATTACCAGAACCCAGTCCGTTAATCTGGAGAATCGTAAAGATGTCACCAGGGTCTCGGATGATGTCCTTGTTGGACAGTGGGTTGGCAACCCAGGCTTCCAGTTGTGCCTGGCTTGGTCTGGCGTCGGCACTCAGGCCGTTCCCAGAGAAGCCAGTGGCTTGCTGGAAGTTGAAGAAGTCAAAGGACATGATGTCCTGGGCGCTGGTGCCAATGATTCGATTCTCGAAGAACGTATTGTTCCAGGTAAGCGACAGGCTCACATCACCAGTATTGATGTCGAAACCAAACTGCTTGGATTCTGAACGCTCATTTTGCAGGTTCGGGTTACCACCGGAACAGGCTGTGGTGAACGCATCGAAAGGTCCAAAACGGTCAGTTACCGTGGACAGGCCACAGGTGATTGGATTCAGCAGCTGCTCCAGGGTAGGTGCGATGAACGCATCACCCTGAGTGGCACGCAGAGTCAACCAATCTGTTGCTTGCCAGGTAACACCAAACTTCGGATCCGTTGATTCCTGACCGGTGGAGAATTCTTCACGACGCACTGCCGCGGAGATTTCCAGGGTAGAAAGCACAGGAATCGAGAACTCGGCGAAGTAGGCGTCTACTTCACGATTACCGGAAGTGATGTTTTCCTTCTGGTCACTACCAATCCAGGTATCACCAGCAATTTCTACCAGTGAAGGAATGTTAGTGTAGGAATCATCACGCCACTGGTAGCCGACTGCCGCGCCGATTGGTCCGCCGGGCAGCTCGAAACCACCCAGTGGAATCTCACCGTTGAACACAATGTCGACGACGTCGAGGTCATCCTGCACCCATTCGAAATCACGTGCTGCGATGGCATCGATCACATGAGTGCGAGTGGCATCGGCAGGATTGGTGACGAAGAATGGGTTGTAGCAAGAGTTTCGATCGTTGGCCACGTCACAGTTCAGGCCCTTGATCATCTCGGTGATGTCGTAGTTTTGCCCTGACAGGAATGACAGCTCACGGGCGTTCCTGGTATAGGATGCCTGACCTTCCCAGCCTTCGATGAAGGGAACTGTGAAATCCGCTGTCAGGCTGAAGCGTGAAATATGGTCCGTGTTCGGCTCCATATTATCCATGTCAGAACTGTGGCTCACGAGAGGCAGGTTGGTCTTGTTGATCGGACGCAGAGTACGAGGCTGCACGTCCTCATGCAGAGGAATGCCATTGTCCACGATGCCAGCAACCAGATAATCAGGCGTACCATCATTATTCAGGTCAGCAGTACCGCGATCGGGAATGCCATTACCATCGGCGTCCACACCGTAGAGCTGGTTGCCATTGGCATCCACAGCCCAAAAGGGGTTACCTGGAATTTCACCACGCACCGCAGGCAGCTCTCCGATACGGGAGTTACCTGGGTTGGAGGTAGAGGTAAACGCTGTTTCTGCCAGTCTTGTCTGGAAGTACTGTGCTGACAGGCTCAGGTCATCACTCACATCCCAGGACGCATTGGCGTAGAACTGGGTAGTCTGTGTCGGCTCACGATAGGAGCGGTTATCACCGTAGTCGAAGTAGCAGGTGTTACCCAGTGATTGACCAAAGGGATTAGCTACCACGTTAGGTGTGTAGTCCGTACGCTGTGAACCAGGTGTACAGTTAGGATCCATGCGACGGATGCGATCACCGCCAGTGTACTGGCCGTTCGCATCACGTGGAGGCACATACCAGTTACCCGGTGCGTTGGACGAAAGGGTCAGCCCAGAATTGGCCAGCAAGCTGCGCTCGTCCCAGCCAAGGCGGCTGTTGCTGCGGAACTGACCGGCCAGGACCACGTCCAGGTCACCGATCTCACCACCCCACAGG
>CAYTLI010000264.1:0-3473 GCA_964438455.1 uncultured Pseudohongiella sp.
TTTAAAAGGCATTTATTTTCCTCCAATACTTTGTCTGATCGAGGTAAAAGACTTAAAACTGAAAGTCAGGATTCAGTCAGGTAGTCCGTTGCCTCCTCGATTAGGTCACAATCACCAGTTTCAGCGAATGCCAGCACAACATGACGGTTATCCTGTCCGCTTAGATTGATCAGCGACCATGTGTTATCTAGCAAACGTCGTGCCAAAGGAGCTTTTTTGTAGAGTGCTCCCTTATAGTTGTAAGTCACTTTGAATTCATCGAGGTCCACTAGTGGAGCAACATGAGTCCAGCTCTGGGCTGAAGATGGCAAAGGGGCCATGAGCAATGTTCCCCTGCATCCAGGTCTTGTAAATCCCAGGGCAACGGGCAGATCGCTGACAGTAATCTGGATATCTTCTCTTGTTAGCAGCCCATTTTGCTCAAGTACGGTTCGATATGGACGCATAATGGCTTCCGCATTCCAGGGCAGTTCCGGTTTCAGGGCAGATGCCCTGCCGAGCAAACCTGCAGTCGAAAGAGTCATGAAACCGATTGCTATCAGATTAAGAGGTTTTGTCATGGGGGAATACCGAGAGTGCCAATATCGCTACCATAGCTAACGTGGTAATTCTCGCCAGGCCAGCACCATCACCATGGTGCATGTACTGGTACATATCAGGCCCTATTACCATCAGACCAATTCGAACCAGATTGACTGCGACAACCAGGACGCAGATAAAACCCGTGCATGCGATCATCGACCATCTTTGCGAGGAATTAATCAGTTTAGGAGTGCGAAGTGAAACCAGTGACCAGAACAGCAGGAGCGAATGGCCCAGGTTGCTTAGTGAGCTACAACCCCAAACCATGATCAATGTATGACCCTGAGATCCTGTCAGTGCAGTCCCCTCTACTTGTATATCATTAAGAAACAAACCGGCGACAGATCCCACAAATTGAGCCTCTGCTCCAAGAATTGTGTCGCCACCGAGTTGGCTCAGGAATTCGGTAACCAAGAGTTGAGATGAAGCCGCGATGGCTAGCCACATTCCAGTTCGGCTTCTCGTGAATCGAAAACAGCGGTGAATAAGAAGCAGGCTGGCAGCAAGCCCCAACCAGGCTATTAGTCCAGGAGACAACAGGCTGAGAGTAATCGCAGGAAGAGCAGCTATTAGGGCGTATCGGCTAATCGGTGTGATTCGATCCTGTATCAGGTGCCAGATAGCAATACCCAGGCATAGCCATAACACCTTGTTTTCAGTAATCCCGAGTACCATCGAGGAAAACAAGGAGGCATCAAGATCATTTACATGCACTGTACCGGCCAGGGCTGAGATCAGTATCAGCCAGACAACGAAGAACCCGAGACTGACTGGGGGAACCGTCACCCGAGTTGAGTCTGTACCGTATTGCATAATTGAATTGCTCATTGAATAGCAGCTCGTGAAGACTAAAGTACCGAGCCTTCGTAGCGTGGGCCGCTTTTGCTGGCAAGATGTGGCCACTGCGTCAGCATCAGATCTGCATGACTACAAGCCATATGGCCAGACAGCGACAGCTTCTCCGCATTGGCTATGCTGTCAATAAACAGTGTCCTGGCACCAAGAAGTGTCCCCATGCGAATGGCAACATACCCGCAGGAGGCACCTGTTGACACAATTACGTCAGGCCTTACACGGATCAGTATCCACGCAATCTTGAGAATCTGCTTGAGTAACGCCCATTTACGCTGCCGGTTGGCGTCCGGGAACTGATAGAAATCATGTCCGCTAACATCAGCCGCAAGTTGCTTATCTACGCATGCATAGGAAATTTTTGCGCCAACAAATGCGGGTCGCAGTCTTAGCATCTGTATCCAGTGACCACCGCCAGAGGCAATAGCAAGGATTTTTGGGGCTCGCTGATTTTGCATATTAAATCGCTTCCTTCAGAGTTAGTTGGGAGGTTTGCTGGAGTGTTGCATGATAGTAGCTAATGAGTTGCTCAATTTTGTTTTCCCAAAGACCAATCTTGGCAATTCGTGTTCTGGCGCCCCTGGCAAGCTTGTTTCGCTGACCTGGGTCTTTTGCCAGTAGAGTAATTGCCTTGGCCAGGTCCGTTGCCAGTTGCTCCGGGGTGATCGCTGGTACAGTAATGCCACATTCCTCGTTTACGACATAGCCCGGACCGCCGCGGTTAGTAGTAATAACAGGAAGCCCATTACGCATTGCTTCAAAGACTACACTGCCACTTGGTTCACGAAAGCTGGGAAACAAGAATGCGTCCGCTTTTCGGTACAGATCTTCAACCGCGCTGCGGCTAATCTGACCATGAAAAGTTATGTTTGCTGCGACACCGAGTTGTTCCGCTTCTTTCTGACAGATGGACATCTCTTCGCCCGCGCCAGCAACATCAAGATGCGCGCTTATATCCTCCGGCAGCTCTGCCAGAGCTCTAACGGCATCGCGCAATCCCTTGGTCCTGACTCCGCGACCAATGTGTACCAGGTTTATGCGATTCTTGTCGTCGGAGCTTGGGTTTTCCGGAGCCAGGGAATCGATCCCGAGTTCACTGATAACTTCAAATTTGTGTGCAAGACCCCCCAGTAAATCTTCAACATAGGGTGCTACACCCAATATAAGAGAGGCGGATGCATAGCTCTTCTGGAGAATCTTGTCGTGACGAAGTCGCCAGCGATCGAGTCCCCGAAGTCGCGTATACCACGCGGCGCTTCGGCATTCCTCAGCAAATCCAGTTGGAGTCTCCAGACTTCCACCTTGTGGTCCCAAGACATAAGGAATTGAGAATTGAGCGAGTGGTGAAGGGTAGCGCAGGGCGATCGGAGTGAACTGGTGCCCAATATCAAAGCACCGGCCCTGTCGCAGAGCGTCGCCGATCCACTGTCTGGCATTCCTGTAAAAACTGACATAGCTTGGCTTTAGCATGCTCGAGAGTCGACTGAACTTTTCAAAGAAAAGCTGCTCCTCCCATTCCACTACCTCAACATCCGGAAGCTGTGCGGATGCTGGTACCCGGCCGCGCCGACGCAAGGTCAGCAGCGTTACATCTGCTTTCTTTGAAAGATTATGTACCCATTGATGGGCGCACCATGCTTCACCTACGTCCAATCCATCACAATACGGTGCAATAGCTAATACGCTAAGTTTTTTATTCATTACGGTTAGCCTCAGCCGATTGGCCATGCGTCGGAGAAATGTGAAACGACTTGTCGAAAGTGGTTTGCACGTTGAGTAGTAGCAGAATCTCTAGTAACTATTGAGCGTGAACTCCAATAGATCGATCGAGATAAGTTAAAGGCAAGCAGGAGCAGCCATACAAACGTGCCGGCAACAGCACCACTGTGCTTTCGATGCAGGCGCACCGTACCTTCGGACAGCATGATGTCGCGGCGATAGTTTAGTTGTTGGCTGGAACCACTTCCGTAGTGAGTTATGCTGCCTACTGGTGCGAATCTGAGTTGCCATCCTGCCTCTGAACAGCGTCGACACCAGTC
>CAYTLI010000265.1:0-3453 GCA_964438455.1 uncultured Pseudohongiella sp.
GCAATGAAGAGTCGACTGTATCAGGGCGAAGTGACCCACTATCGTCAGGAGCCTGGCCACGGATTCAACTACCCCGTGTGGTACGCCTGGATTAACCTCGATGAGATTGACGAGTTTTGCAGTCTCAGCCACTGCTTATCGCGCGAGAAGTTTAATTTGCTGAGTTTTTATCGGCAGGATTATTTGCCGGGTGAAACATCGCTAAAAGAATCGGTTCAGGGTGCAATTGCCGAACATACCCAAGATGAATTCACAGGTCAGATTTATCTGTTGACGACATTGCGCCAGCTTGGTTGCGCGATGAATCCTATCAGCCTCTACTACTGCTATGAGACAGCGGCACAGCCAAGGTATGTGGTTGTAGAGGTGCACAATACTCCCTGGGGCGAGCGCCATACCTATGTGCTGGATCTGAACAATTCGCAATCGCCGCTGCAGGAAAAAGAATTTCATGTTTCTCCTTTCATGCCCATGGATCTGGCATACAGGTTTAAATTGCCCGCGCCAGGCAGTCGGCTGGAAGTAGGCATTCACTTGCTCAAAGGAGAGCTGCCAATTTTTAACGCAAGCCTTGATTTACAGGCGCTTCCAGCAAGTTCTAAAACGCTGAGGCGGTTGCTGTTAACTCATGGCTGGCAATCACTAAAGACATTAACTCGAATCTACTATCAAGCAATGCGTCTTGGGATGAAGAAAGCGATATTTTATTCGCACCCGAAACATCAGCGAGACAAAGTAAGAGCCTGAGGGAAACACTGTATGAAAGCCAATACTGCAATTACTGAGAGCATCAGACATAGCTCGATTACCAGTGTTGCCGGGTCAATACCGGCCACACTGGTGCATCAACTATTGAATCGACTTCAATTCGGGTCGCTGACCCTTATCGAGCAGGGGCAGCAATACCATTTTGGCGTGAAGTCCAAGATACATTGCCGAGTTCACATACATTCTAGTGACGTTTACAGCAAGATCTTGTTTGGTGGTGCCATTGGCGCAGCGGAAGCTTATATGGATGGTGACTGGTCGACCGACAACCTCACGGGCGTTGTGCGGCTATTTCTCAGGAACCGGCATGTGCTGGAACAAATGCAGTCAAAAATGACATTGTTGACACGTTACGCCAATAAGCTCTTTCATTATCTGCGTCGAGATACTATTAATGGTAGCAAGCGGAATATTGCAGCGCACTACGATCTGGGTAATGGCTTCTTCAGCTTGTTTCTGGATCCAACAATGATGTATTCCTCGGGCATCTTTGCAAATCCAACAGATAGCATGGAGCAAGCATCATACAACAAGCTCGATATTATCTGCCGAAAGCTTGAACTTAAACCTGAAGATCATCTGCTGGAAATTGGCACGGGGTGGGGTAGCCTGGCGCGTTTTGCTGCAGAGAACTATGGTTGCCGAGTGACGACGACAACAATTTCTGAAGAGCAATACAATTTTGCAGTTAAACAAATCAAGGCAGCAGGGTTGTCCGACCGGGTGACAGTTCTGAAACAAGATTATCGAAAGCTCACGGGAAGCTATGACAAGCTTGTCTCAGTTGAGATGATCGAGGCGGTAGGTCTCAAGAATCTTCCCGTATTCTTTGAGCGCTGTGCTGCCTTGTTGAAACCAGAAGGCGTGATGTTGCTGCAATCCATCACCATCGCAGACCAGCGTTACCGACAAGCGAGCAAGTCTGTTGACTTCATTCAGCGATATATTTTTCCTGGAGGTGCCTTGCCTTCGGTCACGGCCCTGACGTCTGTGGCTACTTCGAGCAGTGATTTGCGCAGTTATGGTCTCGAAGATATCACCGAACATTACGCTGAAACATTGCATCGCTGGAGAGATTCTTTCATGGACTCCCTTCCGCAAGTTCGGCAGATGGGATTTGATGAGCATTTTATCAGGATGTGGGATTACTACCTGGCATACTGTGAAGGCGGGTTTCTCGAAAATGCCATCGGGTGTGTGCATCTGCAATTTTACAAACCTCAATTTCGCAGGACATTATCATGAGAACCGCTATTGCTATTGCTGAATCTGGTATTGCGCCAGACTATTTTACTCGCAAGGGGATACGCCTGTTGCTCAAGAACAGGCTGAAGAAACAACAGATTAGCGACATGTCTGAGTTGGTGCGCCGGATGAGCCAAGGACCTCTGGCGTTGCATACGGTATCTGCCAATGAACAGCACTATGAAGTGCCAGCGAGGTTTTTTGAGCTGATGCTTGGTGAGCAGCTAAAGTATAGCTGCGGCTACTATGATTCCGATCGTTCGTCACTTGCCCAGGCAGAAACCACCATGCTTGAGCTGACTATGGCGCGAGCAGGCCTTACCGACAATATGGATATTCTGGAGCTTGGCTGTGGTTGGGGGTCTTTAACAATTGCCATGGCAACCCGCTTTCCCGCTAGCCGAATCACTGCGGTGAGCAATTCCAACAGCCAGCGCGAATTCATTGAGCGGCGGGCGCAAAAGCTTGGCTTGAAAAACATCTCAGTGCTGACATCAGACATTAACGAGTTTGGTATCAATGAAACCTTCGATCGCGTGGTTTCTGTGGAGATGTTCGAACACTTACGTAACTACCACCGATTATTTGAGTTAATCGCGAGGTGGTTAAAACCAGATGGCCGTCTGTTCTTTCATATTTTTTGTCATCGGGATTCCCCTTACTTTTTTAGCAATGACTCCAGTGGTGACTGGATGGCAAGACACTTCTTTACCGGCGGCACCATGCCTTCTTGGGATTTGCCGATGTGTTTCGATGAGCACCTCACACTCGCCCAGCGCTGGGAAGTGAATGGCACACACTACGCAAATACCTGCAGGGACTGGCTGGAAAACCTTGACAGGCGGCGCGAGGAAGCCTTGTTTGTGCTCAACAGTGGCGAGAATCCAGAATCAGCGATACGCCAGTTCAATCGTTGGCGCATGTTCGTCATGGCCTGCCAGGAACTATTTGCCTTCAATGATGGCGAGGAGTGGTTTGTCGGTCACTTCCTGATGAAGCCAGTCGAAACCGGCCAGCCTTGACAGGCAAGGTTTCGATCCTGTTGTTTCAGACCGGTGGGTGTCGATGGTGCCAGTCTGTGATCGCCTGATAGGCAGTGCCTATACTGCATAACATTGCTTCGGTGAGTTTGCTGCCCATAAACTGCACTGCATATGGAGTGTTCTGTGCCGAGAACCCGCAGGGTACCGTGAGCGTTGGTGTGCCTGCGAGATCGGCAGGAATTGTGAACTGCCCCTGAAAATTGCGTATCACCACCAGATCAGTGAAAGGGTGGCCCGGTTTCTCGAACGCAAAGGCATTCTCGAAAGGGATGAGGGCAACAGTTATCTGACACTGGAAGGGCTGGAAGAAGATCCGCTACAGGATATTCACAGCCACTCGGTGACCTATCGCGTGGCCATCGGTCCCCAGAAAGGCCGAAAAGTGTTCACCCTGCAG
>CAYTLI010000266.1:0-3453 GCA_964438455.1 uncultured Pseudohongiella sp.
GAGGAGATTTCCCTCGGTGATTTCATTCTCAGTGGCGGCGAGCTGGCGGCCATGGCGTTACTGGATGCCATCGCCAGGCTTCAGCCAGGTGCGTTGGGAGACAAGGATTCTGCGCAGCAGGATAGTTTTGCTGAGGGCTTGTTGCATTGCCCCCAGTACACTCGGCCACAGCAGTTTGAAGGAATCGGTGTTCCTGAAATATTGCTAAGCGGAGACCACGAAGCCATCCGCAGGTGGCAGTTGAAAAACAGCCTGGGGACAACCTGGCTAAAACGTCCAGAATTGCTGGATGCATTGGAGTTGAGTGAAGAGCAGCAGGAACTGTTGGATCAGTTCAAGAGCGAGCATCAGTCAGGACAACACTAAAGATTTTGCTGATTTTCTGAAAATACGATTTCAGGGGTCAGATGTAACAGATATTGAAAGTATTAATGAGTCATGCAGAGGGCTCTGGAGTAACAGCAATGAGCAAGAACAAGATTATTGAGAAAATCGAAACCGAACAGATGGGTAAGGAATTGCCCGATTTCGCCCCTGGCGACACTGTAGTTGTTCAGGTAAGGATCAAGGAAGGTGATCGAGAAAGATTGCAGGCTTATGAAGGCGTTGTGATCGGTCGCAGGAATCGCGGCCTGAACAGCTCGTTTACAGTGCGCAAAATATCCCATGGTGTTGGCGTCGAGCGGACATTCCAGGCTTACAGCCCCCAGGTAGATAGCGTTACTGTGAAGCGCCGTGGTGATGTGAGGCAAGCCAAGCTGTACTATTTGCGCGAGCTTACCGGTCGTGCCGCGCGTATCTCGGAAAAACTGGACAAGAAGTCTGCGGACTAGATTCAGCTTTTTCAGGAGTATGCCAGGGATGGGAAGATCAGAGAGGTCTTCCCATTTTTGTTTCTGCCGACATAAAAATGTAAGCTAGCAGGTCTAAATCAACAGGGCTTGCCCGCATGGCCCTGGATTAGGAGCCCCCATCCCCGGGAGATGAACATGAATATCGTTAAGAACATGGTAAAACTAACCGCCCTGACAATACTGGCGTCAGTTGTCAGCGTACAGGCTTCGGCCCAGGGTGATCAGTCCCTGCGCGGCAAACTGGAACAGGCCATCGAGGTGGCTTCCGGAAACCAGCTCGAAATCATCAGCCTGACCCCTACGGCGCTGGCCAACATCTACGAAGTGGAACTGAATACCGGGGAAATACTCTATAGCGATGTGTCTGGTGACTATCTGTTTGCCGGTGATATGTACGCCACTACTCCTGGTGGTTTGATGAATCTGTCTGCGAGCACACGCCAGAAGCGCGCCCTTGACAAGATTGCTGCAATACCGGAAGAGGAGATGATTATCTTCTCGCCTGACGAGGTCAAAGCCCGGATCACGGTTTTCACCGATGTGGACTGCACTTATTGCCGGGCGCTGCATGGGGATATGGAATCCTTGCTGGATAAGGGGATCGAGATTCGCTACCTGGCTTATCCGCGCGGAGGGCAGGCAGCAGGTTCCTATAACAAGATGATTGCTGTCTGGTGTTCTGCCGATCGCAAGGAGTCTCTGACCCTGGCGAAGAATGACGAGCCGCTGCCGGAAATCACCTGTGATACCCCGGTTCTGGAGCACTATCAGATCGGCAATGAGCTGGGGATCAGTGGTACCCCGGCGCTGGTGTTTGACGACGGCCGCATCATTCCCGGCTATATGGACAGTGATCGATTGGCAGCAATGCTGGGTCTGAACTAAGCCTCCTAAAGCCTATCTTTAAGTCTTTGTTTGAATACCCTGATTTCTCGCTGAAGTCAGGGTTCTCTTCCGTTCAGCTCAATACTCTTTATCGAGTATAATGCGCGGCTTGTTTTTAGCATCGAACAGGAATTTCCTTGAGCGCCTCAGCAAATAAAGTATTCCAGATTGGAATTTGTGGTCTTGGTACGGTCGGCGGCGGCACCCTTAATCTGCTGCGCGACAATGCCGGGGAGATTTCTGCGCGGCTGGGTGGCGAGATCGTCGTCAGCCATGTGGCTACCCGTACGCCGAAGCCACAATTGGTGGAAGGTATTGCCCGTAGTGGCGATGACCCATTCGCCGTTGCGGACGATCCAGACATCTCAATTCTGGTAGAGACTATCGGTGGCTGTGACCTGGCATTCGACCTGGTCAGCAAGGCCCTGGCTAACGGCAAGCATGTGGTAACAGCAAACAAGGCGCTGATTGCCGAGCGGGGAAACGAATTGTTCCAGCTCGCCGAAGAGCATCGGGTCAGCCTGGCTTTCGAGCCCAGTGTCGCGGGTGGTATTCCCATCATCAAGGCCTTACGCGAGGGACTGGCTGGCAATCAGATTGAATGGCTCGCTGGCATCATCAACGGTACAGGAAACTTCATTCTCACCGAGATGGCGGACAAGCAGCGTCAATTCGCTGATGTTCTGCAGCAGGCGCAGGAGCTGGGTTATGCGGAAGCAGACCCAACCTTCGACGTGGAAGGAATTGATGCGGCCCACAAGCTGACAATCATGGGATCAATTGCTTTCGGTATTCCGTTGCAATTCGAAGCCACCTTTACAGAAGGTATCAGTCACATTACGCCGGAAGATATCAGTTATGCCAATGAATTGGGCTACGTGATCAAGCATCTCGGTATTGCCAGGAAGACTGAGCGGGGAGTGGAGATGCGTGTTCATCCGACTCTGCTAACCCGAAGCCGTCTGTTGGCTAATGTGAATGGCGTCGGCAATGCGATTCTGGTTAATGGCAATAAAGTTGGTTCTACGCTTTTCTGCGGCCCAGGAGCGGGTGCCGATGCAACTGCGTCTGCAGTCGTGGCTGACGTTATTGATATTTGCAGACAAATGAAAGCCGGTTCGGAAAAGCCCGTGTACCCCGGATTGGGTTATTGTGAATCCAATACCAGTCTGCCTGTACTGCCAATTGAAGAAATCGAAGCTGAGTACTACTTGCGCATCCCAACAGTAGACAAGCTGGGAGTCATGGCAAAGATCTCCCGTGTGCTTGAAGAGGAAGGCATCAGTATTGAGGCGGTGATTCAGAAAGAGCCCAGTTCGGAAAGCGTGGCGATTGTTATTCTGACTCACCGGATTCTGGAGAAGAAGCTCAACCATGCGATCGAGGCGCTGCATGAGCTTGATGAAGTAACAGGCAAGATCACTCGTATTCGGGTCGAACCTTTCCATGGTGAACCAGAGTGACCGTGATGCTGTATTGTTGGTGGAATTCATAACATGCGATATATAAGTACGCGTGGTGGCGGGGAGCCACAAACATTTGAACAGGTACTGCTCACTGGCCTGGCGCCAGATGGCGGCTTATTTGTGCCTGAAACATTGCCCCGCTTCGGTGCTGAAGAGATTCAGTCCTGGAAAGATCTTGACTATGCGGAGCTCGCGTTGCGCATCGTCGAGCCTTTTGTCGGCAATGAAATTCCCGCGGATGCTTTGAG
>CAYTLI010000267.1:0-3424 GCA_964438455.1 uncultured Pseudohongiella sp.
ATAGCCGCTTCGGCGTCATAGCGTGCAAACGCATCCAGCGCCATGTTCACCATACGCTGAACCTTGTCACCAAGACTACGAAAGTCCACCACGCCGTCAGGAAACTCGCGATGCTCGCTCATCTTGATTGCGGCCTTGGCAATCTTGGAAGACTCATCACCAATTCTTTCCAGGTCGCGGATTGCCTTGATGATTGCCAACACCAGACGCAAGTCGCGGGCGGCAGGTTGGCGACGGGCTATGATGAGATTGCATTCCTCGTCAATCTTCATTTCCATACTGTCCAGTACATCGTCTTCCGCAATTACCCTGGTGCCGAGACTGCTGTCTGCCTCAATCACGGCAGTAAGGGAATCGGCAAATTGCTTTTCAACCAACCCGCCCATTTCCAGCATATGCTTCTTCGCCTCTTCAAGATCGGCGTTAAACTGCTGTGAAATATGATGGCCGTGGTTGTCGGCATTGCTGTTCATAGACGTACCTGGTGTTTTAAGCACTGCTTGTTGTTGCGATTTGAGTGAGCGAAGTTCGCACTGAGATTCTGTCTAGCGGCAAGATTGTATGACATAAATGCTACAGTTTCGTGTCAATGGCCGGATAACCGGTCCAGGCAACGCTGTCTGCCGCTAGCCATAACGTCCGGTGATATAGTCTTCTGTCTGCTTTTCAGAAGGATTGGTAAACAACACGTCAGTACTGGCAAATTCGATCATGTTGCCCATGTCCATGAATGCCGCGTGGTCAGACACTCGCGCAGCCTGCTGCATATTGTGAGTTACGATGAGAATTGTGTAACTGGATCGCAGTTCATTGATCAATTCTTCGATTTTAAGCGTGGAAATCGGATCCAGTGAGGAAGCCGGTTCGTCCAACAGCAATACTTCAGGCTCTACCGCGATCGTGCGCGCGATAACTAATCGCTGCTGTTGGCCACCGGAAAGTTCGAGCGCATTGTCTTCCAGGCGATCTTTAACCTCATCCCAAAGGGCAGCAGAGCGCAGCGCGTTTTCAACCACTTCATCCAGAATACGCCGAGAGTTTATGCCCTGAATACGCAATCCATAAGCAACATTCTCATAGACAGACTTGGGAAACGGGTTCGGCTTCTGAAACACCATCCCGACGCGTCGTCTAAGATCAGCGATATCCGTTTTTTTGTCATAGATATTGACGCCATCTATGCTGATCTTACCCTTTAGCCGGCACTCATCGATTAAATCGTTCATGCGGTTGAAACAGCGCAACAGACTTGATTTGCCGCAGCCACTAGGTCCAATGAATGCTGTGACCTGGTTTCGGGGCACAGCCAGAGAAATGTCCTTCAGCGCATGGGTGTCCTTCGCGTAGTAGAGATTCAGCTTCTTGATATCGATGCAGATCTCAGATTTGGCTTCGGCTTCGCCATCTGTTCCCACAGCAGTCTCTGACTGATTTGGATCTTTTGTGTCTTCCATCATTTTCTCGTTCTTATCGTCGCGGAATTATACATCGAGCGCATGATACTTCTCCCGCAATCGATTACGCAGGGCAGCAGCGGTGAGGTTAAGCACCGCAATCACAATCACCAGCAGCAGGGCTGTCGCAAATACCAATGGGCGTGCCGCTTCCACATTGGGGCTCTGAAATCCCACGTCGTAAATATGAAACCCCAGGTGCATAAACTGCTGATCCAGATGCACATAGGGATAGATGCCATTTACCGGGAGCGATGGCGCCAGCTTCACCACTCCCACCAGCATCAAAGGCGCCACTTCTCCCGCAGCTCGGGCTATGGCGAGAATCAGGCCAGTCATCATGGCCGGACTTGCCATCGGCAGTACAACGCGCCAAATTGTTTCAAATTTAGTGGCGCCCAGAGCAAGCGAGCCTTCGCGAATGCTGCGGGGAATTCGGGTGAGCCCTTCTTCCGTTGCCACTATCACAACCGGCACAGTGAGTAACGCCAGGGTTAAAGAAGCCCATAATAAACCCGGCGTACCAAAGGTTGGCGCCGGTAATGCTTCTTCAAAAAATAATTGGTCAATCTCGCCACCGATAAAATAGATAAAGAACCCTAGACCGAATACCCCATAGACGATAGATGGGACACCCGCGAGATTATTCACCGCAATCCGAATCAAGCGTGTCATCAGGCCCTGTTTCGCATATTCGCGCAAATAGATCGCAGCAATCACTCCGAATGGAGTAACGATGATCGACATGAGCAATACCATGACTACAGTGCCAAAAATTGCGGGGAAAACACCGCCCTCAGTATTTGCCTCGCGGGGCTCTGCGCTGAGAAACTCCCACAGTCGAGAAAAATACAACGCGAGTTTATTCACAACGCCCAACTGGTTTGGCTGATACGCCCGCACAATATCTTCAAGTGCGATTTCGACTTCGCCGCTGTTGACGGTTCGCATCAACACGGAATCTTGACTGATTTCATCATCTAGCCGGTTTAGCCGCTGCTGAACTTCCAAGAGTTCAGACTCACGCGCCGCCCGGATGTCATTAATTTCCTGTTGAAGAGCCGGGTTCATTCTGGCATCAAGTACAAGGGAGCGCTCACGCAGACGCAGCCGTTCAAGTTCACTATTGATCTGCGCCAACACCTGCCCCTGCAGAGCAGAAATTTCCTCCCTGAGTTCGTGCACCCGCTCTAACCTCAACTGCAGCGCCGCCCACAGCGAACTATCATTCTCGGCCTCCGCGCTGCTAGTGACTATCGTTTTATCTCGCTCTCGCAGAGCAAGTGGCGTACCGTAAAAATTGCCCCATTGCTGTCGCTCCAGCACGGTCAATGCCGCGGGAAATTCCTTCTCGCTAATATAATCAGTCAGCAACCAGCCAAAATCTGTGCCGGTAATTTCCCTATTGCCAAATTTCCACAAGTCGCGCTGATAAAGTTCCTTAGAAAGCTCTACGTCGACACCGCTTGCCTGCAGTCGCTCGGCGGCAACTGTTTCTGACTCTACTAACTCACCAATTACTTCAGTTACAGGCAATCCCGGCGGCTGGTAGCGCGCCTGCATTACATCGTTTGGCCAGAAGTGGCGCAGGCCATTGAATGCGAGCAAGCCAATCAAGCCTGCTACCATGACGATGCTAATGGCAACGGCCCCGGCGTTAAACCAAACCCAAGGCGACCCTGCTCGAAACCACTTTCGAAGTTTCTTGTTCATAACAAGCTATACCGGGTACGGAGGCGCTGACGCACTAACTCAGCCACCGTATTAACTACAAAGGTAAACGCAAACAACACCAATGCTGACAGGAATAGAATGCGGTAATGACTGCTGCCAACTTCAGACTCAGGCACTTCCACCGCAATATTTGCCGCCAGTGTTCGCATACCCTCAAATATATTGACGTCCATAATGGGTGTGTTGCCGGTCGCCATTAGCACGATCATGGTTTCCCCAACCGCACGCCCCATCCC
>CAYTLI010000268.1:0-3421 GCA_964438455.1 uncultured Pseudohongiella sp.
ATGCGAGCCATGACTAACTCATTGAGCTGCTGCCTTTGCAGCGGTAGTGTCGATCTGGTAATCAGGCGATTCATTCTGGCCTGGCGGGCCGCTTCGATTTCCGAGTAAATAGAATCTGGAAAATATGGCGCTCTTTCTTCCTCTTCCTTCCACGGTCGTGCGGCGTTGGGGTATGCCAACAACTGAAATACATCGCCGTCGCCTATACGGGCCGGCGCAACCAGGGAAGCAGTGTTGTCGTAACCACCATTACTGATGAATGACAGCGGTTCCGTTGGCGCCGCGACTGCTGCGGCCAGGGCTCCGAAACTTGGGTATCCCGCCTCTATCTTGCCACTCCATACGTAGCGGGATCCTGCATCGTGGTTATTAGTCTGTGTATCGATGCCATTGATAACCAGCAATCGTTGCGCGTGCCGGGGGAAAAAGTTGGCGAAATGCCCCGGCGAATTCGCATCAGGCGGATCTATATTTGTCGGATAGCTAGAGGGAAACACGATGTTTCCTGCACTGGTGATCGCATTGACCGAATAGTTATTGACCGGGCCCCGACCATCCGATCGGGCACGATCTCCTTTAGGATCGATGAAGTAGGTTGGATCCCAGCCCCCGCCCGCATTTACCAATACCCAGAATCTTTGCGGTTCGGCGGCAAATGCTCCTGTTCCGAGCGCAGGCAAGGAAAGACCAAGTCCGCTGCTTGCCAGATACTTCAGAAACTTTCTTCTTTGTACCATTAGACTCCCCTCCTAGCCGTAGAGAAACTTGTAGTCAGCGAGCAAGTAGGCAACGACCGCCATCCAGGCCCTGATAATAAAATGGTTGTCTCTCTGCAGGCTGAGATCTTCCCCGTTGACGTCTTTGAGATAGACACCGTCAAAATCTTTCGTGCGATCACACATGTCCGGCAGGCGCACTGCCCACCATTCACCCGCATTGTTGAGCAGGTACTGTCGCCCCCGGTTGAGCACATTCATAAACAAGTCCTGGGTGATAGTGATCTCACTGGCATCGAGAGGCAGGTTTTCGCCGAGCAGGTATTCATGCAGGAAGCGTATGTTCTCGCGGATCAGCGCGAGCGCCGCCTCATCGATATTGCCAACCTCATCGTAGGGACTGACTTCCTGGTCAACGAACAGAAACAGGCGTCGCTGTGATTCAGGCAACCAGAAGTCATGGGGCACTGCGTAGCAAGCCAACTCGTTTGCCATGCGCAATTGCATAGCGCCCATCAAGCCATTGGGTGAGCGCAAGCGGCTGGTGATACTGTCCGAATCGATACCACCGTAAATCTGGTGAAATGTATTCTCCAGTTTGGCAGCCCAAAACTTGTCCACATCCTTGTAATAGGAATCGAGCGAATTACGCCATTCAAAACCGAGCAAGCCCGATATTTTTCTACTCAATTGCTCCGGTGACAGCAGATAACTGGAACCAGTAAGAGCGTGCACGCTGCTATTCGCCTCGTTGCTCAACCCTTCCGCGCGCCAATAAGGGCTCAACATGATCTCCCTTACCAGGGTTTTGAGATTGAAGTTATCTGCGACAAATTCCTGCTGAATATCATTAAGCAATGTGCGTTCTGCGGTATAGGCATCAAGATCAGCCTGGCTCGCATCTGCAGCCACAGGGGCGGTCAGCGGTTCTCTGCCGGTCAGGCCGGCGTACACGATACGTGTCACGGCGCGGGGGAACTTCGGATCTGCAGCGATTTGTTGTGCCAACCACTGTACCGAGCTGTCTACATTTCCAGCCAGAGGCATGGGCTGCCCATTAAATCCTCTCGGCTCCATGTCCGTATACCAGCCATACTTCTCTTCCCTTGCTGGTCGGTAACGTCCCTTGTGATCCCAGTTCTGGAAAATTGAAGCAACCGGATCCAGCACCGAGTGGCACTTCGAACACTGGGGATTATTGATGGTGGGTATCGGTGTGGTGATGTCGACGGAGTTACCCGGCCTGACACCCTCGATAGCGAGGATATCCGTGTCGAGAAACAGATCGAACACCACCCTGGCTCGCCCACGATTTCTATTCGTACGAGTCGTTGGATAGCGATTCAGGAACATTGGTGAAGTGAGTATGCCCGCGTGAGGAATGCCCGCGATGCGTCCGGGCCTGAATTCGTCCGGGTCGTCGGGATTGTTGAACGGAATTCCACTAACACCGAAACTGCGCGCCGACATCGGTGTCATCATCATGTAATCGGCAGTCAGAATTTCAGTGAATGGCAGGTCATTGCTAACCACATGATTGATCAACGCCAGGGGTTCCCGGGCCACACCATCATTAGTTTGCTGCCGTACCCGGCTGTAGTTGTCATCACGATTGTCCTTGCCCGGATCGAACCAGCGACGATCGGGAAAATCATCGCTACTCAACAGGCTGATAGCGGCTTCGGACCCATTGCGGGAATGATATTTATCGGTAAGCAGGTAATCGTTAAAAATTTCTGTCAGCCGACGATAGAATCCCTCTTCTTCCATCATGCCATCGATCGCATGGGCGAGGCCTGCAGACCCATCTGTCGCGACCATCTGGAATTCCTGAATCGTCGGCAGGCGACTCAACAATTGTTCTGACGCCTTCCGCAGGCTGGTGCCATTGCCGAGCAATTGAATAAAGCCGACGGTTTGTGCAGCTGACTCCTGGTTACTACTGTTAAATGCAACCTGAACGTACTGTGCCAGTGACGCAGCGCAATCTTCATCGCAGAGCGCCACCTGACCAAGGGGCATGGTATCCCTGATCGTATCGAGTAGCGTCGAATAACTATCGCAACTGGCACAGGCGATCAGTGTCGGCGCAACAGCTGTACCTGCACCATCCGCACCGTGACATGCACTGCACTGCTGATTGAAAAGCGCAGCGGCTGTGGCGTCGATCTCGGGTGATTCCGCCTGACTGGTCGGCGGCGCAGATGCAGGGCTTTGAATCTCAAGTGCCTCGACAATGCCGAACAGCATGTCGTTTGAGGATGACAGCTGCTGCAACTCGACTACATACTGAGCACCGCTTTCCACTCTCACGGAATCAAGCACGATGCGCTTGGAACCTGGATCAAATATGCCGGAGTTCGTTGTAGTCAGCGCAGAAGTTTCCGCCGATTCAAGCATGAACCTGTATTCGGTATCGAATACCACACGAAACACGAGCTCGAGCGAACCGTAGCCATCAATATCGATACGGGGCACGTAAAGAAAGCCACCTTCTACAGATGACTGACTGGCAAAACCAGCTCCAGGCAACAAACAACAGAGCATAATCAGAGCTGTTGCAGGCAATCTTCGGAATGCACCCATCTCGATCCCTCCCGCGAAAACAATCCGCGTAATTCAACAAGATGGTCTCGATACTAGATTGGCATCTGCGAGATAAACGTAACTAATTCACACTACGGGAGGGAAAACCAAGGTAAAAA
>CAYTLI010000269.1:0-3419 GCA_964438455.1 uncultured Pseudohongiella sp.
TGGCTTCTTCCCTGGTGGGTTGGTTGTTGGTCGCGGCTGTGAGTTTACTGGGCATTAGCATGGGTCTGTGGACGGCCGGAGTTGGGCCCTTGTTGGGAGTTTAAGGAATAAGCGAGCACATGGATTCGATGTCTCAAAATACCTATCACGACACCGTTGTCATCCGCCTGATACAGTTCTCTGTCTTCTGGGCAGTCGCTGCCATGTTGGCGGGAGTCTGGCTTTCCGCTGAACTGGTCTGGCCGACCATCGACTTTGGCCAGTCATGGCTGTCCTTCGGTCGACTGCGTCCATTGCACACCAACGGCATTGTCTTTGGCTTTGGAGTGTCCGCGCTGATGGCGACAGCCTTCTATAGTGTGCAGCGCACTTCACACACACCACTATTTCTGCCAAAACTGGCCTGGTTCATCTGCTACGCCTGGCAGGTCCTGGTCTTGCTAGGCGGTTTGTCCCTGTTGGCCGGTTACACAACCGCCAAGGAATATGCCGAGCTGGAATGGCCCTTCGATATCGCGATCACTATCCTCTGGGTGTGTTTCGCACTGGTCTTCTTCGGCACCATCGCCAACCGCAAGATCAAACCGATCTATATTTCCAACTGGTTCTATGGCGCACTGATCATCGTGATCGCGATGCTGCACATCGTGAATAACCTCGCCATTCCGGTTTCGCTAGGTAAGTCCTATTCGCTGTACGCCGGGGCTCAGGATGCTCTGGTGCAGTGGTGGTACGGACACAATGCAGTGGGTTTCCTGTTAACAGGTGGATTCCTGGGCATGCTGTATTATTTCCTCCCCAAGCATGCCGAGCGGCCAATCTGGAGTTATCGCCTGTCGATCGTTGCGTTCTGGGCGTTCGTCTACAGTTACATTTGGGCCGGCCCCCATCACCTGCATTACAACTCGATTCCCGAGTGGGTGCAGTCGCTGGGCATGGCAATGAGCATAATCCTGTTAGCTCCCTCGTGGGCCACCATGATCAATGGCATCATGACTGTCAGCACCGCCTGGGAAAAATTGCGCACCGATCCCGCGCTCAAATTCATCGTCCTCTCACTGGCGTTCTATGGTCTGGCTACCTTCGAAGGACCAATGATGTCTATTCGCAGTGTCAATGTGGTGAGCCACTTCACTGACTGGACGATTGGTCACGTGCATTCCGGCGCCCTTGGCTGGAACGCTATGATTACTTACGGCACCTTCTATTTTATGGTGCCACGTCTGGTGGGTCGCGAACTCTATAGTACCCGTCTGGCGAACATACACTTCTGGTTGGCATTGGCAGGCACCATGCTCTACATCATGGCGATGTGGGCAGCCGGGGTCTCGCAGGGGCTGTTGTGGCTCAGTGTCGACCAGATAGGTGAGCTGAGTTTCAGCTTCAAAGACATCATGGCCAGCATGACTCCTTATTATCTGTTGCGACTGGTGGCCGGCATCATCTTCCTCAGCGGCACGGTACTCATGGGATACAACCTGCTGATGACTCTCAAGGGACAACACGCAGTAAAAGTGAATGTGCCAGCAGTGGATCCGGCTTATGGGGTGACTGCATGAGCGGATTATCCCTGCACAAGAAGATCGAGGAAAACACCGGGCTGCTGATCTTCGGCATCCTTTTCGTCTCCGCTATAGGCGGCATGGTGCAGCTCCTGCCTATTTTGAGTCAGGAGAGTCTCGAGACTGCGACCCAGAACTCACATCTCTATTCGGCGGTTGAGCTGACAGGTCGCGATATTTACATTCGCGAAGGTTGCCACGTCTGCCATTCTCAGCAGGTGCGCCCGTTGATCGCAGAAGTGGAAAGATACGGTCCTTATTCCCGCGCGGATGAGTTTGTTTATGACCGGCCTTTCCTCTGGGGCTCTAAACGCACCGGCCCGGACCTGCATCGACTCGGCGGGAAATTTTCCGACGACTGGCACCGCATTCACCTGCTCGATCCCAGGGCAGTGGTTCCAGCGAGCATCATGCCCGCCTATCCCTGGTTAGCCGACAGAGATGCCAGTGAGGCTGGCAATATCGAGGCAAAGATGCGAGCACTCACAGTCCTCGGGCACCCCTACACGGAAGAGCAGATTTCCAGCGCCAGTGCAGAGCTGGAGGGTTTGAAGGAAATTGACGCCCTGATCACCTATCTGCAAATTCTTGGTACCGCCTACAATGAGGATTCAGCGCCATGACCTGGTTCATCTTTGCAGGCGATATGTTGGTGATGGCATTCATGATTGGCATGGCCATCTGGCTTGGCAATCGGGAAAACGACGAGAGCATAGCCGAAGCTGCCGCTATTCCCCTGGAAGACGAGGTGCCCCATGGCTGATCTTCCAACAGGATTCTGGAGTGGCTGGATCGTTGTCATCACGCTGGTTTCGTTGGCTGCCGTGGCGTGGCTGGTCTGGAGCCTTTATTTCTCTGCGGATAACCAGAAGGAAGCAGAGATTGATCCTGTCTGGGATAACGACCTCAAGGAAGGGCACCGGGCGCCGCCCCTGTGGTGGTTCTGGCTGATTTTTTCCGCCATGGTCTTCACGCTCGTATACCTCATGCTGTATCCGGGTCTGGGTAGTTACACCGGTATCCTGAACTGGTCGCAGGGTAGTCGAATCGCCGAGAGCTACGAGAACTTCGAAGCGAACTTCGCCGAGGCCAGAGCCGCGATAAACGACATGAGCCTGGCAGAAATCCAGAACGATCTGGAACTGATGAACACGGCGGACCGTATCTTCTCTCGTGAGTGCGCAGCCTGTCATGGTCCCGATGGAAGGGGCCAGGCATCACTCTTTCCCAACCTTCATGACGTGGAGTGGCAATGGGGATCTTCTGCTGATCAGATCGAACAAACTATCCGGGGTGGCCGGCGGGCGCAGATGATCGCCTGGGGCGGCATTCTTGGTGAAGAGGGTGTGCAGCAGGTCGCCGAGTACGTTCTTCTTCTCGGTATGGATGGCGCAGAATCGCATCCGGGCAAGGCCGCCTATGACCAGAACTGTGTTGCCTGCCACGGCATCGACGGTTCAGGCAATACCCTGCTGGGTGCGCCCAGACTGACCGGAGACATCTGGTTCTACGGCGGAGACCTGGAATCCATCAAAGCGACTATCGCAAATGGTCGTTTCGGAGTGATGCCCGCGTTTGCGGAGCGGCTGGATGACGTGCAGATCAAACTGCTGGTAGCGTTACTGGCTCGTTAGTCCAACATACCCCTCTGGTGCGCTGGCTCTGAAGGAGTGTTGAATATTATTTCGAATGGAATGGTGCCCAGGGAGCTCCCGCTCCTTACTGGCAATTTACCCGCGTGTTGGCCAGACACAAAAGTTCAAGAGAATCTCTTGCTGGCTCTAAAGGAGGTTGCTTATTACTTCGAATGGAATGGTGCCCAGGGAGCTCCCGCTCCTTACTGGCAATTTACCCGCG
>CAYTLI010000270.1:0-3382 GCA_964438455.1 uncultured Pseudohongiella sp.
GGGGCAAGGTTCCTGCTATAATCGCGCCCCTGTAGCAGCAGGCCCGCTGCAGCACCGAACCTCTGGCCTCGCCAGGCCAGGACAAGAAAGATCCCATGAGCAAAGACAGCAAGCCTGACAAATTGTGGGGTGGCAGATTCAGCGAAGCCACTGATGCCTTCGTCGAACGATTTACTGCTTCCGTTGCATTCGATCAACGACTCTATCAATACGATATTGATGGATCGATTGCCCATGCACAGATGTTAAACAAGGTAGGAGTGCTCAATGACGACGAGGCCGACAAGATCGTGTCTGGCCTCGAGAGTATTCGTGCGGATATAGACGCTGGTAAATTCGACTGGTCCGTTGAACTCGAAGATGTGCACATGAACATCGAGGCTGCATTGACGCAACGCATCGGTGACGTGGGCAAGAAATTGCATACCGGCCGGTCGCGTAACGATCAGGTTGCAACCGATATCAGACTCTATGTACGAGCCGAGATTGATGCACTCTGCGATCTGATTACCCAGTTACAGTCTGGCTTGTGCGACCTGGCTGAGCGCGAAGCGCAAACTATCATGCCTGGTTTTACTCACCTGCAGACAGCACAACCTGTTAGCTTTGGACATCACATGATGGCCTGGTCAGCGATGCTGGACAGAGACTATCATCGCCTGCAGGATTGTCGTAAAAGAGTAAACCTGTCACCTTTGGGAGCAGCGGCGCTCGCAGGCACAACCTTTCCTATCGATCGGGCATATACTGCCGAGCTGCTCGGCTTTGAAGAACCTACCAGTAATTCGCTGGACTCTGTCAGTGACAGGGACTTTGCCATTGAGCTAGCCGCCGCTGCGAGCCTGATCATGACTCATCTCTCCCGGTTCTCCGAGGAGCTGGTTTTGTGGTCATCGGTACAGTTCAACTTTATCGATCTGCCGGATCGTTTCTGCACTGGCTCGTCTATCATGCCGCAGAAGAAAAACCCGGACGTGCCCGAACTGGTGAGAGGCAAGAGTGGTCGAGTCATCGGACACCTGATGTCATTACTCACGCTGATGAAGTCGCAACCGCTGGCGTATAACAAGGATAACCAGGAAGACAAGGAACCGCTGTTCGATCTGATCGATACGGTGAAGGACTCCCTGTTTGCCTACGTTAACATGATGCCTGCCCTGACCTGCAAGCACGAGAATATGCTAGCGGCGACGCGGCAGGGTTTTGCTACGGCGACTGATCTGGCTGACTACCTGGTAAAGAAAGGCCTGCCGTTCAGGGATGCCCATGAAGCCGTTGGCAAGGCTGTGGCTCTGGCAGTGGCGGAAGATAAAGATCTGTCTGAGCTGAGTCTCGAGCAACTGCAACAGTTCAGCGATCTTATTGATGAGGACGTGTATTCGGTACTCACCCTCGAAGGTGCGCTGGCGGCACGAGACCATCTGGGCGGCACCGCACCCGCTCAGGTATTAGCAGCCGTAAAAGCCTGCAAGGAAAAACTGCAGCGCCGTTAAGGATTGGGTGGCGCCTGCAACTCGATCTCGTATTCCAGCAAGCGGTTGTCGCGCAGAGTACGAACCGTAACCACATCTCCGGGTCGACGTTGCTCGATAATTTCTGCCAGATCATCTTCATCATAGATCGGCTCACCTTCTACCTCTACGATCACATCACCAAGACGAATCTGGCCTCGATCGACGCGGGTCAGACCACGCATGCCCTGTTGTGCCGGGCCACTGCCTTCGAGAGTATCCAGCACGATTACACCGTCGATGCCCCATAGCTGTCGATAGTAGTCTGGCTGCGGGATCCTGGTGATACCAAGGATCGGAGTTTGCACGCGACCATACTGGATCAGCTCCGGCACTACCCGCTTCACCGTGTTAACGGGAATTGCAAAACCAATTCCCGAACTCCCACCGCTTGGAGAATAGATCGCCGTATTCACCCCGATGAGTTGCCCGAGGCTATTCAGCAGTGGTCCGCCTGAGTTCCCCGGATTGATTGCCGCATCGGTCTGGATAACATCATTGATCTTGCGCCGGTTAACCGAATCGATCTCGCGGCCCAACGCACTCACCACACCGACGGTCATGGTGGTATCCAGGCCAAAGGGATTGCCGATTGCGATAACCTTGCGACCCACTTCCAGAAGCGATGAATCCCCGGGTTGTACCGGTACCAGTTCCTGGTCCTCTGCATTAATGCGCAGCACCGCCAGGTCCCGACTCGGGTCCAGGCCAACGGGCCGGGCATCGTAAGTGCTGCCATCCTGCAGGGTTACCAACACCCGGTCGGCTTGCTGCACTACATGATAGTTGGTGACCACATGGCCTTGTTCATCCCAGATGAATCCGGTGCCACTGCCCTGGGGGACTTCCTGGGGATTGAGAGAGTAATAAGAACGCACCAGGCGCGCATTGGTGATGTTCACCACCGACGGACTGGTTCGCTTGAAAACCTCGATGTTGTTCGCTTCATCATTGGTGCTGAATTCACGGTAGTCCGGTGTCTGCGCCGCACCGAGCAGCGGCATCAGCAGGGCCAATACGGTCAGTGCCAGTGAATATAAGGGTTTCATACGTCACCGCCCTCGCGAGAGTCGTTCTGAATTCCAGTTATCGAAGCTATATTTATAGGACTATTTATCGTAGTTTCAAGGTTCGAAATTATTGATTGCTGCTACAGCAATGTGGGCTCAGTGACAACAAGACCGGAGGCTGAGAGCCTGGTTCAGGACACGCCGTAAACCCATCCATGGGGGCTCGGGAGCGGCATCCCTGCCGCTCACGGTCCCGAACCTGACTCTCTCCCTCCGGTCCCCGCAAAACTGAGCATCTTTCTCGAAGTGCAGCACTCAACCAAGGTGTCAATCGAATGGCAACACACTACGACCAGATTGGTAATACCTACAACAACACCAGGGCCGCCGAACCTCGAATCGTCGACAAGCTGATTGCTTTGCTGTCCCTGCCGGAAGGTGCAAAGTTGATCGACATCGGTGCCGGCACAGGAAACTACAGCCGGGCACTGGCTGAGAGAGGGTTTAGGGTGGACGCCCTGGAACCTTCTCCGATCATGCGCGAACAGGCACATCAACATGAAAACCTGAACTGGATAGCAGGGACCGCCGAGGACATCCCCTTCCCGGATAACTCGTTCGATGGCGCGGTGATGACCCTGTGCATCCATCATTTCCGGGATTGGCAGCAAGGATTAAAGGAAGCATTGCGTGTTTGCGGTGGTGGGCCGCTGGCTATGTTTGCCTTCGATATAGAACACAAATCAAACTTCTGGTTGTTCGACTACTTTCCAGAGTTCGCTCGAATTGATGAAACACTGCGCCCAACAATAAGGGAACTGCAAGAATTTGTTTTGCATGATTTGAAGAAAGAGATCGTGG
>CAYTLI010000271.1:0-3379 GCA_964438455.1 uncultured Pseudohongiella sp.
GCGAATTCCGCGGCGGAGGAAATTACCACTCGTTACGCTTCGGGCCAGGATTTGGTGCTACTTGTTTCTGAAGTGATCAGTGTCATGAACGGGCCTATTGCCGACCTGGAAATTTTCATTGCCGAAACCAGCTCTCCCTATAAGGTTAACAGTACCGGCACCTATCAGGTGACTGTCACCAACAACGGCAATAATGCAGCAATCATAAATCCGGCGACTGGTAATTTGACTGTAACCGGAGTTCTGCCTACCGGCATGACTTTCGCTGCTGCGGGAGATGTTGCTGGCACCGGTTGGACTTGTAGTGTGACGCTCGATCCGGGCGCTTTTACCTGTGATTACGATATCGAAGCCAATATACCCGGTGGATTGCTACTGGCCAGCGTCGATCCGCTAAACTTCACAGTTCAGATCGCCGGTCCGCAGACGGCGCCAGTGGGAACTATATTTCCCAGTCTAAGCAATGATGCAAAGGTCATTGTTCGCTTGCAGCATAACGAGCGGGATGTGAATGTTGGTTGTCCTGTCGATGTGCCAGGTGTCATGCCCGATCCTTCCAGTTGTAAGTCACCAGAATTCGATAACGTGAATGACCTGCAGGGTGGTGTTATCGATATCGATACCCTTGACGACAAGACTGGCAACAACAACAACGTGGCCAGTGTGATAACAGAGGTGCGTGGCATCGAGACCAACCTGGGCATCAGCAAGACCCTTGAAGACGTTTTGGAAGAAGATACTCCGAATGCTTTCGCAGATTTCACAATCACTGTGACGAATTTTGGGCCTGACAATATTGTGCCAGGGCCGGTCATGA
Source organism: uncultured Pseudohongiella sp. (assembly GCA_964438455.1). Taxonomy (GTDB): domain Bacteria; phylum Pseudomonadota; class Gammaproteobacteria; order Pseudomonadales; family Pseudohongiellaceae; genus UBA9145. Next base: position 818 of record CAYTLI010000271.1, read on the forward strand.
CCACACCGACTATCACGGTGACGGATACAGAACCGTCATTCATTCAGTTTGATTCAGTGACGCCGGATGCCGGATGGGCCTGCGACCCCATTACCAATCCCGGGTCGACAAACATGAATTGTAATTTCAGCGGCACCCTGCTCGCAGGCGCCTCTACATCAATCACTCTCACTGTCGAAGTCACTGGTGTCGCTGGCAACCTGGTAAATAACACCGCATCTGTGACTACAGGTCTGTACAATTTCGACCCGGAACCTGAAACTCCATCGGTAAACGATCCCAATTCCGATTCTGATGGTGGCACCATAACGGCGCCACCGGCTGCTGCCACGGAGCGATTCCTGCTATCAGTGTCCTCGGCACTAGGACTGACGACTTTGGGCTCTGGCGGCGGGCAGCTGGTAGATTTCGAAGACGACGACCTGATTATCTTCGATCCGGTGCTCGATGAAGCAACCATGTTCCTCGACAACTCCGCAGAAGGGTTTGGGCTTAATGACATTAATGCAGTACACCTGCTGCCCACTGGCCAGGTCGTGCTGTCTACCGAATCTGCCAGCACCGTAGGCGACAATGTTCAGCCTTTCGATGCTAACGATCTTGCTCTTTATGACCCACTAACGCGACAAGGCTCACTGGTATTCGATGGCGATAGTGAGGTTGAGACTACAGGTGTCGATATCGATGCAGTCTTCGTGATCGACCCTGACCCCGCCAATCTGGTGTTTATCTTCTCGACCGCGTCAGATGTGGTGGCCGGCATCGGCTGGAGCGACGCCGATCTGGTCCTCTATAACGCTGGCGTGTTCTCCATCTATCTTGACGCCGAAGATCCGGATGTGTTCGATACGTCTACCGTCAATATCGATGCCATGTACATTCGCGTCGATGATGCCGATGCCAATTTGCAGAAAGATACGTTTATCTTCTCTTCAGCAGACGAAGGGGTCACTGTATCGGATGACAACGGCGTGTTTGGACGCGACGATGTCATCGAAGTGGTGGTGGATGACAACCTGAATCCTGATGTCACCTCATCGGAGAATCTCTTCGCCGGCAACGTACCAATCGGTGTTTTCTCAGCATCGGATCCATTGCGCCGCATCGATGCCCTGCATGTGCTTGAAGATGGCTATCTTGGACACTTCTCCATAGTTCAGTCCCAGGCGGGCAGTGCATGTACCGCCGGGCAGATCACTATTCGCAAGCATGAAGTCGGAGGCGGTGGTGTGCACCAGGTGGACACGGACTTCGGAGGCACGATCACCATCAGCCTTGATGTGAGCGACGGTGACTGGTCCATTGCATCCGGTAATGGCACGCTGAACAATGGAGTCGGTGATGATGGCATAGCGACATACACCTTCGATCCGGATAACGATAATGGGGAGGTGACATTGAATCTGGATCTTACCGAAGCCGTGCCCGTTGCCAAGAGTGTCAATGTCAACGTCACGAACAGCGCAATACCCGGATTGGATATAGTCAAGGAGTTGGGGTCCGAAGATCCGACTTTCAACTTTAACCTGGTCATTACCAACGTGACCTATGCGGATAACTTTGATATAGCCGCATTTAACAATAACGACGGAACTACTGGTTGGGATAACGACTGGCAGGAGATCGATGGCTTCGATGGCGTAAGCCCGAGTTCAGGGGCTGGGCCTGGTGTGGGTAATGTGCAGATTTCTGGCAGCACACTCTCGCTGACATCTAATCCTTCAACCGATGGTAATTTCGAACCCAGCCTGAGTCGTGATGCCAACCTCAGCCTTTTCAATGCCAACCAGACTACCTATCTGGATTTTGATTATTCCTATTCGTCACTGAATTTAGCTGATTCCGTCATCGTCGAGGTGAGTGACGATGGTGGGCTGGCCTGGGAAACTGCCGCGAACCTGACAAACCTGTCTGGCACCAATGCTTCGCCTACCAATGTAAACGTTAACCTTAGCACACTGGGTGGTGCGCTTGATGACTTCACTGGCAACATCACTGTCCGCTTCCGTGTGGCCAATGGATATACTCTTGCCAGCACCATGTTCATCCATAATGTTGAACTGGCCACGGGTACCACCGATTGTGGTATTGGTGTAATCGATCATTTTCATATCACGGTGCCGGCAACTGGCGTGGCCTGTGTAGCCGTACCGGTCACCATTGCTGGTCATGATGCCAACCATTTCCCATCGGAGCCGGGTAATGGCACGATCATGAACCTTGCCACTTCTACAGGATCGGGCACCTGGTCTCAGCTGGTGGTTGGTGCCGGTACCCTGGTCGATATTGGTGGTCCGGGAACCAATACCGATGGACAGGGCAGTTACACTTTCTTCGGCTCCGAGGAAACGGTGCAGTTCCTGTTCAACTACACCGATCCTGCCGGGCTAACCGAAACCATCAGTTTCAATATCACCGGCACTTATAGTGAAGAACAAGTGCCGGATCACGATCCTACTATCGACTTTGATGATGCAGGTATCGTGTTCTTCGACGAAACCGGTGGCAGCACTGCCTTGCCCTTCCAGATCGCCGGCAAGCCGTCGCTGACACTGCCGTCTA
>CAYTLI010000272.1:0-3361 GCA_964438455.1 uncultured Pseudohongiella sp.
AGTTGATTTGCTCTCAAGCTTCAGCAGGAGTTCTCTTCTCTTCTCCAGCACTTCCTGTAGTGATTTCTCCAGTTCGGACGCAAACCCAAAAAGTGCCTGCTTACCTGTCTGCAGGCACTGGTTGAAACCAGCGGCAGTTCTGGCTGGCAAGGAATCGATTTCAAACGCAACACGATAACAGGCTGCCACCGCTTGTGATTCGCAGGAAGGCGTCATGGGAGGAACAAGCAAAGGGTTGCTACGCACGAAATGGGTAAACTGTTTCAGTAACATCTTGCGCTGTTGATTGCTGCGTAACATATAGAGTCGCCGCAATGCTAGTTTGTGCTGTGCAACTGCCTCTGTGGAATCAGCAAACAATCGAATGGCAACCGAGTCACCTTCATCGTGAAGCGCGGGATAGCGCAACAGAACGAGATCTTCTCCGAGCTCAACTTGTTCGGGCAGATGATCGAAATCCCAATCCTTGATTCCGCCTCTCTCGATCTCATGTAGTGGGACTTCAGCACCCTTTTCATCAGCAGCCACTCCCTCCAATTCGGCGTGCAACTGCTCGCGCAAAGCATCGAGATCCATTCCCAGCGCGATTTCATCTCCGTTATCTGCGACCACCCTGACCTTGTTATTCAGGTATGCCGGCAGTGATTCTTCGTTGAACTGATCCTGAGGTATATCAATTTTCTTTATTCTGCGAATCTGCTCTTGCAAGGCAATCAGCAGCGGCTTCTCTCCCGCTATCATTTGCTCCAGGGCCTGGTCGGCAAAGCCACTTACCGGAATAAAGTTTTTGCGCAATGACTTGGGCAGGGATTTAAGCAAGGCCACACATTTTTCTCTGATAATCCCTGGAACAGCCCAGTCTATATCCGCCTGGTTGACCTGGCGCAATATGGAGAGCGGCACTTCGATAGTTGCGCCATCCCGGCTTTGCCCTGGTTCAAACTTGTAATCAATGCTCAAACGGTTGTGATGAAGCGCAGCTTCGTCTGGATAGTCCGCACTGAATGAATCCAGCGTGTCTTGCTTGAGCAGGCTTTCCGCATCCATAACCATCGCCGCCTTGCCACCCTTGCCCAGGCTGCTGAGCCAGGTCTGGAGCGCCCTGGTGGAACTCACATCCTCAGGCACACGCTGGTCATAGAACCGAACAACATCGCTATCGCTTAGCAAGAAGTCTGGTCGACGAATCTTTTCCTCTTGCCGTTCCAGGTCCGCAAGAAATTGCTGGTTCTGTTTTAACACCTGCGACTCTATGGCGATCTCCCCTGGCACCAGCGCCTCTCGAATGAAGATCTCCCTGGCCTTCTCCATATCTATAGAAGCGTAGGGAACAGGCCTCTTCTCGATGATCGTTAGCCCATAGAGAGTGACCTTCTCGTAAGCCATCACCTGTTGCTGTTTTTGGCTCCAGTGAGGATCAAAGTATTCACGCTTCACCAGGTGTAGCGCTTTCTCTTCCACCCATTCGGGCTGGATCCTGGCTGCAGACGTGGCGAAGGTCTGGGATGTTTCGATTTGGTCTCCTGTGACAATCCATTTAACCTGTTTGTTGGCCAGAGACGAGGAAGGGAATAAACTGAACTTCTTGTTGCGATTACCCTGAAAGAGCTTACCTTCGGTGCGTACGGCTATCTGATTCAGCGACCCACTGATGATTGCCTTGTGCACCTCGCCATAGCCGGCAGCATCCCTGTTGAGCCTTAAACCCAGATCCTGGCAAGACAGGAGTAGTTGTCGATGCACTTCCCGCCATTCGCGCATGCGCATGAACGAAAGGAAATTTTGCCTGCAGTACTTGCGCAGCTGATTTTGGTTCAGATCCTGTCGCTTTTCTTCGAATTCGTTCCACAAGTTCACCAGTTCCAGGAAATCTGAATCGGGGTGTGAGAATCGCTCGTGCTTCTCCCGCGCTTGCTGGCGATTTTCTGCGGTTACTTCTCTGGGATCCTGAATGCTCAAAGCACTCACTATAATCAGCAATTCGGTCAGGCATCTTTCAGCATCGGCAGTAATCAACATGCGTGCATACTTGGGATCAACTGGCAGAATTGCCATTTTTCTTCCCGCATCGGTCAGGCTTCGATCAGGGCGCAAGGCATTAAGCTCAATGAGCAGCTTAAAACCTTCGTTAATTGCCTTTGCAGCAGGCGCTTCGAGAAAAGGAAAGCGCGCGACGTCTCCGAGCCGAAGATGCTGCATTCGCAGGATGACGCTAGCCAAATTAGTTCGCAGGATTTCAGGGTCGGTAAATTCCGGCCTGGAATTGAAGTCCTGTTCCGAATAGAGACGGATACAGATCCCATTAGCCACCCTGCCGCACCTGCCCTTCCTCTGGTCTGCACTGGCCTGGGAGATCGCTTCGATTGGCAGGCGCTGCACCTTGTTCTGCAGACTATAGCGACTTATACGAGCCAATCCGGTATCCACCACGTAGTTGATACCCGGTACTGTGATCGACGTTTCTGCAACGTTGGTTGACAGTACTATTCGCCTTCCCTTGTGAGGCTGGAAGATCTTCTGCTGCTCTGACTGCCGCAATCTCGCATAGAGAGGCAGTATCTCAGTATCTTTCAGTTTCTGTTTGCGCAGTACATTTGCGGTTTCCCTGATCTCCCGTTCGGTACCAAGAAATACAAGGATGTCACCCGAAAGGGCTTTCGACCTGTCATCTGCAGCTTGAATATCCTCCACGGCATCAACAATAGCGCGGGTCTGACTATCCATTGCGTCATTGCCTTCGGCGCGTTCCTCAATCGGAGAATAGTGCAGCTCGACAGGATAAGTACGACCGGAAACGGTCAGGATTGGAGCATCATCAAAGTGCCTGGAGAACTTTTCTACATCAATGGTGGCGGAAGTAATAATCAGTTTCAGCTCCTTCCGTTGAGGGAGAAGGTGCTTCATGTAACCGAGCAGGAAGTCGATATTAAGCGAACGTTCGTGCGCCTCATCGATGATGATCACTTCATAGCGATTCAGGAACCTGTCTTGCTGAATCTCGGCCAACAGGATGCCGTCTGTCATGATCTTTAGAAATGTGCGTGGAGTGACCTTCTCATTGAAACGGATCTGGTAACCTACTCCCTCACCCAGCTTGACCGACATTTCTTCGGCAATTCTTGCAGCAACGGAGACTGCTGCCAGTCTTCTCGGTTGCGTGTGACCTATCAAGCCTCGCTTGCCCAGACCGGCTTCCACACAGATCTTTGGTAGCTGGGTAGTTTTTCCTGAGCCGGTATCACCAGCGACGACTACTACCTGGTGGGCACTTATCAATTCTTTCAGCTCTTCGACTTTTGCAGAGAACGGGAGCTGATCTGGATAGTGGATCTTCGCGGGCAGGGCTTGCGCCCTCTGTGTA
>CAYTLI010000273.1:0-3344 GCA_964438455.1 uncultured Pseudohongiella sp.
GCTAACCATCGACCTGGTAGCAGAAGCATTGGAGCGAGGTGACTTCGTCCCCCTTGCCATTGGTTGCCTCAGTGGCGGCCTGCTCTTCGTGTTGCTTAATCAGCTTCTGAACACACAAGGTGGATTCCTGCGTAAGGTGGGCACGACCATCACCCATCTGCGGCGTACACAATCGAAAGACTTCAAGCGCGTATTCAAGCGGCTGAGCCTGTCGCCAATATTCAGCGCACTGCCTCCGGAGCATATTCAGCACCTGGTTCCACTGATCGAGCAGAAGACATTTGCAGAAGGCGAGGTATTGATCAGACAAGGGGATCCAGGCGAGTGTGTCTATATTCTCGATTCGGGGCGGGTCGAAATAGATGATGAGTCTTTGCACCCCATCGCGGAACTGGGTCCTCATGACATCGTTGGTGAAATCGCCTTGCTTACAGGCGAAGAACGTACGGCGACGGTCAAGGCAATAGACGAAGTAACAGCCTGGGTGATCAACAAGGCAGAGTTCGATGAACTGGTCGAGGATATACCCGAGTTTGCGTCGGCTCTAATGCAGCTGAGTAACACACGAATTCGGCAACTGAAGAGCGACAACGTGGTAGCCGAAGAAGTCGCCGATCAGTGGTACGACGATGTCAAACATCGGGTAGATGATGCCATCGGCACTCCAACCGCGATGGACGTGAAAGAAGCAGCTTCTTCGATCAAGGCGGCACCCCTGGCCATATGGCTAGGCATCTTCCTCGACGGTATTCCCGAGTCTTTCGTGATTGGTTCGAGCATGCTCCACGCCCATATCAGCATTTCACTGATCGCCGGCTTGTTTCTATCAAATTTTCCAGAGGCATTTTCCAGCTCTCTGGGTATGAAAGAGCAGGACTACAGCTTTCAGCGCATCTTGACCATGTGGACGTCGCTCATGTTATTCACCGGAGTCGGCGCATGGTTCGGCAGCATCTTTTTCGTTGGCGCAGACCCGGCCACATTCTCCCTGGTTCAGGGAATCGCGGCTGGCGCCATGCTCACCGTGATCGCCGAAACCATGTTACCCGAGGCCCACCACCGGGGTGGTGGAGTCACCGGCATAGCCACCCTGCTGGGCTTTCTCGCTGCCATTTACTTCACCACACTCGAGTGAACACACGGCTGGTAAATTCAGTATTTGGCCCCATTCTGTGGTAGGTTTCGTCGCTTGATAAACGCAAGTGGAAAAGCCAGCGCATGAGCACACTGCAGTGGCGTTGCCTGAACTTTAGTCAGCTAACACTCGACCAACTCTACGCCTTGCTGCGTCTGAGAGCAGAAGTTTTCGTGGTTGAACAAGACTGTCCCTATCAGGATCTGGACGGAAATGACCAATTGGGTCTACACGTATTAGGCCTCAAGGGCGATATACTCGTAGCCTATACCCGATTGCTGCCACCCGGGCTCAAGTATGATGGCTGCTCGATCGGTCGTGTCGTTACCAGTCCACAACTACGTCGCGACGGCCTGGGCAAACAACTTATGCAATTCTCGATCGATTCCTGCCAGCAGCATTGGCCGGAGCAGGAGATTACAATCTCGGCGCAGCAGTACCTTGAAAATTTTTACCAGGGTTTCGGATTCCTGACCGAATCCGATCCCTACCAGGAAGACGGTATCCCGCATATACGCATGCGGTTGCCGGCACCAGGGATGGAGAAGAGTAGTTGAGCGACAATGAAGACAAGCTGGAATTTGACTTCGAGCGAATCTCCATCCTGTTTACCAATACCACTACTGGTTACGTAGGAATCGGCGCGGCCAGTTCTTGCATGGCCTATATAATTTCTATCATGTCGACTCCGGTCTACGGGGCTGCGTGGCTGTTAGCCATGTTTCTGGCTTATGTGCCCAGAATGGCCCTGTCGGTTCGTTTCAAGAAGAAACTGAAAGCCGGAGATATAGACAAGAACAACGTGGCCCCATGGGAACGTTACTTCTTTCAACTCAGCATTCCTCCCTTCATATGTTTCGCAGTAGCAGCGTTTATTCCCTATGGGGAGAACACCATTCTAAGCCTGATGTTCTATTCAATCGCTACCATGGCTTTAATAGCAGGCGGCATCCTGACATACAGCACTTCCCTGCCGGCAATATTGTTGTGGTTGCACATTGCTTTGCTGCCGCTGATAGTGCGCACGGTATTCCTGGATGGAATAGTGGCAAATACTCTTTGTGTGATCCTGGTAATCAGCTACATCATGCTGGTGCGACTGATTCCTCGGCAGAACAAAGTCTTGCTGGAGAACATTGCACTGAAAATTGAAAACCAGTCCCAGTCATTAACAGATCCCTTGACCAAGCTCGCTAACCGAAGACGACTCTATATGCATATGGAAAACCTGGTCCCGGTGTCACGCCGTCGCGGCGACCCGTTCACCATCATGCTGCTGGATGTTGATCACTTTAAACAATATAACGACACTTATGGTCACAATGCGGGAGACGAATTACTGGTCAAACTGGCGCAGATTCTGAACGAGTGTTCCCGTGACCAGGATCTTATCGTGCGCTATGGCGGTGAAGAATTCATGCTGGTCCTGCCTTCTACCAACGCCGAAGATGCAAAGATACTCGCCAATCGTATCAGTGACGCGGTACGGGAGCAGACCAACGTCACCATCAGCGCAGGCCTGGCGATGCAGTCTGATGACACCGAACTGGAACAACTGATCGAGCAGGCCGACAACAAACTCTATGCTGCCAAGAAAAGCGGACGTGACGCGGTTGTGGTCTAGCAGCCCCGTCCTACCTCAAGCAATCCCGTTACCCAGCTTCGCCTTGACCCCATCGAATTGCTGCAAGGCGAAGGCGTCCTGATCAGGCTTCAGCATACTGATACCGACGATGGCCAGGGAAGCGAAGAAAAAGCCCGGCACTATTTCGTAAAGGTCGAACAATCCACCGCTCAGGTTTGACCACACTACTACAGTGACTGCACCCAGTAACATGCCAACAATCGCGGATAGTGCGGTCATTTGTCGCCAGAATAATGAAAATACAATCACCGGACCAAAAGCAGCGCCAAATCCAGCCCACGCATAGCTCACCAGGTCGAGCACCCTGCTCTCCCTGTCGCTGGCAATAAACAGGGCCAGCAATGCAATAGCGATGACTGCCGCCCTGCTAACTGCCAGAAGTTCTTTCTGGGAAGCGTCAGGTCTCACATACACCCGGTAAATATCTTCACTGATAACACTGGATGACACCAGCAATTGTGAATCGATTGTCGACATGATTGCCGAAAGGATCGCAGCGGTGATAATGCCTGCTATCCAGGGATTAAACAGGCTCTGGCTAAGAGCTATGAATACGGTTTCGGG
>CAYTLI010000274.1:0-3307 GCA_964438455.1 uncultured Pseudohongiella sp.
ATTTTTGTGTTCCTCCACAGACCAAAAATCACTCGGGCACCAGCTTAACATGCCCCACCCCCGCATCAAGCACACTCGGTGAACAGACCGGTTGAGACGATTGTAAGAATATTTCCGACACGCGCTAACAGAGAATTGTTGCTACCGGGAGGCAGAAACAATGGATATCCCTTGCAATTGCAACAACTGGAAATTTCTGTACCTGTGCGTTCCCCATTAGCCTTGACGCTCAGGGTATGGGGAATCTACACTCGATCATCAATCAATCCCACCAACTTAGTAGCAGGCATGAGTCAGAACTCTTCACTGAATATTCTCATTGCAGATGATGAAGCCGACTTGCTGGAAATCATCGCCGATGTACTGAGTGACAATCACAATGTCACGATGGTTAAAAATGGCGCAGAGGCCTGGCGAAAAATCAGTCGTAGCCCAAGAGAATTTGACCTGGTCATTTCAGATGTAAGCATGCCCATACTCGATGGGGTCGGCTTGTTGAAAAGGATCAAACACGACCTGCCACACATAGGCGTAATCATGGTCAGCGGCGTGGCCGATGCAGAAACCGCTGTGCAATGTATCAAGCGAGGCGCCTACGATTATCTCTCCAAACCATTTCGCCGCCTCGAGGACATCGAAGAAATGGTGGAAGCCTGGATTCTTGAAGAAAAGATACCAGGCAGAGACGCCGAACCCTCTTTCTAAATCGTCTTCCAGAGCACCAATCCGGAACCCCCATACGATCGCCCGTCAAAGATCAGTAATAAGTTGCGTCCCGCAGCAATAAATTCTAGTGTAGCCACTGCTGTACCTGCCCACCCCAGGCCCATTGGGAGCGAAGGATTCGAGCCATGGAAGTTCAACTCGGACTAGCCATCAGTTTCGTGGTAATGATCGGCCTGAATGCACTGGCCGCGACCCTGGTATGGGCTGAATACAACAGCAATCGCAGCGCCTACCTCAAGTCCGTCGCCATCGGGCAGACAGCAGCACTGATCTGGCACCTGCTGAGCCTGTGGATCACCTTCGACACCAGCAACGTATTTCTCTATCACCTGTCGGCCTGCAGCATCTTCATTTCGGCGCTTTATTTTCTCTCTGCAGCACTCCATGATCGGGGTATTGCATCTGCGCGACTGATTGCAATATCCGCTGCCTTTTCCGCAATCATGTTGGTCGACTATGTGTTGCCCTGGTTGATGATTAACTGGTTGTGGTTTGTCATCATGGGCGTCCTCATTGCGACACCCTTCGCTACGCTGCTTAACCTGAAGGACAATCTGCGGTGGCTGGTTGCAGGACTACAGTTAGCCATCGCATTTTCCATCTCGGTGGGCATAATCCTGCTAAGCACCGAATACCAGGAACTGGGTGGTGTGCTCTATTTTACCGCCGCCATACTGGTCCCCATGCTGGCCATCACCTACATCATCATCTCAGTACGCTTGAGTCGTATCGAGATTGCAGAGAAGGAGCGCGACTACCGAATCTTTTTTGATTCGATCAATGAAGTATTTTTCAAGTCTGATATCGAAGGTTTTATCACCGAGGCCTCACCTTCTATCGAGCAATTCGGATTCCGCACCGAAAATTTCCTCCATTCCTACCTCGCAGACTACCTGTTTGATCCTGACACATTCCGCCAGAAGCTGCAGGTGTCCCTGGAAAGGAATGAGCCATTCGAATACTCCGGCTCCTTTCGAGCCAACGCCGAGTTCGTGGAATGCGAGATCGTCGCCTCACCTATTACCGATAAGAAAAGCGGAAGTGTCTACCTGGCCGGCGCGATTCGAAACACTCACGAGCGTACCTTGCTGGAACAACAATTCATCAATGCCGAACGAGATAAGAGTCTTGGCATCCTGGCCGGGGGCATCGCCCATGACTTCAATAACATCTTGCAGGGCGTGGTCAGCCATGCAGAGATTCTTCAGCTCAAGGGCGACCTGGCACAGGAAGCACGAGACAAGAGCCTGAAGGCGATTCTCAATGCCGCGGGTTCCGCCGCCAGTCTGTGTCGTCAATTGCTGCACTACACCGGAAGGGGGATTTCAGAAAAGGAAGATATCAACCTGCTGGAAGCACTCCACGGCGTCATTGATATTATCAATCCCTCGCACCTTGGAGATGTGGAATTCAAACTGGATCTACCCACAACTCCGGCTTTCATTCACGGGGACCATAGCCAGATCAGCCAGGTGTTTCTGAACATTCTCAAAAATGCCATAGACGCAGTGCAGGAAAAAGGCAGGATCACCATAAGCATGGAAACCATAAGCATCGACAGTGCGCAGCATTCGGAGCTGTTGCTGTTGCGGGATATCCATGAAGGGACATACCAGGTTGTATCCATAAGCGACGACGGGGCTGGTATCCCGGAAGAAGTACAGTCACAAATGTTCGATCCCTTTTTCACAACCAAGCCCAAAGGTCACGGGCTTGGGCTCGCGGCGGTAACAGGCATATTGAAGTCTCACCATGGCGAGGTCATTGTCAATTCGTCTGCCGAGTCAGGCACCACATTCAAGATTTTCCTGCCTGCCATCGAAGCACCGGCTGCCCAGGAAAACGAAAACATAGATTCGCGAATAGATGGCGGGAAGCTGATTCTGCTAGTGGACGACAACAAGGAAATTCGCTCTGCCACATCGGTGATTCTCACCAATGCAGGTAATCAGGTGATGACTGCCCAGGATGGCGACGAGGCCCTCGATGTCTATAAAAACTCGACGGCTGAAATCAACCTGGTGATCTCGGACATCAAGATGCCGAAGATGGATGGCATAACACTCGCCAGGAAACTTCGTGAATGCTCCCCTGCTTTGCCAATTATCCTTACCACTGGCTATGCCGAGCTTAGCGATGAAGTGATTGAGGAAGAAGCGGCAAAATACCAGTTCATCAACAAGCCTTTTCGCGCGGAAGATCTGCTCTCCACGATCAGCCAGCTGAACGACTGATTTCACGACCAACTACTTAAGCGGTTGGGAATCGCTCTGCAAGCATACATTCTATTTCTTTATCTTATTGATATTTAAGGGAAATAAAATTTTCAGTTGAGTGCATCCAATTGCCTCCGAACTGTATCTATAGAGAGTGAATACATTCATTCAGGAGATAGCAATGGAAAATATCGGTGTAGGTGTCGGCCTGGTGGCCCTCAGTTTCTGGCTCTTCATCGCGGCAGTATCAGTTGCCGGTATCTGGGATGGCAGCAAGAAGCGAGAGCAGGAGCACGAAACCTTGCGACGCATATTGGAGAGTAATCGCGATCTGGACCCGGACACCATGCAGAAACTCATGTCCC
>CAYTLI010000275.1:0-3263 GCA_964438455.1 uncultured Pseudohongiella sp.
ACAGCAGCAGTAGCTTGCTGCAGCACGTCCGTTACAGGCTATTGCAGAGTCTCCGAATCATCATCTTCTTCCACTGGATAGAATGGCTGCCCGGGTATGCTGTGTTTCTCAGTAGCCCACTCGCCGAAATCAATTAACTGGCAACGTTTGCTGCAGAATGGTCTGTACTCGTTGCTGTCCAGCCAGGGCACCGGGGTCTGGCAAGTGGGGCAATTCACTGTCTTGTGAGATTTCTGTTCAGTCATTGTGTTTAGGCTGGATTGCAAGTTCCATGTAGCCTTCATGCAATTTCCGCACGCGCTCCGGCAATGTGGATTCGGGCAAACTATTGTCCAGCACATCATCTGCTCGTGTGAGTCTCGATTCTCTGCCGGACTGCGCTTCGATAATAGCCTTTATGGTTGCAACATCGCTACCGTCGCGATCGACAGTGCGGTTTAACTGCTCAGATTCCGGAACATCGATTACCAGTACACGGTCAACCAGTTCTGCCTGTGAGGTCTCGAACAGTAACGGGGAGACAAGAATGCAGTATGCAGATTCAGCCTGGGAGATTTTTTGTTCTATCAGCTTACGAATTATTGGATGCAGCAAACTTTCCAGCCACTGCCGTTGGCTGGTGTCGGCAAACACAAGTTTTCGTAATGCTCTACGATCCAACTCTCTGGAATCGGTCAAAATTGCATCGCCAAAATGCTCAGTGATCTTTTCCAGCGCCGGTGAACCTGGAACGACTGCCTCGCGGGCGATCACATCCGCATCGATGACATCGATACCCAAATCCTCGAACAAGTTTGCCACGGTGGATTTACCGCTTCCGATGCCTCCTGTAAGTCCGACTACCAGCATGGATTCACTTATTCCAGAACCTGAATGGCTTAACCGGCAAATGTGCTGACATAGAAGTTGGTGAGTTGGGATCCCCAGATCAGCATGACAAATCCTGCGCCCGCCAGGAAGGGGCCAAATGGCATGGGAACAGACTTGTCCCTGCCGCGAAATACGATCATCAATACTCCGAAAACTGCACCCACCAGTGATGAAAGGATGATTATTGGTAACAGGCTCTGCCAACCCATCCAGGCGCCCAGAGCAGCGAGCAGCTTGAAGTCTCCATACCCCATGCCTTCCTTTCCAGTCAGGAGTTTAAACGCCCAATAGAATGACCAGAGGGAGAGATAGCCAATCATTGCTCCCAGCACGGCATCAAAGAGGCTGATACCCATGCCCAGGTTCATTGCGTTTATCAGTAGACCCAACCAGAGCAGGGGGATGGTAATGTCATCAGGCAGTAGCTGATGATCGAAATCGATCAGTGTGAGGGCAACCAGGCTCCAGGTGAGCAGTAGTAGCGCCAGAGTGAGCCAGCTTGGGCCGAATGTGATCGCAACCAGGCCAGAGAGTATGCCATTAGTAAATTCGACGCCTGGATAGCGAAGCGATATGCGTTTCTTACAGTTCGCGCACTTTCCACCGAGGATCAGGTAGCTGATTACCGGAATATTTTGCCAGGCTTTTATCGGGCTATTGCAATGGGGGCAGTGGGAATCGGGCACGGCCAGGTTGAACTTGTCCCATCGTGCCAGATCTGCTTCTTCCTTGCCTGCTGCAGATTCATCAATCTCGAGAAACTCACAGCATTGCTGACGCCAGTCACGCTGCAGCATGATGGGAAGGCGATAGACAACGACATTGAGAAAGCTGCCAACGAGCAGGCCTAGAACCACACAGACAGCAGTTAGGAATGCAGGATTCTGCCGAAGCAGCTCGATTATCGCCATGCAGAAACTTTGCAGTTACATTACTGCGCCGAGCTGGAAGATTGGCAGGTACATGGCAATCATCAAACCACCCACCAGAATGCCCAGCACCGCCATGATCATTGGCTCCATCAGGGCGGTCAGCCCGTCCACAGCGTTATCAACTTCCGCTTCGAAGTAGACGGCACACTTGTCCAACATGGAATCCAGTGCACCTGATTCTTCACCGATACCTACCATCTGCGTCACCATCACGGGAAACAGGGTAGTGTTTTTGATGGCAAAATTGAGCTGCTGACCGGTAGTCACGTCATCTTTAATCTTGCGTGTGGCCGTGGAGTACACAATGTTACCTGTGGCTCCAGCTACCGAATCGAGAGCATCAACAAGCGGCACACCGGCAGAGAAAGTAGTTGCCAGCGTGCGGGTAAAACGGGCGTAGCACGAGCTATGCATAATCGGGCCAACGATGGGCATCTTCAGTGAAATGCGGTCAAGCGCGTCCCTGACTGCCTGGGATCGGGCCTTGGCTTCCTTAAACAGGAATCCACCGACTACTGCGCCGATGACCACCTTCCACCAGTGCGCGATCGCGAGGTCGGAAAGATTGAGTACAAATTGTGTGAAGGCCGGCAGTTCGGCACCAAAGCTGGAGAAAGTTTCTGCAAACTGCGGCACCACCTTTACCAGCAGGATGCCGGTAACCACGATCGCGACAACCACAACCGCGATAGGATAGTTCATTGCCTTCTTGATCTTCGCCTTCAATGCTTCTGACTTTTCCTTGTAGGTGGCCAGACGATCGAGCATCGTCTCGAGTGCACCGGACTGCTCACCGGCATCTACCAGGTTGCAGAAAAGGTCATCGAAGTAGCGCGGATGCTTGCGGATGGTATCGGCAAAGTTCGCGCCGGCGGACACATCGTCCCGGATCGCCAGAACCAGCTCGCGCATGGAAGGGTTTTCCAGGCTCTCGCCAACAATCTCGAATGACTGTACCAGCGGAATACCAGACTTCATCATGGTGGCGAGTTGGCGGGTGAATACGGCGATGTCACTGGGCTTGATTTTTTGCTTCTTGGCGCCGAACAGCTCCTTGGGCTTGCGTTTCACCCGGGTCGGGTTTACGCCCTGCTTGCGCAGCTGCGCCTTGACCAGGGCCTGGGAACTACCCTGAATTTCTCCCTTGGTCTTGTTGCCGGCTTTGTCAGTGCCTTGCCAGAGATATATATTTTGTGCGGCTTCAGTTGCCATATTTCACCTCAGCGCTGTTCATTTCGCCCGTTTCCGCTGTGAGTGCTGCCTACTATAGCACGTCCTCAAGTCAGTCTGTAAGCTTCGTCGAGGCTGATAAGTCCTTGAGCTACCTTGAATAATGCGGCTTCACGCAGGCCTGGAAAACCTTCTTTCCTGGCTTCTCCACCCAGCTGGATCGCATTGCCGCCGCCCATGATAATCTCAGTCATGGTGGGCGTGATGGGAACTACTTCATAGATTCCGATT
>CAYTLI010000276.1:0-3260 GCA_964438455.1 uncultured Pseudohongiella sp.
CCCCAGGGAGAAACCGGATGACGACCACCTGAAGTACGACCTTCACCACCACCATGAGGGTGATCAACCGGGTTCATGGCAACACCACGAACTGTTGGGCGCACGCCTCTCCAACGCTTGGCACCTGCCTTGCCCAGCGAACGCAGTGAATGCTCTGAGTTGGAAACCTCACCCAGAGTCGCTCGACATTCGCTCAGTACTTTGCGCATCTCGCCGGAGCGAAGACGCAGTGTTGCGTAATCCCCTTCCCGGGCAACCAGTTGCAGGGAAGTGCCGGCACTACGTGCTATCTGCGCACCCTTGCCTGGCTTCATTTCCACACAGTGCACTGTGCTACCCATAGGGATGTTGCGCAGCGGCAGTGTGTTACCTACTTTGATTGGCGCATCTTCGCCCGATTGCACTACATCACCGGCGCTGATCTTCGCAGGCGCAATGATGTAGCGGCGCTCACCATCGGCATACAGCAACAGTGCAATATTTGCGGAACGATTAGGATCGTATTCCAGGCGTTCTACCTTCGCTTCGATGCCATCTTTGTTACGGCGGAAATCGATGATGCGATACTTCTGCTTGTGGCCACCACCCTGGTGACGACGAGTGATGCGGCCCTTGTTGTTGCGACCACCAGTCTTTGCTTTAGGCGCAGTCAGGGGCGCATAAGGTTCACCCTTGTGCAGATCGGGATTGACAACCTTGACGACGAAACGGCGTCCTGGTGATGTCGGTTTGGCTTTTACAACTGGCATTTTCTAACCCTCTAAACTCTCTACCTTGCTACCTTTCCCGATTAACCGATTTCCGCGAAATCAATTTCATGTCCGGCTTCGAGTCGGACATAGGCTTTCTTCCAGTTCTTGCGACGACGCACCTTGCCACGCGCAGAGCGCTTGGTTTTGCCTTTTACGTTAAGAACTTGCAGATCTTCAACGATGACGTTGAAGATAGACTCTACTGCCTGCTTGATTTCTGGCTTGGTAGCATCAATAGCAACTTTGAACGCATACTGGTTGTTGCCTTCTGACATCAGGGTAGATTTCTCAGAGACATGGGGCTCCAGGATGACTGAATACATGCGATCCTGATTCATGACAGCATCTCCTCGATCTTCTTCAAAGCAGGCACCGTGATCAGGACTTTTTCAAAGCCAATCAGGCTCACAGGATCCAGACCAGACACGTCCAACACATCAACCTTGTGCAGGTTGCGTGCCGCGAGATAAAGATTTTTTTCTACTTGATCTGAAACGATCAGGACGTTGTCGAGTTCGAACTCGTTGAGCTTGTTTACCAAGTCTTTTGTTTTATGTGATTCGACTGAGAAATCATTGACGGCAATCAGTCGCTCTTGCCGGATTAGTTCGGAGAGAATGCATTGCATCGCTCCGCGGTACATCTTTTTGTTCAGTTTCTTGCTGTAGTCCTGGGGACGTGCTGCAAAAGTTACGCCGCCGCTGCGCCAAATTGGGCTGCGAATGGTACCCGCGCGGGCGCGACCGGTACCTTTTTGACGGAAAGGCTTCTTGCCACCGCCTTGAACTTCAGAGCGATTCTTCTGCTTAACAGTACCCTGACGCGCGCCAGCCATGTACGTAACTACGGTCTGGTGAACCAATGGCTCATTGTATTCGCGGCCAAATGACTCGTCGGATACGGAAACTGTTTCCTTGCCCGTTTTCTTGCCGGGCAGTGCAAGTGCTAATTCCATGACTTACCTCTACCCTTTACCTTTTAACCTTGACCGCCGGGCGGACAATGACGTTTGAACCTGTTGCACCTGGCAGTGCTCCCTTGATTAACAGCAGATTGTTCTCTGCATCCACACGCACCACTTCGAGACTCTGGGTTGTCTTCTGCTGAACCCATCTGGCCAGCCATCTTCTTGCCTTTGAAGACACGACCAGGAGTCTGGCACTGACCGATTGAGCCGGGGGCACGGTGTGAGATTGAGTTACCGGGAGTGGCATGCTGCATGCGGAAGTTGTGACGCTTCACACCGCCCTGGAAACCCTTACCCTTGGAAGTACCAGTGACGTCTACTTTTGCGCCCGCTTCGAACAGCTCAACGGTAAACTCTTTACCGAGTTCCATCTCTTCCAGATCATTTGTGCGGAATTCCCATAGACCAGTGCCAGCCTCAGCATTCGCTTTCGCGAAATGACCAGCCATGGCTTTATTGACGTGAGAAGCCTTGCGCGAACCGGTAGTAACCTGGATTGCACTATAGCCATCAGTCTCAGCTGTCTTGATCTGAGTGACACGATTGGGCTGAACCTCTACCACGGTAACCGGGACAGAAGCGCCTTCTTCAGTGAAAATGCGGGTCATGCCGCTTTTTCGACCGACTAAACCTATCGACATTGTTGTAAGACCTCTTAGTGCAAGGGGCTCAAACCCGCTCTGGCCGCTGACGCGTTGCACCTAGTTCGCTGCCGCTTCCAATGAAGGGCAACCAGATATTTCAGTGCGCCAAATCTTTTTAAAAAAAGGGTAGCGAGGACTGATTACTCGCTACCTGGTTATTTATTTCAGCCGAGGCTGATTTGTACTTCCACACCCGCGGCCAAATCCAGCTTCATCAGGGCATCGACTGTCTTCTCAGTCGGCTCGACGATATCCAGCAGGCGCTTGTGGGTACGGATTTCGTACTGGTCTCGCGCGTCTTTGTTGACGTGTGGCGAGATCAACACGGTAAATCTTTCCTTGTTCGTTGGCAGGGGGATCGGGCCTTTCACCTGAGCTCCCGTGCGCTTGGCAGTCTCCACGATTTCCTGGGTAGACTGGTCAATCAGACGATGATCGAAGGCTTTCAGCCGAATTCTGATTCGCTGATTTTGCATCTACTTAAAACTCCAAAAAATCGTTGTAAAAGAACAAGTTACTGCCATCTTTTTTGCTGGCGTTATTTGCCAAGCCAAAAAAGGATGCGCATTGTAAGGGGCGGGCAAATCTAAGTCAAGGAAATGAACCTCGCAAAGGCCCTGTTTTTGGGGCTTTGAGCCGATTTCCCATTGTGCCAGAAACTACACACTTCCCGTCATATACGTGGCTTTTTCCCAATCTGGCACAATTTCTCTACTGGACGATGCTGAGCAGTGAGCGAGAGCTTTCGGAACAAGGCGGAAGGATTTTTTGATACGGGGAACAGTACAAACAGTACGTGAGCCGTTCAAAAAATCCTTTCAACGCAGTGCCGGAAGCTCGCAGCCACTGCGTCCCCAAAAAAAAGCCCGGGCAAACCCGGGCTTTTTTAACACTATT
>CAYTLI010000277.1:0-3215 GCA_964438455.1 uncultured Pseudohongiella sp.
CCCATGGTGTGCATCCAAACTACCTGGAAAAACATGATGACCAGCATCGACCTGTGTTGAATGGCGGCCCGGTGCTGAAACTGAATGCCAACCAACGCTATGCAAGCAATAGCGACTCGGCAGCCTTGTTCAAGTCTCTCTGCGAACAGGTCAAGGTTCCATGTCAGACTTTCGTCATGCGCAACGACATGGCCTGTGGCAGTACTATAGGTCCGATCACGTCCGCAGAAACTGGCATTAATACGGTAGACGTGGGCGTGGCCAGCTTTGCCATGCATTCGATCCGTGAGCTGGTAGGCGCAAAGGATGCCTACTCCCTGTCGAAGGTTGTCTCCGCTTTCTACAATCGCTAAACCAGGCGCTGTTTCTTCAGATCCTGAATTAAAAAACGGCAGGGATTGAGCGCGTCAATCGACTCTCTATTTATAGGCAGGCTGTCGCCATTAATCAGGCTTGCCAGGTATTCACCTCCATGAGAGCAGGTGGCGAGTCCATTGGAACCATGACCCACTGACAGGTAGAGCCCCGACAGGTATTTGCCTGCTGCCTGCAAACTGCTTCCGGCGTTGCGTGACAGCTCGGCATATTGCTCAGCCATAGCATCCAGGTCCGCGACAGGACCGATCATGGGGAGCCTGTCTCTGGTGTTGACCCGGGTTCCGCCAGCAGAGCCAGTCACCCTGGGCATAGTGCAGGAGTGAGTAAGGAAATCTGCCAGACCCTGCAGATTTTCCCTGTCCTCATCTGTAGCTGAAGTGCCGTGGTCAGGGCAGCCATAGCTTGCTGCTATTGTTTGCTCTCCGTTCAGTGGCGGAAACAGCGTCCTGGATCCGCATGTGACCACTTCGAGTTGATCGAAAGGTGGCTGCGATTCGACCAGGGTGCAGCGACCCTGGCTCAGTTCAAGCGGCAGGCTTGATGTTTGCACAAAATTTCTGACCCCCGCGCCGCAAGCCAGCACTACCACTTCCGCAGCATCCACCACCGAGTCTCCGGCAAGCACTTCCCAGCAGCCATCCTGCTGGCGAATTCCTGACACGCAGCACCCCATCGATAAATCTATCTGCGGGTGCGCAAGCAGTCGCGAGTAGAGCTTCTTTGCATCAACCCAGCCTCCGTGCCTGAACCACAAACCAGACCTTGCTTCGGTTTCTCCACACAATGAATAGCTGCTCTCGACGCACACGATTGATTCCGGATAGAGGCGCTCTATAGATTCGCCATCGAGGGGATTGCGTTTATTGAGTGCATCGAAAAATTGCAGCAGACCTGTCTCGTGCCAACCGCAATCCTCCTGTATTTGCAGGGTACGAAGTAAACTGCTGGCGTAAATAAATGATTCCAGGAAGAGGCGGGCCTGTGGGTCAGCCTGCCTGAACAGACGACAGCGCAGGGCCAGCTGTGGAATGCCGGAGATACCTTGCTGCAGATTGTCGTTACTTTCCAGTACTTTGACCTGCCAGCCTCTGCGCGCCAGTGCGTTGGCTGTATGGCAACCCGCTAGACCAGCGCCAATAATCAGGGCTTTGTTCTTGTGGCTGGGTGAAGGCGGTAGCTGGAACCAGGGTTTTTGCCGGCGTGTACGCTCTGTTTGTGCTGGCGAGGTTTCGATACTCAGGCCAGAGGCGAGCAGCATGTGTCTCTTACTGCCAAATCCAGCTGCTTTCGTTACATTAAAACCGACCCTTGAGAGTCCGCGGCGAACCTCGCCGGCACTACTATAGGTGGCGAGGGTGGTGTGTTCATGGCTATGAGTGGCTAGCAGCTGGAATAATTTGCCCGACCACAATTCAGGGTTGCGGTGTGGTGAAAAGCCATCGAGAAACCAGGCATCGACTTTCCTGTCCTGCTCATGCCTCAGCTCCAGTTCACTACATGCATCACCGATGATCAGGTCCAGTACCACGTCTTCACCCAGCTTGTAGCGGTGTGAGCCGGTGCAGTCAGATTTATATTCTGCCAACAGGACGTGGGACAACTCGCCGAGGTCTGGCCACATTCCATGTACCCGATTCAGCTGCTGCACAGAGAGTGGGAAACGTTCGTAGGCAACATAGTAGAGCGTCTTCCAGCTCTTGTGGCGCTCACACTGCCGCCATAGCTGCCAGGTCAGCATGAAGTTGAGTGCGGCCCCAAAACCAAGTTCTGCGATCACAAAACTTTCTTGCCCGCTGGTCGGCAGGCGCCAGCGATTCTCCAGCTGGTTGCTGGCAAGAAACACGTGCGCGCTTTCGCCAGCTGCATCCTGCGCCGAATGATAGACATCCTGGTAAGTGGCTGAGAACGGCAGTGAATCACTCGACCAGGTCAGATCGGCGCTATCGCTGTGAAAAGAGTGTGGAGGCAAGCCCATTAGCCCAAATAATGCAAAGCGCTAGCTTACAGCAGCCTTCCAGCCCTCACCACTGAGTGGCAAGCACAGCCTGATAGGGTAAAATGCGCCTTTTTCCGGGCCCACACCCAAGATCAACAGGAGCAAGATAGTTGGAAATCAATAGCCAACTCGCAACACTCAGGGAACTCAAGTCAAGCGTAGATAGCCTCAGGGGGTATCTTTGACTATGAGGTGAAGAAGGACAGGCTGGCCGAAGTCGAGCTTGAATTGGGTGAAGCAAGCGTCTGGGACAAGCCTGACTACGCCCAGGCCCTCGGCAAGGAAAGATCAGACCTTGAGTCGGTGGTGGGTACCATCGACAACCTCTACAGCGGTATCGAAGAAGTAGAAGAATTACTGGCCCTGGCTGCCGAAGAGTCAGATCAGGAGCTTTACGACGCCGCCAATAAAGATCTCACGCAACTGCAGGCGCAATTACAAGGTCTGGAGTTTCGCCGCATGTTTTCCGGAAGCATGGATAGCGCAAACGCGTATCTGGATATTCAGGCCGGCTCCGGCGGTACCGAAGCCCAGGACTGGGCAGAGATGCTGTTACGCATGTACCTGCGCTGGGGTGAGGACAAGGGATTCAAGACAGAACTGGTTGAGGTCTCGGGTGGTGAGGTGGCTGGTATCAAGAGTGCCACCATACACTTTGCCGGTGAATTCGCCTTTGGCTGGTTACGTACCGAGACCGGTGTGCATCGTCTGGTTCGAAAGTCTCCGTTCGATTCCGGCAACAGGCGCCATACTTCCTTTGCCTCTGTGTTTGTCTCGCCAGAAATCGCTGACGACATAGAGGTCGATCTGGATATGTCCCAGGTGCGAATCGATACCTATC
>CAYTLI010000278.1:0-3208 GCA_964438455.1 uncultured Pseudohongiella sp.
CACAAAAGCATCATCGATCGCTTCGGGCGTTATCCACACCGCAACGAAATTCTGGGGCGCGAGTCTACCGCCGAAGAGCTGGAGTTTCTCTCCCAGCCTGGCTCAGGTTTCTGACTCGAAGAATCCTTTATCGATTCGGTAGAACTTCGCGCAGCTTGTCTGCCATTTCCAGTAGTGCAGTCTCGGTAGTCTCCCAATCCATGCAGGCATCGGTTACCGACACACCATACTGCAATTCGTCCAGGTTGGCCGGAATCGATTGATTACCATGATGGATGTGACTTTCCAGCATGACACCAATGATTGACTTGTTGCCTTCGAGAATCTGGTGGGTGACATCTTTTAACACCAGGGGCTGCACGTCCGGATCCTTGTTAGAGTTGGCATGGGAACAATCGATCATGATGTTGTTGCTCACGCCGCCTTTCTCCAACGCGGCTTCGCACTGGGCAACGTGCACAGTATCAAAGTTCGGCCCCTGACTACCGCCACGCAGTACTACGTGGGCATAAGGATTACCCTTGGTAGTGACAACAGAAACCTGTCCTTCACTATTGATGCCGAGAAAGCGGTGCGGGCTGGATACCGACTGCATGGCATTAATGGCCACCATCAAGCCACCGTCAGTACCATTCTTGAAGCCGACCGGTGAAGAAAGACCGGAAGACATTTCGCGGTGAGTTTGTGATTCAGTAGTGCGTGCACCGATGGCAGACCAGGCAATGAGGTCCTGCATGTATTGAGGAGAAATTGGGTCCAGCGCCTCGGTAGAAGTAGGTAAGCCCAACTCTGCAATATCCAGTAACAGTTTGCGGCCGATACGTAGCCCTTCCTCGATCTTGAATGAATCGTCAAGGTGGGGATCATTGATCAATCCTTTCCAACCGATAGAAGTGCGGGGTTTCTCAAAATAGACACGCATGACAATATAAAGCGTGTCCTGGAGCTTGGGCGCGAGTTCTTTCAGCCGCCTGGCGTAGTCCATTGCCGCATCCACATCATGGATGGAACAAGGGCCGACAACGACAAACAATCGGTGGTCTTTTCTATCCAGGATGTCGAAGATAGTCTGGCGGGCAGCACGCACAGTCTCCAGGGCGTTGCCTTCCAGGGGCAGATCCCGCTTCAGGGATTCTGGTGTGATCAGCGCGTCATTGGACGCTATATTTAGATTGTCAGTATAGGCTGACATGGCTACTTTCCTTTGGTTTCTGTACTCTACCTAGCTCGCGGTTGAGCCCGCTTTTGCAGGGGGCGGCAATCATATCAGAATGAATTTTAGAAGTCAGAGGCTTGCAAGAATGTAAGAATTCTCAATTAGAGAATGTAGTTCCTGCAAAAGTGGCTGAGTGATGGGTCTTCTGGATTGGGACACGCCGTAAACCCTTCCCTGGGGGCTCGGGCGCGGCGTCCATGCCGCGCACGGTCCCAATCCAGAAGACCCGTCCCTCATCCACTCCCTGATTCAGTGCCAATTGCAAGATTGGCTTTGGAAGCGTTTATGCAAATCAGTACAGAGTTCGACGGTGGCAATATCGAAGTTGTCAGCGCCAACGATACAGCCAGTATTCAACTGAATATCCGCCCGGACGAGAATTCCGAGTTTTACCAATGGTTTTTCTTCCGGGTTTCAGGAATCAAGGACAAGCGCTGCAGTTATCAAATTCTGAACGCAGCGGGCGCTGCCTATCCCGACGGATTCAGAAACTACCAGGTGTGTTATTCCTATGATCGCGAACAATGGCTTCGCCATCCGACCAGCCTGCAAGGAGAAGTACTCAGTTTCGACTTCGAGTCAGAACGGGATTCGGTGTACTTCTCTTATTTCGCACCCTATCCGATGGAGAGACACCACAAACTGGTGGCGCGCGCGCAGTCAGCAGAGCATTGCAGTTTGGAAGTACTCGGACAAACAGTGGATGGGCAGGACCTGGACAAGCTCTGTTTCAGCACCGGAGGGGACAACAAGAAGCAATGCTGGATCATCGCTCGCCAGCACCCGGGTGAAACCATGGCCGAGTGGTGGATGGAAGGCTGTGTTAACAAGCTGCTCGATACTTCAAGTGAGCTAACCAGTGCATTGCTCGATAGTTGTGACATTCACCTGGTGCCAAATATGAATCCCGACGGCAGTCGTCGTGGTCATCTGCGTTGCAATGCCGTGGGCCGAAACCTGAATCGTGAATGGGCAGAACCCAGCCAGGACGAATCTCCTGAAGTGTATCTGGTAAAACAAGCCGCGAACAAAACCGGTGTCGATTTCTGGCTCGATGTTCACGGCGACGAATCCCTGCCCTATTGCTTTATTGCAGGTACCGAAGGATTGAGCGACTGGAGCGAACAGGATCAGCAAGGTCTCGACTTTTATCGCAACGTGCTGGCCGAGTTAAACAGTGATTTTCAAACCAAGGAAGGCTACCCAGCCAAATCACCCGGCACCGCAAATCTCACCATGAGCACTGCGCAGATGGCTTCAACCCATGGCTGTCTCGCCATGACACTGGAGATGCCATTCAAGGATGCCACCGGAACGCCCGATGAAAAGTTTGGCTGGTCGCCGGAACGATCCGCCCGCCTGGGTGAATCCTGCCTGCAGGCGCTGGCGGCTTACATCGAGAGCGGACTGATCGACTGAGCAGAGCTCCAACACGCTCTACACTTCTCTGTAAAGCTTGCGGCCCTGCTCATTATATTGATTCGCCATCTCTTCCATGCCGGTCTTGACCGCCTCCTCCACATCACCCTCAGTCTTTGCGGCTGCATAGTCGCGAACTTCCTGTGATATTTTCATGGAACAAAACTTGGGCCCGCACATGGAACAGAAATGGGCGACCTTGCCGGATTGCTTGGGCAAGGTTTCGTCGTGGAACGCTCGTGCCGTGGTTGGATCCAGGCCCAGATTAAACTGGTCTTCCCAACGAAATTCGAAACGCGCCTTGGACAGGGCGTTGTCCCGCACCTGCGCACCCGGATGGCCCTTGGCCAGATCAGCTGCGTGAGCCGCAATCTTGTAAGCCATCAAGCCTTCTTTCACATCCTGCTTGTTAGGCAAGCCCAGATGCTCCTTGGGAGTGACGTAACAGAGCATGGCGCAACCGAACCAGCCGATCATCGCGGCGCCGATACCGGAGGTGATGTGATCATAGCCTGGAGCAATGTCTGTGGTGAGTGGGCCGAGGGTATAGAAAGGTGCCTCGTCGCACACTTC
>CAYTLI010000279.1:0-3198 GCA_964438455.1 uncultured Pseudohongiella sp.
TACAGGTGGAGGTCTGTGTTTAGCTACGTCTTTTTTACTAGATTTCAGGGTTCTGCACAGCCCCATTCATGGCGGCCTCACAGACTCGTTCTCAATATTATTTTATCGCGCGCTGCGATCAATTCTTGATAGCAGAAACTCAATAACCACGGGCAGTTCAGCGTCATATTGCTGGTAACTGTGGTCACCATTTTCGTGGATTAGCAGCCTCGAATCCTGAAATTTTTCCTCCGCATCCCGGTAGTCCAATACCTCGTCACCGGTTTGCAGCATCACCATGAACTGCTCGGGATATTTCAGGGGGTGGCGATCCAGGGACTTCAATTCGGCAATATGGTCCCGGGTCACCACATGAATGTGGTCGCTGTAGTAGTTCTTGTGCTCACCCAGGTGATCTTCCCAGAGCTCAAACGGCCGGACTGCCGGGTTGATCAACACGGCTGGAACACCGAACTCTTCCGCTATCCAGGTTGCGTAGTAACCGCCCAGAGAACTGCCAATCACACCAAGCTGATGTAAGGGAATACCATCAATCAAATCCTCCAGCTGTTCGATGGTCTCAGCGGGGCCGTCCAGCATGGAGGGTATCAACAACCGATCCGCTATGCCCAGGGACTGGCAATATCGCAGAGTCTGTTGCGCTTTTTTCGATTGCGGGGAGCTAAGAAAACCGTGCAGGTAAAGAATATGGAGATCAGTAACCTTCGCTGGTGAAGTCTGCTTCAAATTCTTCTCCTTCGACGCGGTAGACCTGGGAGTCGATGTTGCCGTCTTCATGGAGTTGCAGGGTTCTGTATCCGGGATTTACCTGGTCGAGGGCAAAGTTCACTACGTTTGGCTTGAACTGGATGCAGGTTGATGGTGTGCAGAGACAACGTATACCGTCATGGACGAAATCCAGTTCCTGGTGCACATGACCATAAACTACACAGCGAATCTTTGAAAATTTCTCGAGGATTTGCCAAAAAGTGCCCTTGTTGTGTAACCCAATCTCCCTCATCCAACCAGCGTTACCTCGCACGGGATTATGGTGTAAACAGACGAGGCAATGATGAATGTCATCGTCATTTTCAGCATCACTCAAACTTGATCGTAAAAATTCAAGTTCTGGAGGCTCCAGCTTTCCATGTACCTGACCTTCTACACTGGTATCCAGCATCAGTATCAGCCAGTTGTTGATCCTGATGGTTTTCTCACTGGCATCTGAACCGTCGGCGATATCCTTCATCACCTTTGCGCTGTCGTGATTGCCGGGGATCCAGCGATAGGGTGCGTTCAGATTCTCGATCTGCTTTGCAAAATGTTTATAGGCCGCAGGTGTAGCATCCTGGGCGATGTCGCCCGTCGCCAGAACCAGGTCGATCGATTTCTCGTTTTCCTTAACGCTGTTAAGAACCTGTTCGAAGCTGTAGTGGGTATTCATCTTAAGCAAGGTGCCAGATGCCGTCCCATAGAGGTGGGTGTCAGTGATCTGAACAAGCTGAATTGGGTTGTCGGTCTTCAGCAAAGTCATTGCAGCCGTGGTGAATTACGAAGTTGATTCTATGAGTTCTGGCGCTGCAGTGCTTCTTCCTACCTTGAGACAATGAGAGAGCCATTCTCCCAGGAATCCATTCACCTGCATTTTTTCGTCAGCGTGATACATCTTCGGATTGGGCTGGGTATATCTTGGCTCTAGATTGCGGTGGCCCTGATAAGAGATTACTTCGGCAGTGTTAGCGTCGTGATACACCCGCACGATCATCGACGGGTTTGTCATCCATTCTTTAAATTCTGGCTTCTGAACGATCTCGAGTGTCGTCGTGTACTTGAAAGCTTCAACTATGGTGATCTCGACAGTAACTTTCTGTCGACTGTCCTCAAGATCAGCAATGCAAAATTCCCTGGAGATGCCTTCCAGCAGTTTTTCAGGCTCATCACCGTTCAGTACAACCCGATTGTCATGGGCAGCATATTTGCCCTGGGCGGAACTGGTGAGCGATTCGAAAGACTGGTCAAGATAAACTTCCAACTGGGGAAGCAGCTTCAACAGCAAAATATAGTTGGCGTCACAGACGGCCATCTGTTTGATCAAATCAATCTGATATTTTGCTTTTGGCATAGTTCCTGTTCTTCTCTCATGCCCGGCCCGGTCGGCCTTTCATTAAACCTAACTATTATAGTCGGCTAATTTCTGGATTTTGCTAATCGGATCATATTTTCGAGACGCAAAACCGGATGTTATTTGCTAAGTCTCTGTAATTGTAACGATTTCGGTGGGTTTTGCGAGCCTGGAGGAGAACATTTTTTAGTTGACTTTCCCCGTGGACACGGGTGCGATCACGACCAACGATTCAGTAGTGCCGGCTTGTTGATCTGCAACCACTGCAAGGCGATGAGGGACATAGCGTTGTTGATCATACCCGATTCTGCAGCCAGCAAGGCTTCATCAACAGAGAGCACTTCCACCCTGATGTCTTCATGTTCGTGATCCAGACCATGAACACCCCCGGCCGCAGAAGCGTCGACCCGTGCGCAAAAGAGATGGACTTTTTCGGTACTGGCACCAGGGCTATTGTAGTACTCACAAATCCTGATCAGCTCTCCAGCCTGGAGTCCGGTTTCTTCCTGGATCTCCCGAACCGCCACCTCTTCCAGAGACTCTTCTTTGTCGATCAGACCAGCTACCAGCTCGAGGGGCCAGGGAGAGTCTTCTGCATCCAGCATACCGATGCGAAACTGGCGTACCATCACCAGCTCTTCACGTACCGGATCGTAAAGTAACACTCCGACCGCTGGCAGCTTGACCAGCAGTTCCCGATCCATGACTTCACTCTGTCCGCCTTCGAACAGGCTGTGCTGCAGTCGCAGTTTGTCTATCTGCAGGAAAGACTTGAAACAGGTCTCACGGCGGACTACCTGCACATCGGATTGCTTGAAAATTGGTTTGTCTTCAGACATGGAAATGACTACGCGGACTGTGTCTGCAACTCGGTGATCAGCGCAGAAATAGCGTCACGAATTTCCAGGCACACCTTGTCGAAACAAGCAGTCACCTCTTCCGGAGTGCCGGTTGCCTTGGCTGGATCATCGAACGGAATGTGCCGCTTCTGTTTGTTGGGTGGCACCAATGGACAGTTGGCATCGGCATGAGAGCAAACGGTAACGATCAGGTCTGCCTGCTCGATCATTTCTGCATCCAGAATGTCTGAACTGTGC
>CAYTLI010000280.1:0-3190 GCA_964438455.1 uncultured Pseudohongiella sp.
TGGCACTTTGTACCGGTGCTTCAGTGAGGAAGCTACCCCTGGGTCGGGAGCTGGACAGGATTCTCTATATTCGTACGGCAACGGACGTGCACCAGTTGCAGAAATACCTCCCAGACGCCAGACGAGCAGTGATTGTGGGTGGAGGCTATATAGGATTGGAAGCTGCCGCGGTAATGCGCAAGCAGGGTGTCGAGGTCACCATTCTGGAAATGGCTGATCGCATACTATCCCGGGTCACCGGGCCGGAAATATCGGACTATATGACCTCATTGCACATGATGCATGGCGTAGACATACGCACCAGGACGCGGGTTTCAGGCATCAAGGCACTCAGTGAATCAGGTGAACAGGTGAGTGTGGAGTGTGATGGGGCAGAGCCTTTGATTGCAGATCTGGTGTTGGTGGGAATTGGCGTCGACGCCAATACTGCACTTGCCCAGCAGGCTGGGTTGGAGGTAGACGATGGCATCGTGGTTGACCAGTTTGCCTGCACCTCAGACCCGAACATATTTGCAGCCGGTGATTGCTCGCGTCACCTGAATGCTATTTATCAGCGCAGTATACGTCTGGAGTCGGTGCAGAACGCCAACGATCAGGCACGGGTTGCTGCCGCAAACATGTGTGGCAAGCAGACTGTTTACAAGTCAGTGCCCTGGTTCTGGTCGGATCAATATGACATCAAGTTGCAGATGTCCGGTCTGAGTGATGGTTGTGATGCAACTGTTGTTCGTGGCGAGGCTGGAAATGACGAAGACGGTTTTGCAGTGTTCTATAAAAAAGAAGGCAGAGTTATCGCGGCAGACTGTGTGAGGCGACCGAAAGAGTTCCTGGTGAGCAAACAATTGATCGCGGCCGGGACTGTGATTGAGAATAGTATCTTGCAGGATGAATCCAGTGACCCGGGTAGCTGGATCTAGTCGCCCCGATAGATGCAACCGCTGGTACAGGTTTCTCTGATCTGCACGGCACTGAGTCCCGGCAGCTGCGGAGTCAACTTGGTCCAGATCCAGCGGGCTATGTTCTCACTGGTTGGGTTTTCCAGGCCGCTGATCTCATTCAGATAGTAGTGGTCCAGCTGCTCGATTACAGGTTTCACCGCTTCGCTGATGGTGGCGAAGTCCATTACCCAGCCAGACTCATCTCCAACTTCTCCAGCAACCGAGATACGGACGAGGAAGGAATGGCCGTGCAGCCTGGCGCACTGATGCCCCTCTGGCACATTGGGCAGGCGGTGGGCTGCTTCGAAGCTGAATTCCTTGAATATTTCCATGTTGACTATGTCTGTTCTGAACTGCGTTGAGTGCGAGAGGCCGCAAATGGTACCGATCAGCACGATGCAAGTACAGTTTCTTTAGGCATATAATGACAACCAAAAATTAGCCAGGCGGGGTGCCCACCCCGAAAATCACCGATGTCACTGAAGGAACACTTCCGGCCACTATTACGCTTTCTCAATGAAGGTAAACGGTTGCCTATCTACCTCGGTATTTTCAGCACGGTTCTAGTGCTCTGGCTACAGCTTGTCACGCCACCTTTTGTCGATAACTTTATCGAGCGCCTCGAATATGTGATCTATGACCAGCGGCTGGCAATGATGCCAAAAATTGAAAAGCCGCCAGAAAACAAGATTGTCGTTGTCGACCTTGATGAACGCAGCCTGCAGGTCGAAGGGCAGTATCCCTGGAATAGAATCAAGGTTGGGCAGCTCACCGAGAAGCTGCGTGACTATGGCGCCCTGGTAGTTGGTTTCGACATCACATTCCCCGAACCAGATCGTAATATCAGGGACTTGCTGGCGCCAATCGATCTAGAGCAGTTAGACAGTGGCTTTAGCGAAACACTCGCAACCATTGAGCCAGTCATAGATTCCGATGCTTATTTTGCGCGAGTAATGGCAACTGGCGGAATCGATGTGGTGCTTGCGATCAACTTCAATCCTCTTTCCGATGTGGCCTATAACGAGTTGCCGGCATCGATTGTCGATATCGATGAGGAGTTGGTGAGTCGTATCTCCGCCCAGGACATGAGCGGATTTACCGGCAATATAAAGGTTTTACAAGATGCCGCGTTGGGCAGCGGTAGCATGAATCAGTCACCGGACAGTGACGGCATCGTGCGTCGGGTGCCATTGCTAATACGATATGGCAACTCGCTCTATCCAACATTGTCCATGGAAATGATTCGTGTCTACAACTTCCTGGAAAACTACGAAGTTGTCACGCAACCCTATGGTCAGCTCGATGTCATCACTGCGGTGAGGATTGGGCAGGGTGCGGGCGCATTCGAGATTCCAACCGATGGTCTCGGTCAGGTGCTGGTTCCCTATGTGGGGCCCTCATCATTGCGAACCGACGAGCACTTTCCCTACATCTCGGCAACCGATGTATTGCGCGACTCGCTTAGCGAGGAAGATCAGCAGGCGCTGCAGAATTCGCTGGTACTGGTTGGCACCAGCGCGCCCGGTTTACAGGATATCCGAGCCATGCCCCTGCAACAGGTCTATCCTGGTGTTGAGGTGCACGCGAACATGCTCAATGCCTTGCTTAGTTCGGTATCCGTGGTTGATGTCAGTTCGGGCGATACGGATACCCAGTCGGTATTCAGCAGTTTCAGTCGTTCCAATGAGGTGTACTTTCCCTACAGGCCGGACTGGGAAGCGGGCGCAATCTTTGTCCTCATCACCACGCTGGGTATCGCCATGTCGCTGGCGTTTCCCTTTCTCAATGCGGCGGCGATGGCTGGAACGGCAATAACTCTCATTGTGGGTGCCGTGTGGGCGAACTTCCAGTTGTGGTCCGTGTACAAGATGGATTTCTCCCTGGTGCTGGTCATCCTTGTAATCATGCTGGTAACGGCGACAAATCTTATCTATGGCTTCCTGGCTGAGAGCCAGACACGAAAAGTTATCAAGGGAATGTTCGACCAGTATGTGCCTCCGGCTCACATCGATTCCATGCTGGCAGATCCGGATAACTATACCTTTGAAGGGGAAAGTAAGGAGCTCACCGTATTCTTTTGCGATATCAGAAGTTTTACAACGATTTCTGAAGCCTTAAGCGCGACGGAGCTAAAGACTTTGCTCAATGACTTCTTTACCCCGCTCACCGAAATCATCTTCAAGCACAACGGTACCGTCGATAAATATGTGGGAGACATGGTGATGGCATTCTGGGGTGCCCCGCTGGATGAC
>CAYTLI010000281.1:0-3188 GCA_964438455.1 uncultured Pseudohongiella sp.
TAGATGATTAATGAAGTTATTGAAAACGTTCGCAGTGATATCCGAACCCGCGGATATAGCATGGGTACCGAGAAAACCTACCTGCTATGGATAAGGCGGTTCCTGTTGTTTTCCCGAGGTGAAGATCCCATGTCCATGCCCCCCGACAGGGTCGCAGACTACCTGACTTTCTTGGCAACCAAACATGCAGTGAGTGTGAACACCCAGAAGGTCGTGCTCAATGCGCTTGTGTTCTTCTTTCAAAAACACATGCATCGGGAAGTCGGCAATCTCGGCTTTACTCTGGCAACAAAGCAGCGTCATTTGCCTACTGTACTAACAGTCAATGAAGTGAAAAAGATCATGGATCAGCTCGAAGGTCGCAACAAGCTGATCATCCAACTCATGTATGGAAGTGGACTACGGGTAAGCGAAGCTCTGGAGATTCGCAATCAGGACATTGATATAGACAGGGGGGCGCTCACGGTTCGCGATGGTAAGGGGCGCAAGGATCGCCAGACTATCCTGAGCAAGTCCTGTTATGAATTGCTGAGGCCACAAATCGAAAAAGCCATCGCGGTTCAAGCTGAGGACAGGGAGCTCGGTGTCGGTACTTCAATGAATCCTGCACTTGCGCGTAAGTATCCAAGGGCGCCGTTCACCCAGGGATGGGCTTACCTGTTTCCGTCTTCTCAACACTGTTCGCATCCTCTAACCGGAGAGACAGTGCGTTATCACCTGCATACTTCGGTAGTACGTAAGTTTCTGCGGCAGGCAGTTGCCAATGCAAACATAGTGAACAAGCGTGTCACCACACATATCTTTCGCCATTCCTTTGCGACGCATCTGCTGCAAACAGGAACAGATATTCGTACTGTACAGGAGCTGCTGGGTCACAACGATGTCAGTACGACCCAGATCTACACTCACGTGATTGGCAAGCACTATGCGGGAACCAACAGCCCCCTCGATGCACTGTAAGCTTTAGAAGCTGTAGCGAATGCCGAAGAAGCCCGTGCGAGGTGGTGCAGCGCCAAGGAAGATAGGAACGGTAAAGTTATCGATGATGGGCACTTCCACCTCGCCAGGTTCTTCACCCAGCAGGCCGAAGGTTTCAAACTCTTCGTCGAAGAGGTTGTTCACGATGGCAAATACTTCGAAATCCTCGCTCACCTGGTAGCGCGCACGCAGATTAACCACGGTATAACCATCGACGGTGTCCAGTTGATTGGACTCGTCGCCGCGCAGATGTTGCTCGCTGTTGTTCACCATATCCAGGCCGAGGCTGAAGTTGTCGTTGATCTGATAGTTGGTCACTAGCTTGAACTGGTTCTGCGGTATGCCCGGAATGCTGTCGCCGTTGTTCACCTGGATTTCACCATCATCGTTGGCAAAGGCATGTTTGGGGCTGAGCACCATGAAGTCATCTTCAAAGGTGGCATCCACATAGCTGTAGGCGACGAACCAGTTCAGCCTGTCCAGTTGTCCCCCCAGGCTGCCTTCGAAGCCGGCGCGCTGTGTTTCGTCAACATTGGCGAACAGGCCGGTTGAGCGGCCGGTGGTCTGGAACAGGATGTCGTCCTTGTTGCTGGTTTGAAAGAAGCCGGCGGAGTAGTTCAACTCGCCCAGGAAACCGCGCGCGCCAAATTCAAAACTCCGGGCGACTACCTGTTCCAGCGGCGGGTCTGCCAGGAAGGCGTTGGGCAGGCGGCATTCGAAGTCCACATCGTCTGGATCCTCGCCGTCTGCCAGCGCGAACTGCACCGCAAGATCGAACACGCCTTCATTACAGGCCAGCTCGATGGGTGTTGGTGCCCTGGAAGACTGGCTATAGGAGGCGTAGAGGTTATGGTTGTCGTGTGCCTGCCAGGTGATGCCAATGGCTGGATTGATGCGACTGAAATTGTGATCGCCATTGAGTTCGGGGCGCTCGCCGGAGAGATCGTTCAGGTTCACATCGGTGGTGTTGCCGCGTGCCGACAGGGTAAGCGCAATCGCATCAGTTAGATCGAGAGTGGCGGTGATGTAGGCACTGAGCGATTCCGTTTCGGTGTTGATGTTGGTTGCTGCCTCGTCAACGAAAGTGCCAACACCGAGTCCCGTTGTTAACCGGGTGAGAGGGTCCATATTGGCCAACTCCAGTACTGAGTTGAAATTGGATTGGCCGTTAAAATAGGAGCCGCCCGCCACAATCTGCCCGGGCTTATCGAAGAAGTTTCCGCGCAGTGTCCACTGAAAGTCGCCGCCGTAACTTTCCTGAACTCGTGTGCTGAGATTGTTGATCGCCTCATCCGACAGGATGCCGGTGCCGGAAAGCTCGTCGCTCTCAAAGCCTTCAAGATTGAATTCGTCTTCACCAAGGTTGCTGGCAAGCTCATTGAGATAGTCTTCAAGTGCGGCGGCGTCATCGAATAAGCCTTCGCAGAGCTCCACATCAACGCCCAGTTCCTCTACATCGTCTTCTTCCAGGCCTTCTATTAAACCATCGCCGCCACTGAATCCGCACACGGTAAACTCGGAGCCGTCACCGTTGAAAGAGTCGGTATCGTTTTCGCGCCAGAACACATTGCCACCGAAACTGATGTCAGGTGAGACGTTGAGCGCAAAATCCAGGCTCACCATGGTCATATCATTTTCAGTTATATCAGGGCCGGTAAAAATCGCCTCGCGGCTTAACTGCAACAACTCCACCGGTGACGCGCCGTTACCGATCAGTTCCGTGTCGCCATGTTGCAGGTTGAGGTTCAACGCCGTGACATCCGATCGCCAGCCGAGACTGGCATACACATTGAGTGCTTCCGATGCCGAGTGGTCACGCCAGCCATCCTCTTCGAATCGTTCCACGTTCAGGTAGTAAGCGAGCATCTCGTCGTTGCCACCGATCTCGAAGTTGGCCACGCTGCGTCCGAAAGAACCAGCGCTCACCTCGATGTTGGTACCCTGAAAGTTAAAACCGTTCTTCATGTCGATGACCAGAGCGCCACCGAGGCTGTTTAGGCCATACAGAGGGTTGGCGCCACCGCCGAGTCGAATCTCATTGATTGCCGACTGCGGCAACAGATCCCAGTTCACCGTGTCGCCCAAGGGCTCATTGATGCGCACGCCGTTCTGGTACACCGCCAGGCCCTGGGCCAGGCCCAAAAGGGGAGAGGCGGTGAAGCCGCGGTATTGCAGGTCGCGCTGCATGGGATTGTTCTGTGCATCATTAA
>CAYTLI010000282.1:0-3166 GCA_964438455.1 uncultured Pseudohongiella sp.
CAGGCGCGAAGGGATTACTTCGAGTACCTGGAGCCAGTG
This sequence comes from uncultured Pseudohongiella sp., assembly GCA_964438455.1. Taxonomy (GTDB): domain Bacteria; phylum Pseudomonadota; class Gammaproteobacteria; order Pseudomonadales; family Pseudohongiellaceae; genus UBA9145. The sequence goes on from CAYTLI010000282.1 coordinate 40, forward strand.
TTGGCCGCGATTGCTGGCGAATGGACCGACCCAGGTGCCGACGGAGGCGGCGAATGCCTGATCAGAAAACTCTGCCGAGAAGATATTGGCAAGGTCCAGTGGATTGACGTTAGGCAGGGGACTGCTGTTGCCAGCCACCAACTCGAGAATCTGTTCTGCTTCTGCGCCCTGCTGCAGCAGATTTAGCACTTCAGGATCCAGTTGCTCCCGGGTATCTGTAACCAACTCCATTACGTTTAAGGTTGGCAGGGTTCGATATCGTTCCAGGTTGTTCTGGTAATACTCCAACAGCTCCTCGTCAGAAGGCTGGATGATCTCCCCGCTCAAAACATGGCGCATCTTCTGAGCGAGCATGTCGTGAATCCGGGCGTCGTTGTCCAGGTTTATCGCGAGTGCTTCCTGCACCAGAATCTGTTCTTCAATATAGCTCGCGGTAATGAATTCTCGCTGAGCATCCGTAAGTGCCTCCCCGATAGCCATCTCCTGCATGAAGATTCGTGCATCGATCTCGCGCTGGTCGATCTCGAGCAGGTTCTCATTGCTGCGATTGGCTATGGCGTTGAGGGCGAAAATCAGCACCGCGATCAGGAAAAAATGTACGGTAGGCTCGCCCAGGGCTTTGTGGAGCAGCGAAGCTGAAGTTTCTGAGTGCGGCATGACTGGGTCCCGTTTCGACATCTGGAAAAGCTTATACCATCTGTGGAGTTGGCGAAACGTCCGGGCCAGGGACCCCGGATTCTGTACAAGCAAAAACCGCATCTGTATAATGCGGTTTTTGCGGATAGTGGAAATCTTATGTTACGTATTGCTGAAGAGGCTCTAACATTCGATGATGTTCTGCTTCTGCCCGCACACTCCTCCGTCCTCCCCCGATCAGTAAAGTTGCAGTCGCGTATTGCGGCCGCGATTTCGCTGAATATTCCTCTCGTGTCATCCGCCATGGATACCGTGACGGAATCTCGTCTCGCGATTGCGATGGCCCAGGAAGGTGGGCTTGGAGTCATTCACAAGAGCATGAGCATTGAAAAGCAGGCTCGTGAAGTGCGCGTGGTTAAGAAGTATGAAAGCGGCGTAGTTAGAGATCCCATTACAATAGACGATAGTGCAACCATTCGAGACCTGGTTGCCTTGATGAAGGAAAACGATATTTCGGGAATGCCCGTGGTCGGCGGGTCCGGTCTGGTTGGTATCGTCACCAGTCGAGACGTGCGATTCGAAGCAAACCTGGGCGCCAGCGTCGCATCTATCATGACACCGAAAGATCGTCTGGTGACTGTTGGTGAAGACTTCAGCCTCGAAGAGGTAAAGGAGTTGTTGCACCGTCATCGAATCGAGAAAATCCTCGTGGTGAATGACGATTTTGAGCTAAAGGGACTGATTACGCTCAAGGACATTCGCAAGTCTGAAGACTTTCCCAATGCTTGCAAGGATGAGCTAGGCAGGCTGCGCGCGGCTGCCGCAGTGGGCACCGGTGGTGATTCGGCGGAACGAGTCGATGCGCTGGTTGAAGCTGGAGTGGATCTCCTGGTGGTGGACACGGCTCACGGTCACTCCCAGGGCGTGATAGACCAGGTGCGCAGAGTGAAGTCCAAATATGAGTATCTGTCTGTGGTTGGCGGCAATATCGCCACCGCAACGGCAGCCCGTGACCTGGTCGAGGTGGGTGCCGATGCGGTTAAAGTGGGTATTGGTCCTGGATCGATTTGTACGACTCGTATCGTTACCGGTGTGGGCGTACCACAGATTACAGCAGTAGCGAATGTGGTTGAGGCGCTGAAAGATACCGATGTTTGCGTCATTTCAGATGGCGGTATTCGTTACTCGGGTGATATTGCCAAGGTTATCGCGGCCGGTGCACATGTAGTGATGGTAGGCAGCTTGCTGGCCGGATCTGAAGAGGCGCCAGGTGAAGTCGAGCTGTATCAGGGACGTAGTTACAAATCCTACCGCGGCATGGGCAGCATGGGTGCAATGTCGGCTACTCAGGGTTCCAGTGATCGTTATTTCCAGGACATCGAATCGGGTACTGAGAAATTGGTGCCAGAGGGTATTGAGGGCAGGGTTCCTTACAAGGGTCCTATGGCAGCCATTGTGCATCAGTTGATGGGTGGCTTACGTTCCAGTATGGGCTATACAGGGTGTGCGACTATCGATGAGATGCGGACCAAGACGCAGTTTGTCCGAATTACAGGTGCTGGTATGTCGGAGTCCCATGTCCACGATGTAAGTATTACTAAGGAAGCACCTAACTACCGGGTTAGTTAGGGACGGTGAGCCCCTGATTGCACAATACGGCGTTAAAAATTATTTTCGATGCAGTCACATACTGCCTGTATGCTCCCGCACCGAAAATAATTTTTGCCTTGTCTTGTGCTAATCAGGAACACACCTCGGAATCCAAACTACTATTGAGAAACTGAGTTGGATTTAAATACCAGCTCTTGAATAAATATTTCTTAGAGAAATGTCAGCGAAGAATATCCATAGCCAAAAGATTTTGATCCTGGATTTTGGGTCTCAATACACTCAGTTGATTGCGCGACGCGTGCGGGAGGCGGGTGTCTACTGTGAGATCTGGGATTACGAAGTAGATGAGGCTGCATACAGGGAGTTCGCGCCCCAGGGCATCATCTTTTCTGGTAGCCCGGAGTCTGCCAATACCAATGTGTCGCCACGACCACCACACTTTCTGTATGAACAGGGCGTGCCCATATTGGGGATTTGCTATGGCATGCAGACCATGGCGGAGGAATTTGGTGGCAAGGTTGAGGCGTCGGCGAAATCGGAATTCGGTTTCGCCCAGGTCAATGTCCAGGGTGAGTGCGCGTTGCTGGATGGGATTGAGGATCGCCTCACCGAAACCGGCACGCCCCAACTCGATGTGTGGATGAGTCATGGTGACAAGGTCACTGTAGTGCCGCCATCGTTCCAGTTGATTGCTGCTACGGAAAGCGCACCAATTGCAGCCATGTGCGATGAGTCGCGGCATTTCTATGGAATTCAGTTTCACCCGGAAGTTACCCATACCGTGCAGGGTTTGCGGTTGTTGGAACGATTCGTCAGGAATATTTGTGGCTGCGAAGCACTCTGGACGTCGGCAAGCATCATCGAAGACGCTATCCAGACT
>CAYTLI010000283.1:0-3135 GCA_964438455.1 uncultured Pseudohongiella sp.
CGCTTGGCAGCAGAGGTCTGAAAAAGTACATCAAGACTATCGGGCTGTTTAACACCAAGGCTGAGAACATCATCAAGACCTGCAAGATCCTCGTTGAACAGCATAATTCTGAGGTGCCGAGAACGCGGGAAGAGCTGGAAGCCTTGCCCGGAGTCGGTCGCAAAACCGCCAACGTGGTACTAAATACTGCATTTCGGGAAATAGCCATGGCCGTGGACACACATATTTTTCGAGTGTCCAATCGTACCGGAATCGCCCCAGGCAAAAACGTAATTGAAGTGGAAAAAAGACTACTCCGCCTGGTGCCGGAAGAGTTTCTGCTCGATGCGCACCATTGGCTGATCCTGCACGGGCGCTATGTTTGCATAGCGCGCAAGCCCCGTTGCGGGGCTTGCCTTATCGAAGATCTCTGTGAATACAAACAAAAAACCGAGATCGAGTGATAATCTCGTTCGCTGCTGCGTTGCAGCCTACTTCCTGCCCTTCTGGGCAGCGATGCGCATGCGCAGCGCATTCAACTTGATAAAGCCACCCGCATCCTTCTGGTCATAGGCACCCGCGTCATCCTCGAAAGTCGCCACGTCTTCATCGAACAGGGAATCATCTGATTCTCTTCCGACCACGATGACATTGCCCTTGTAGAGCTTCAGCCGCACCTTGCCATTGACATAGGTCTGCGACTCATCGATCAGGGTTTGCAGTGCCTTCCTTTCGGCCGACCACCAGTACCCGTTGTACACAAGCGATGCATAGCGTGGCATCAGCTCATCTTTGAGATGGGCCAATTCCCTGTCCATGGTGATGGATTCGATCGCTCGATGGGCTTTCAACATGATGGTTCCGCCTGGTGTTTCATAGCAGCCCCGTGATTTCATACCTACATAGCGATTTTCGACAATATCGACACGACCAATTCCGTTGGCACCTGCGATCTGGTTCAGCCTGGTAAGCACTGCCGCTGGCGTCATTGCTTCACCATCGATAGCAACGATATCTCCGCGCTCGTATTGCAACTCAAGATAAGTTGCCTGATCAGGCGCCGCTTCCGGCGATGTGGTCCACAACCACATGGCTTCCTCGGGCTCTGCCGCAGGGTCTTCGAGGATGTCTCCCTCATAGGAGATGTGCAGCAGATTGGCATCCATGGAGTAAGGCGACTTGTTGCCACGCTTCTTCTCCACGGAGATGCCATGCTCATCACAGTAAGCCAGCAGCTTGTCTCTGGAATTCAGATCCCATTCGCGCCATGGGGCGATAACCTGGATACCAGGACTCAGCGCATAGGCGCCCAGCTCAAAGCGCACCTGGTCGTTACCCTTACCGGTAGCACCATGGGAAATTGCATCAGCGCCAGTCTCGGCAGCAATTTCAACCAGTCGCTTGGCGATCAGTGGTCGCGCGATGGAGGTGCCGAGCAGATACTCACCCTCGTACAGCGCATTGGCACGAAACATTGGATAGACATAGTCACGGACAAACTCTTCGCGCAGATCCTCAATGTAAATCTCCTTGATTCCCATGGCTTCTGCTTTTGCGCGCGCCGGCTCCACTTCCTCACCCTGCCCGATATCGGCGGTGAAAGTCACTACCTCACAGTCGTAGGTTTCCTGAAGCCAGCGTGCAATAACGGATGTGTCCAGGCCACCGGAGTAAGCTAGCACAACCTTATCAATACCGGACATTGAGATGCTCCAAACTGATTACACTGAGCCCGAACCGGGCCCGACAAAAAAGGGTGCGTATTCTAGCATCTGCAAGGGATAAGGAAAGCGCGAACGACCTGGCTACACCGATTTTTCTCGAATTCAACGATGCAGTATGGAAGGCGCTGGCAGATGAACTCACGACAAGCCGTGCGAGGCAGGGCTGAAATTTGCTCCTGCAATTTTTGCATGCCCGCCGTCCCTGGCGGGCAGATCCTCGCCCGAGCCTATAGGGGTGAGACCGAGCGGTTTGCAAGCGTCAGCTTGCAGCGAGTATCGAACGCCGCCGATTCTTGATCGGCGGCTGGGCTGTACTTGTGGCGTGCTTGGAGTGAGATTATCAGTCAGCGCCTCATCCTGATTACCAAAATACGTTGCCAGCAATGCCGCTGACCTTCATTTCAGATACAATAGCACCGCATTCCTCGGACCCATCCGACTCGCGAGGAAACCGATACATCCATTGATACCAGGGCAGTAATGAGCGTCGACCAGATAAGCCTGATCAAACCAGACGATTGGCACGTTCACCTTCGCGATGGTGACGCCCTGAAAACAACAGTCGCCCACAGCGCAAGACTGTTTGCCCGCGCCATTGTCATGCCCAACCTGGAACAACCGGTAACAACGGTTAAGGCAGCAGGCGAATACCGGCAGCGCATCATTGCAGCATTAGCAGGTCCGGAAGATTTCGAACCGCTGATGACCCTGTACCTGACTGACTCCACCTCGCCTGCAGAGATCGAAAACGCGGCTGCCAGCGATTTCGTCCACGCTGTGAAATATTACCCGGCCGGCGCCACCACTAATTCAGACAATGGGGTGACCGACATCTTCAATGTGATCCCGGTGCTGGAGAAGATGGCGGAATGCCAGCTGCCCCTTCTGGTTCACGGCGAGGTAACCGACAGCGATATCGATATCTTTGATCGGGAAAAAGTCTTTATCGATAACGTGCTTGCTCCAATAGCGCAACATATTCCCGAATTAAAAATCGTAATGGAACACATCACTACGAAGGATGCCGTGGAATTCGTTTCCAGCCAGGGAAAAAATGTTGCGGCAACGATTACCGCTCACCATCTGTTACACAACCGCAATGACCTACTGGCAGGAGGGGTCAGACCACACTTTTATTGCCTGCCTATTCTGAAGAGAGATATTCACCAACGCGCGCTGATACAGGCTGCAACCAGGGGCAGCAACAAGTTCTTTCTTGGCACCGACTCTGCGCCACACCCGCAGCATCTGAAGGAAACTGCCTGCGGTTGTGCCGGAATCTACACAGCTCCTGCCGCGCTGGAGCTCTATACAGAAGTCTTTGACCGTGCCAATGCGCTGCAGCACCTGGAAGGTTTTTGCAGCATTCACGGACCAAATTTTTATGGCTTACCGGTAAACCAGTCCACTATTCTATTACAGCGGCAGGATT
>CAYTLI010000284.1:0-3099 GCA_964438455.1 uncultured Pseudohongiella sp.
GGCCCTTGTTCATCATCGTCGCAGAATCAACGGATATTTTTCTTCCCATCGACCAGCGCGGATGTTTACAGGCCTGTTGTGGCGTCACCGACTGCAATTGCTCGGCTGTGAACTGCAAAAAGGGTCCACCGGAGGCCGTGAGACATACTCTGGTCACGGATTCGTCCACGGCACGCAAGCCTGATTCTGACTGGGGCAAACACTGAAAGATCGCATTGTGCTCACTATCAATTGGCAGCACTTCCGCGCCCGCGGCCTGCGCCGATTTCATGAACAACTCCCCCGCCATCACCAACGCTTCTTTATTGGCCAGCAACAGTCGCTTGCCAGCCTGCACGGCTGCCAGGCTGGAGGCGAGCCCGGCAGCACCGACGATAGCCGCCATCACCATGTCGACCTCATCTTCCTGCGCGATCTGCTCCAGTTGATCGGCGCCCACCAACAGCTCTGTGTCGGCACCACTGGCTGATAATCGTTGTAGCATTTCATCTGCACAAGCAGGATCGGAGAGGATCGCATAGCGCGGCTTGTGGTGAGCACACTGCTTTGCCAGCAGCTCAGTATTGGTGTGAGCACTTAATGCGAAGACCCGATATTCGGGATAACCAGCCACAACATCGAGTGTATTCTGACCAATTGAACCCGTAGAGCCAAGAACTACCAGATTGCCACCAGCCACTGCTTACTCCACCTCAAACAGGGTTAGCATGACAGTTAACACGTAGATGGGTGTGACTGCGATCAGGGCGTCAACTCGGTCGAGGACACCACCATGACCAGGCAACAGTTGGCCACTGTCCTTAACCTGGGAATTGCGCTTTAACATGCTTTCCACCAGGTCCCCAATGACTGCGAACAGGGTTACCAACGGACATAGCACCAGCAGCACGATGACCTGGACCAGCGACAGGGTCGCAACGGTCTGGTGGTGAAAGATGATCAGGGCAATACCCAATACCAGACAGGTAATCAGCCCGCCCCAGACACCCTCCCAGGATTTGTTCGGGCTCAGATTCGGCGCCAGCTTGTTATGTCCCAGGTAGGTGCCGGCAAAATAGGCGCCAACATCAACCGCAGCTACCATCAGCACCAGGGAGATGACCAGATAGCCGTCGGGTGCAAGAAACTTAAGCATCACCACACCCGCCCAGGTTGGCAGCAGGGCCAATACACCCATCAGCCCGATCCGGGATTTGTCATTCCACTGACCAGCATTTTCCGGGTAGCCGATCAACATGGTGAACGCGACCATCCACCACAGCATACCGAGCAATAACAGCATGCTGGCGCGCAAGCCATCTATCAACTCGGCACCGGGAACGACGCCTAAAAGCAGAAAGGCACTGACCAGCATAACCAGCACCGTTGCCTGGTATAGCATTCGGGAGCGCCTGCTCTGCAAGCCAATGAGGCCACTCCATTCCCAGCTCGCCATCAACACGATGACAGCAAGCACAATGGCGAAATTGAATGGGGACAGCAGAGTCGTCATCGCGATGAGACCCAGCATCAAGATTACGGCAGTGATAATTCTAAGCTGCAGACTCTTATTCATCATGCTTGCCAAATCGACGTTGGCGTTGCGCATAGTCGTCCAGTGCTAGCTGGAGCTGGGCATCGTCGAAATCCGGCCAATAGCAATCGCTGAAATACAGCTCAGTGTAGGCAAACTGCCAGAGCAGGAAATTACTGATTCGATGTTCGCCCCCGGTCCTTATGCACAGGTCCGGATCCGGAATGTCGTGCAGGCTGGTGTAACGATCCATCGTGTCCACATCTATCTGCTCCGGCTCAATAGTGCCAGCTCGCACATCTTCAGCGAGTTTCCTTGCAGACTGGGCAAGATCCCATCGCCCCCCATAATCGGCGGCGACGATAACCGTCGTGCCAGTATTTCCCGCGGTAAGATCTTCTACCTCCTGCATATTGCGCAGCAGCTTGGGCGAGAATCCAGAGCGCTTGCCCACGAAGCGCAGGCGCACATTGGCTTTGTGCAATTGCTTGATCTCTCGTCGCTTCAGGACCATGAGGAACAGAGCCATCAGGGCCTGAACTTCAGTAGCAGGGCGCAACCAGTTTTCGCTGCTGAATGCGAACAGGGTGAGGTAGGGAATTTCTCGCCGCACACAGGAATTAACAATTTCCCGCGCAGCTTCAGCGCCGTGCCTGTGACCACTCTTGGTTGGCAGGTCTTTGGATTTCGCCCAACGATTATTGCCATCCATAATGATGGCAATATGTTGCGGTAGCGCTGTTGCTTCAGATGTCATTGGTCAGAATGACAGCAAATCTTCTTCTTTCGTCTGGTAGGCAGATTCAATTTCGCCAATATATTTATCCGTGAGTTTCTGAATCTGCTCCTCGGCACGACGCTGTTCGTCCTCGGAAATTTCTTTTTCTTTTTCCAGATCTTTGAAATCTGAGTTCGCATCCCTGCGGATATTGCGAATCGCCACCCGGGCATTCTCCGCCTCGTGCTTAGCCTGCTTGGTGAATTCCTTGCGCGTCTCTTCGGTGAGTGGCGGCATCGGTACACGAATGGTATCGCCATTGTTGGAAGGATTCAGGCCCAGGTCTGACTTCATGATCGCCTTCTCTATCTCGCCAATGAGCTGTTTCTCCCATGGCGAGATAACCAGGGAGCGGCCCTCTTCCACGTTGACATTGGCAAGCTGGTTGAGTGGCGTATCAGCACCATAGTAAGAAACCAGTACACTATCTAACAGACTTGGGTGTGCACGTCCGGTGCGAATTTTCTTGAACGCCTCATCAAGGCTTACCAGGCTCTTCTGCATGCGGTCTTCCGCATCTGCAATAATCTCGTTTATCATTTTCTTTGCCTCATATTGCGTTCTGGTTTTAGTGGCGTGGCGTACTACTCAATCAGCGTGCCGTCGGGCTTGCCCATCACATTGTCCAACAACGCACCCGGCTTGGTCATGTTGAATACCTTGATGGGTATTTCATGATCGCGGCTCAGGCAGATTGCCGTTAGATCCATCACACCCAGCTTCTTCTCGATCACTTCATCGTAAGTAAGATTGTCAAACTTGATTGCGTCAGGCGTTTTCTCCGGGTCTGCCGAATACACGCCATCGA
>CAYTLI010000285.1:0-1935 GCA_964438455.1 uncultured Pseudohongiella sp.
GCCCGCTTCACTTTCGATGATCTTACTTTTATCCAACCTGATCTTCTCACTGGGTCCATCCCCAATCTCGCAACATCCATAGATGAATTTGAAGCGCTTCTTAGTCAGACTTTTGCGACTAATAGCGCTTTGGCTTGTCGGTCAGCGTTTGAGACCGAATGCGGAAACTTGAGCACGGAAGATGTAGGCATCATATTTGATAGAGCCAATTTCCGGGTCTCTTTGTTTGTCGGGCCCAGACACCTGGGTGTCATAGAATCGCGAACAAGCCGCTATCTACCCGACTCAAGTGCAGAATTTGCTACTGTTATGGACAACAATTTGTTCTTTAGTGGCAGCAGCAATACATCGCTGGCATTTAACCTTAACAACCAAACTCAGTTTTCTATTGCTGAAAACCGGTTACTTTTGAGAAGTAACCTGACCAATACTGATGGGTTTGTTTTTGATACTGTGGGTTTACAAAGGAATTATCGTGGAAAGGATTTTCAGCTCGGCCTGGTTAGAGGAAATGCGGCTGGCTTCGAATTCATGAATTCGCAGCACTTCATCGGCTTCTCTTATGGAACTTCCTTGAACACAAGAACTGACCTGAAGCAGAGTCACGGAAATGAAATTTTCCTGTTCTTCGCAAGCCGGAGTCGAGTGGAAGTATTCAGAGACAATCGACTGCTGTACTCAGGCTACTACGATGTTGGTAATAATCAGCTCGACACATCGAGTCTGCCCGATGGGTCTTACGAAATTGAAATCAGAATCACTGACCTGGCCGGAAATACCGATACGGTTCGTCGCTTTTATTCGAAAAGCGCACGATTGGCGCCCACCGACCAGCCGTTATATTTTTTCCAGGCTGGTAGTTCGGTGCTGACTGGTGGAAATGAATTGCTGCCCCAGAGACTTACCCAGTTTGCCAGGGGCGGATACACGAAGCGGCTTACACCATCGCTTGGTGCCGGCTTGGGATTCTCCATGACCGGAGAATCAAGTATGGCCGAAGCAAATCTGGTAAAGCTGGGCAGGAATTATGAGCTGACGTCCCGGTTGGCCTATGAAAGCGATGGCAGTATGGGAGTGAGCACGGATCTACGGCTGAAGTATCGCAGTATCAATCTGGACCTCAGCGTACGCAGGGTGCTCAAAGAAAGGCGGCAGCAACTGTTGAGCACGGATCTCAGCCAGATGGGTGCTGGGCGGAATGATTACCGGGCGAATTTAAATTTTAATTCACCCATAGGTCGGTTCAGCTTCTTCTACCGTCATGCTTCTCGCTACTCGCTACCGATTAGACCTGCGGTGAGTATATTGGATGAAAGTTCGGAGGACTCGCCTGATTTTGCAAATACCAACTATGGTATGAGGTGGAATTACAATGGCGTCAATTTTGCGAATGGTCAATTGCGGGTCAATGCAGAGGTATCAAAAAATGATGGCCGCATGCTTGCGCTGGTAGGGGTCACTTACAATTTTCGCAACAGAAAGAGTCAGTATTCTCTCGCCCCCAGAGTTGTTGGCGTGGAGGGTGAGGCCGGGCGCCGTGTGTCCAAGCTGGAAGGTAGCTCCAATGCTGGCTGGCTAATGGGCAATGAAGATCAGCACAGAGTTGACCTGAGAGCCTATAAACAAGGCCAGAGCTTCGTTGAGGCAAATTTCCAAACGACTGCCTTTGCTGCTGCCAATGAAATTACAATGCGGCAGGACATTGACAATAATGTCTTCTCTTACAATGGTCGACTCGGATCAACGCTGGCCACGACGGGTGGTGAAAGGGCTTTCGGCAACAGCATGAACGGAGAAAGTGCTTTCCTTGTTAATGTTTCAGGTGAGGAAGATGATGATACCGAGTACGAAGTGCTGGTGGACGGCTCACCTCGAGGCATAACCAAGGCAGGAGAAACTCTTTTGGTACCCATAGCGCCCTTTGATACCTACAAG
>CAYTLI010000285.1:1945-3075 GCA_964438455.1 uncultured Pseudohongiella sp.
TTGAGCTGGTCGCAAAGGGTAATTCACTGGTTAATCTGAAAGAAAACAATTTCCAAAGAACAGTTTACCCGGGCAATGTCATTGCTTTGGATTGGGCAGCTATTTCTGTGAAAGTGGCCTATGGCAGAATTCTGGATTCTAAAGGAAGCCCGCTGGTTAATGCGGTGATTACCGCTAACGGCACAATGTCAGTAACTGACGATCAAGGATACTTTCAAATTGAGATTGGCCAGGATATAGAGTCATTCAGTTTAAGAAAGGGTGTGGACTCTTGTCGGGTAGAATTCACACAGAATCGATCTTCAAACCTGGTGGTGCCGCTGGGTGATTTGCTCTGCGACTTCGGTGGATCCAAGTCCGATGAACCGAGCTCAAGCATTTTCCAGGACCGTCAATCTGAGCTGCACTAGGCAAGCACAACACTGGCGCATACCCAGTCGATAAAGACTTCATCTTAGGCAAGCGCTTTTCCCATCAGGGATCGTCGGCATGGTGGCACTGATGGTATGGGGCGACAGGCTATTTCTTGAAGTCATTCCTCAAGTCCGGGCAGAACTCGCCACCGCTGAGAAATAACAAGCACATGGTTATAGAGAAGGACGTTGGGGTTTGCGCTTGAGACATCGGGGCGCGGAGCCATGTGAGGGCTAATGGATAAACAGCTTGGCGATATGGCGACATGGAGAGTTGAGAGATATTTCACACTGTTAACACGGTGCTGTGCCTTTCTCGTGCCACACTAATACATTGTTTCAAAGTATTGCTTCAACGAAATAGCTGCTAGAAACATTTAAGCAGGTATGTGTCTGGGGGCGTACATCGTCCGAGCGCCCGATAACCAGGATCGCCATTTCCTGATAGCAACTGATGACGCTACAATGCCAGGCACGCGCAGCGAGTCTGCATTCGTCCAGCGGGCTTGCATCCATCACTTTCCATGGAGACCAGAATGGCTAATCCCTCTCAAATATCAAATTCAAATAAAAGCTGGCTTGCTGTTTCATTCAACAAGATCCTCATTGCATTTGGAATTGCCACCCTTGGTGCAAGCCTCAGTTACGCCGATGTTACTCGCTACCCGTTGCCCAATGGTTCCACTTTTCCAATCGCCCAGGCGGTTGAAGTCACCG
>CAYTLI010000286.1:0-3057 GCA_964438455.1 uncultured Pseudohongiella sp.
GTCGAGCAGGAATAGCGGATTCCGCACGCCGACCTTGGACAACTTCTGCAGCAACTTGCCGGGTAGAGAGCCGATATAGGTACGTCGGTGACCTCTAATCTCGGCCTCATCACGCACGCCACCCAGGGCCATGCGGACGAATTTCCTGTTGGTGGCTCGCGCGATGGACTCACCCAGGGATGTCTTGCCAACACCGGGAGGTCCAACCAGGCACAAGATTGGGCCTTTTAATTTCTTCACTCGCTTCTGCACGGCGAGATACTCGAGGATGCGTTCCTTCACCTCCTGCAAGCCGTAGTGATCCGTTTCCAGGATGTCCTCCGCCTTATTGAGGTCGAGACGAACCTTGCTGCGCTTCTTCCAGGGGATATTTATCATCCAGTCCAGATAGGTGCGCACAACGGATGCTTCCGAAGACATGGGCGACATCATCTTCAGCTTGTTCAGCTCTGCAACCGCCTTTTCCTTGGCATCCTTGGGCATGCCTGCCTCATCAATACGCTGCCGCAACTCTTCCGCTTCGTTAGGCACATCATCCAGCTCACCCATCTCCTTCTGGATCGCCTTCATCTGCTCGTTGAGGTAGTACTCTCGTTGACTCTTCTCCATCTGCTTCTTGACGCGGCCGCGAATGCGTTTTTCCACTTGAAACAGATCGATTTCCGACTCAATCAGCGCCATCAGGTGCTCGATTCGCGCCTGCAGTCCCGCCAGTTCCAGCAGATTCTGCTTTTCCTGCAACTGCAGGGACATATGGGAGGCGATGGTATCCACCAGCCGACCTGGTTCGTCGATACTGGAAATCGAAGTCATGACTTCCGGCGGGATCTTCTTGCTCAGCTGGACATACTGATCGAATTGGGAAAGCAGGGAACGGATCAACAGGGATGATTCCTTTTCCGGAATTTCTTCCGCATGCAGAATCTTGGTCACCGCCTTGAAGTGATCGTCCTCGAAAATCACGTCGCTAAGCCGCGCGCGATCCAGGCCTTCTACCAATACCTTCACGGTGCCATCCGGCAAGCGGATAAGCTGCAATATGGTTGCCACGGTGCCCACGGTGAACATGTCATCGACGCCGGGTTCATCTTCAGATGCATTCTTCTGTGCTACCAGCAAGACCTGCTTGTCATCGGCCATGGCGATTTCCAGCGCCTTGATCGACTTGGGTCTGCCGACGAACAGGGGTTGCACGATCTGGGGATAGACCACCACGTCACGCAGGGGCAACAGGGGAAATGCGGAATTACTGCTTGGATCAGTAGAAAGGCTCATATAAGTCTCTTGCAGCGGTGTGCGCCGCCTAATACGAATGTACTGAAGATGGTGTCAAACCCCGATATATCAAGGTTTGTTGCCGCTCAAATCCAACTGGAATTGATCTGCTTCAGCAAATCACCGAAGTGGTAGAGTTTACTCATCTACCGCAGATTTGCTGGATTGCTCGATGTTTTCGTACATCAGCAAGGGTTCGGACTCGCCGTTGATGACAGCGGCATCGATGATTACCTTGCTCACCTTTTCCAGAGAAGGGATTTTGTACATGGTGTCCAGCAGCACCGCTTCCATGATGGAGCGTAAACCACGTGCGCCAGTCTTTCGTTCCTGCGCTTTGCGTGCAATAGCTCGCAATGCGTCATCACGAAATTGAATTTCCACTCCCTCCATCTCAAACAGCTTCGCGTACTGCTTGGTGAGTGAGTTTTTCGGCTCTTTAATGATGCGCACCAAGGCATCGAGATTGAGTTCGTCGAGGGTCGCGATCATCGGTAGCCGGCCGACGAATTCCGGAATCAGGCCGTACTTCACCAGGTCTTCCGGTTCGACCCCGCGCAGGGTCTCCCCTACCTTGTCTTCCAGTTCCTGGCTGCGCACCTCTGCGGTGAAGCCGATACCGCTCTTTTCCGAGCGATCCCTGATGATCTTGTCCAGGCCAGCAAACGCACCACCACAGATGAACAGGATATTGGATGTATCTACCTGCAGGAATTCCTGTTGCGGGTGCTTGCGACCACCCTGCGGTGGTACCGAGGCCACTGTGCCTTCGATCAACTTGAGCAGGGCTTGCTGGACACCCTCACCGGACACATCCCTGGTGATTGAAGGGTTGTCAGACTTACGGGAAATCTTGTCGATCTCATCGATGTAGACAATGCCGATCTGCGCCTTTTCCACATCGTAATCGCATTTCTGCAGCAGTTTCTGGATGATGTTTTCAACATCTTCGCCAACGTAACCCGCTTCCGTGAGCGTGGTGGCGTCGGCAATGGTAAACGGCACATCCAGCAAGCGGGCCAGGGTCTCCGCCAGCAGGGTCTTACCCGTACCGGTCGGCCCAACCATCAGGATGTTGCTCTTGCTGAGTTCTACTTCGGTGCCGGATTTGTCGTAATTCAGGCGCTTGTAGTGGTTATAAACCGCAACCGAGAGCACTTTCTTGGCGCTCTCCTGGCCGATGACGTACTCGTCGAGGGTTTCCTTGATCTCTTCCGGGATCGGTAGTTTTCGGGCAGTTGAATCAGATTCCTTGTCCTGGATCTCCTCGCGAATGATGTCGTTGCAGAGATCCACGCATTCGTCACAGACGAAAACGGACGGTCCAGCGATTAGCTTTCTGACTTCATGCTGGCTTTTACCGCAGAACGAGCAATACAACAGTTTCCCGTTGTCGTCGCCCTTATTGTATCTATCGTCAGACATACCGCTCTATCTATCTGATTTTAATGAATAATTAATGCCTTCAGGTATTTGGCAGGAAAATGTTTGGCTGCAACTTAAAATGACGCCTTCGACCCGCGAATGCAAGCCCAAAGCTGCATATTTACTCACTTTCAGAGTTTTCCTTCACCTTACTATTATCTACTCTTCGCTCGATTACTTTATCTACCAGGCCGTATTTGAGAGATTCCTGCGCATCCATGAAATTGTCGCGCTCAGTATCGGCGGCAATCGTCTCCTCGCTCTGGCCCGTATGCTCTGCAAGAAGAACATTAAGCCTCTTACGTATCTTTATGATTTCATTGGCCTGAATTTCAATATCAGAGGCCTGACCCTGGG
>CAYTLI010000287.1:0-3049 GCA_964438455.1 uncultured Pseudohongiella sp.
CTTTGCTAAGCTCTCCGGCCACATCGATGTAAGGATGGCATCTGAAGGTGAAAAAATTACCTTGCTTGATGGTAAGGAGGTGGAGATGTCCGCGGAAACGCTGGTAATCGCCGATGCTGAGAAAGCAGTGGCCATGGCCGGCATCATGGGCGGCCTTGCTACGTCGGTCACTCCAGAAACCCGGGATGTGTTTCTCGAATGCGCTTACTTTTCGCCGCTTGCAATTGCGGGTAAGGCGCGAAGCTATGGCATGCACACCGATGCATCACATCGCTACGAGCGCGGCGTCGACCATGGGTTGCAACATCTAGCCATGGAGCGAGCCACCCAGTTGTTGCTGGATATTGTTGGTGGGGAAGCAGGGCCAGTAACGGAATCCTGTGGTAATTTGCCTGAACAGAGGGACGTGAAGCTGCGTTTCGATTCTGTAGAGCGCCAACTTGGGGTCAAAATCGGCGCCGACGAAATTACCGATATCCTGGTCAGGTTGGGATTCGCTGTCAGTGAACAGAATGACACCGACATTTGCGTCAGCGTTCCCAGTTTTCGATTCGATGTGGCAATAGAGGCAGACCTTATTGAAGAAATAGCCCGGATCTATGGTTACAACAATATTCCACTGGGCCAGGGCTGCGCTGCCCAGAGCTTCAGGCAGGTAAAAGAGAGCGAGATAGAACTGTCCAGGATACGCGAGCATCTGGTCGCCCTGGGCTATCAGGAAGTGATCTCCTATAGTTTTATCGATCCAGAGCTCTCGCGGCAGGTGCAGGGCTCGGATAGCGAGACGATTCGCCTGCAGAATCCTATTTCCGAAGATATGGCGGTAATGCGCCCAAGCCTGCTGCCCGGGCTGCTGCATACGCTTCGGTACAACAGCAATCGCCAGCAGGATCGACTGCGACTATTCGAGACCGGTTTGGTGTTCAGGCAGGACGGTGCCGATATCGATCAGTCTTTACGGCTGGGCGGTATTATTTCGGGCAGTAGAAATCCTAAAAACTGGAATAATAACAATGAGATATCGGATTTTTATGATCTGAAGGGTGATGTTGAAATCCTGGCCAATCTCGGCCGAAAAGAAGGCAATGTGCGCTTCCAGTCAGCGGAGCAATCGCCGTTTCATCCCGGGCAGTGTGCGCAGCTTCTCGGCGCGAAAGGCACTGAAATTGGTATGCTGGGCGCGTTGCATCCGGCAATTCAGCGGGATCTGGGCCTGGACCAGCCTGTTTACCTGTTTGAATTGGACCTGGAAGCCCTGAAACTGGCGCAAATCCCCGCAGTGAAGCCACTGTCGAGATACCCTGAAGTGCATCGGGACCTGGCTGTGGTGCTGGATGAAACAGTGTCATCCGGGCAGATTTCGGACCTGATGCATGAACATGCCGGGGAATTCCTCAGCGATTTTCGAATATTCGATGTTTATCAAGGAGATGCAGTCGAAAAAGGCAAAAAAAGTATTGCTTTGGGCTTGACGTGGCAGCATCCTTCCCGCACTCTTAGCGACGACGAAGTAAATACAATAATTAGTAGCTGCGTCAACGCACTACAAGAACAATTTAATGCAAATTTGCGGAATTGATTGGGGTTCGGACTATGGCAGATGGGGCACTCACAAAAGCCGATATGGCCGAGCGCTTGTTTGAGGAATTAGGACTCAATAAGCGTGAAGCCAAGGAAGTGGTGGAGCAGTTTTTCGAAGAAATCCGTCTGTCTCTGGAGCGCAATGAGCAGGTAAAACTGTCCGGATATGGCAATTTCGACCTGCGTGACAAGAAACAGCGCCCAGGCAGGAACCCCAAGACCGGCGAAGAGATTCCCATCAAGGCGCGGCGAGTCGTAACATTCAGACCAGGACAGAAACTGAAGGCGAGGGTAGAAGGCTATGCTGGAACCCAAGAATAACGACGAATTACCTCCAATTCCCCCCAAGCGATACTTCACCATCGGTGAAGTAGGCGAATTATGTGCGGTTAAGCCCCATGTATTGCGCTATTGGGAAGCAGAATTCCCCCAGTTAAAGCCGGTAAAGCGCCGTGGAAATCGTCGCTACTATCAACGACAGGATGTGATTCTGATTCGCCAGATCAAGAGTCTGCTCTATGAGCAGGGCTACACCATTGGTGGAGCTCGCCAGAAGATGAGCGACAGCCCTGATGAGCAGAGCCAGTCCAGGGTAAATTCCAGCGAGATCAAGTCGTTGGTGCGTGATCTGGAAGAGGTGATCGCCAAGCTCTAGATTGGCTATCCCACAGCCGATCTGTAGTTCCAATCAGCTCGTATTTCATTACAATACGCGATCTCAATCGGGACGTAGCGCAGTCTGGTAGCGCACCACACTGGTGGGACATGCCCTGATAAGAAGGAAAGACCAGAAAATTAGCAACTCAGATGCTTCTTAATACAGAGAAGCTTAGTTAATCGGGGCGTAGCGCAGTCTGGTAGCGCACCACACTGGGGGTGTGGTGGTCGTGGGTTCAAATCCCGCCGTCCCGACCATTTTCCAAGACCCATCGTTAAACTTCACACCAGTCGAGGGTTTGACCGGAACGAAGCCTCTGCCGTCCCGACCATTTTCTCATCTTATGAGTCATTCAGAGCCGTTATCTGCCTGGCTCTCCTTGTCGAATTCAACACTGGCCTCCTGAATCGTTGCATTCTGGGCTTCAATATCATCCAGGTGTTCCAGCAAAGCCTCGAGCGCGTAGTAAACCATGGTCCGACCTGTGCGCATGGATAATATTTGCAGGCGGTTATACACATCTTCCGGTAAATCGAGAATCAACATCCCTTAGCTCCTTCTTCCGGGAACCTCATATTTTGTTTGTACTCTTGTCTTGTTTATTTCTAAGACAAGTGAGTACATCCCTGTAGTGATCTGCATCCTTGCTGATTATCACTATAGTTCGAATTTCAGAAAATTGTATGTGACAGGCGGTTAACAACTGGTTGTCGAAGGTCAACCTGGGGCAAGAATACAGCCGGCTGCTTTACGAGAAGCTTGAAAGTTTGGGGGGCTAATTGAGAACGCGATAACCCCTGCCAACCAGGC
>CAYTLI010000288.1:0-3045 GCA_964438455.1 uncultured Pseudohongiella sp.
AGATCTATGAGTATGCATGTCACGAAGGCAATTACGGCATGTACAACATCCTGTCCGGTCATCGTGCCGAGGAAAGAATGGCGGCCTCCAGTCAGGACGATTAACTCTCACAAGAGACGAGAAAGATGAGGCCGGTTATCCGGCCTCATTCATTTTTGGCTCCGCTATCTGATTACTGCTAACTGTAACCAAAAATATTTGTTATGAAGATTTTCTCTACCCTACTGCTTGTCTATCTGTTATCGAACAGCGCTATTGCCCAGGAAGCTTTCTATATGGCCAACG
Organism: uncultured Pseudohongiella sp.; assembly: GCA_964438455.1. Taxonomy (GTDB): domain Bacteria; phylum Pseudomonadota; class Gammaproteobacteria; order Pseudomonadales; family Pseudohongiellaceae; genus UBA9145. Next base: position 286 of record CAYTLI010000288.1, read on the forward strand.
AAGGCGTGATGGTGACCGATGGCGAGACCAAGATATTGTTCGATCCGCTTTATCCGGAGAGCTACGGCCAGTACCTGCTGGTACCCGAACAGATGCGTGCGGCACTGTTTGCCGGCGAGGCGCCCTTCGACGGCGTCGATGCAATCTTTATCAGTCATTTTCATGGCGACCACTTCTCTGCCGAAGATGTGCTCGCACTGATGCTGGAACAACCGGGCATCAGCTTGTACGCGCCGCAACAGGCAGTGATCGGTATGCGTTCCATCGCTTCCGGTGACGCGCAATCAGTTTTTGATCGGGTGCATGCTGTAAGCCTGCAATACAAGGATTCGCCGGTCACCATGCAGATGGATAAGCTGCTGGTGGAAGCCGTGCGCATTCCCCATTCCGGTTGGCCTACTGGCAGGGTGGACGTAGAGAACATCGTCTGGCGAGTAACACTCAACGACAGCAGCACTGTGGTGCACATGGGCGATGCGGATCCCAACGACGAACACTTCGCACTGGATCCCGAATACTGGAGCCGGGTATCACCGAACATGGCTTTTCCGCCATACTGGTTTTTCGCCTCGGCCCAGGGTCGCGGAATACTGGAGAATCGTGTTGGCGCAAGCCGCAACGTCGGCATCCATGTGCCACAGCAGATTCCCGGTGACCCCATGTCCAGGCCAGCAGAATTACGCAGTGCCGACCTGTTCACTCAACCCGGTGAAACCCGGCGCCTGCCTTAAGCGGGAGACCCAAGCGTGAACGGGAAGATTCTCGAAGTCTGCGTCGGCAAGCCGAAAGAAATCATCGCCAACGGTAAACCGGTGATGTCTGCTATCTACAAGTCTCCGGTAGACGGGCCAGTCAATCTCTCACTTTCCAATCTTGATGGTGATGAGCAGGCAAACCGCTCAGTACATGGCGGGCGGGACAAGGCTGTTTACGTGTATTCGAGCACCCACTATCCCTACTGGCAGGAGCAACTGGGCAGGGCAGAAATGGAAGCGTCCCAGTTCGGACAGAACATCACCGTCGATGGTCTTTCTGACGATGAAGTCAAAATCGGTGACCGTTTCCAATTGGGCGGTGCGGTTGTCAGTGTTGCCCAACCCCGCATTCCCTGCGCGAAGATTGGAACCCGCATGGGTGATCCAACGTTTCCCAATATTTTCTTGCTCACTGGTCGCCTGGGTTACTACCTCCATGTCGAGGAAGAGGGTACGCTACAGGCAGGTGATGAGATGAGCCTGCTGGAGTCAGCCGAGCATAATGTCACCATCACCGCACTGTGGCGCACGGTATTTACACCGGCCCATGATCTGAAGATTGCAGAGACAGCGATTGATTTTCCTCATCTGGATAATGACTGGAAGAAACGACTGCATGCGATAATCAAATCTGCGTGAGCCAATCAGCCAATCTTGCGAACACATCAGAACTACCCTTGAAGAAACTGAAACTATGAAAACAACGATCCCCTGGCACAAGCTGTTAACCGCCTTGCTGTTAATCTCATCAACTGCTGCCGGCCAGCAAGCCAGATATGTTGATCCCGCGCTTGATGACGCCAATCTGCCCGGCGGCGATCCCTCCAGTGTGTTGAATGACTCTGGCGACAGCCAGATCATTCGTTTCAGAAACTGGTGGCGGCTCTATCCAGGACGGGAGATCAAGGCTGGCGATTCGCCCAGTGTCATTCCCAAGTCAGAGGCCGACTTCTCATCACTACGCTACGAAGTGGATGGGGAAGAATTCAGTCTCGATGACTACAAGTTGCGCAATCACGTGGGCGGCTTGCTGGTGATAAAGAACGGGGATATCCTGCATGAGTTCTACGGCATGGGTAACGACGAGGATACAAGATGGATATCTTTCTCCATGTCGAAGTCAGTGACTTCCATGCTGTTGGGTGCTGCTATCCAGGACGGGTACATAAACAGTGTCGATGATAAGGTCACCGATTACCTGCCACTATTGAAGAACAGCTCTTACGATCAGTCCAGCCTGCGCCATGTGCTACAGATGGCTTCGGGTGTAGCCTGGAACGAAGACTATACCGACATGAATTCCGATGTGGCCACCTACCCGGCTATGGACCTGGTGGCGATGATGCGTTACCTGGGTAATAAAGAGAGAGTCGCGGAGCCGGGCGCCGTATTTAATTACAACACGGCGGAAACAGATCTGGTTGGCGCTATCGTGCGTGCCGCAATCGGCAACAACCTGGCCAGTTATCTTGAATACAAGATCTGGCAACCTTTCGGTATGGAAGCGGATGCGGTGTGGTCAACCCATGGGCCGGCTGGCGAGCGTGGTGGTTGCTGTCTCAACGTTACCCTGCGCGACTATGGTCGCATCGGCTTGTTCGCACTGGCCGATGGTGTCTTGCCCGACGGTACTCGCATACTGCCAGAAGGCTGGATGGCAGAGTCCACGGCACCTTCGCCCGGTTCAGATGGTTATGGTTACCTGTGGTGGCTATCGGAAGATGGCGATGGCAATCCAACCTACGATGCGCGTGGAATTTTTGGCCAGGGCATACACATCAATCCGCGCACAAACCTGGTGATTGTCGTATTAAGCGCCTGGACCCATGCCGCAGCCGGCGGTTCAGTTTCCCAGGCTCATCGCGTGGCGATGTATAACGCCATAGACAAGATGTTAGAGTAGTATTGGCTGGAACGAAGCAGGTACTAGGGCAATGCCAAAGCCATCAGTCTTTCCACTTCACCTCGGGCACCGCCGCCGAGAGCAAAGACCAGGTACTGCTTA
>CAYTLI010000289.1:0-3026 GCA_964438455.1 uncultured Pseudohongiella sp.
GTTGCCCGTGGCGAGAAAGAAGTCTTTCAGGCCATGTTCAAATTGATTCGGGAAGCGATGAAGGCACAGGGTTGTAAACGCGCCATCCTGGTTGGGCACAACGCCCACTTCGATCATGGATTTATTCGCGCCGCCAGCGAGAGGCACAACCTCAAGCGCAACCCGTTTCACCCGTTTTCCAGTTTTGACACGGTGAGTCTCGGCGGACTGGCATATGGGCAGACAGTGTTGTCCCGCGCCTGCACTGCCGCGGGCATCGATTTCGATGACAAGGAAGCACATTCGGCGCGCTACGATGCACAGAAAACCGCGGAGCTTTTCTGCACCATCGTAAATAAGTGGAAAGAACTGAGCGACGGCAAATAGTCGCTATCAGAGCGGGTGTGACCTGGCTCGCCGACCGGAGAGGACGTTACTCTTCCTCGGCGTTTTCCTCAGCGTTTTCTTCACCGCCGGCCTGGTCAATTAACGACTGCAACTCACCTTTTTCATACATCTCGGTGATGATGTCACAGCCGCCTACCAGTTCGCCGTCAATGAACAATTGCGGGAATGTTGGCCAGTTGGAAACGCTGGGTAACGTGGCCCGGATATCCGGATTACTCAGTATGTCCACGTAGGCAAATCGCTTGCCGCAGGCCATGAGCACCTGGGTTGCCTGAGCGGAAAAACCGCACATGGGCTGCTCCGGATTGCCTTTCATGTATAACAGGATGTCGTTTCCCGAAATCTGCTCTTTGATGGTGTCTTCAGTACTCATAAGTCTTTATGTGTTCGTCTCAAGTGTTCGCAGGGGCAGAGAGTGTACAACAGGGGCGGTCGCTAACCAAGAATCTACTCAAGCTGGCTCTTACCCCAGGCGCCACCACCGGGAGTCCGTATCAATAACCTGTCCCCCGCTTTCACCGCCAGGCTGCACTTACCTGGTAGTACCCGGTCATTGAGCAGGTTTTCCCCCCTGGCTCCGTCATTGCCGCCATACAGACCCCAGGGACTATGCTCCCTGCGCTCGGTCAGCAGGCTCAACTGGGCTGGAGCGAGAAATTCATACTCACGCAGCACGCCATTGCCTCCTCGATGCTTGCCGTTACCGCCGCTTCCCTGTCTTACAGCGTAGTGACGAACACGCATGGGAAAGTGCATCTCCAATGATTCAACTGGTGTGTTGAGCGTATTTGTCATGTGGCTGTGGGCGCAGTCGAGCCCATCAAACCTGGGGCCGGCACCCATACCGCCTGCCAGCGTTTCGTAATAGTCCCAGCGAGTACCCGTTGCTTCATCAATATTGCCTACCGCAATATTGTTCATGGTGCCCTGACTGGCAGCAGGAATTCGATCCGGCAATGCCTGTGCAAGCGCTCCGAACACCAGATCTACGAGCCGAGTTGAAGTCTCGACATTCCCAGCCGCCACCGCTGCCGGTCGTTTGGCATTCACAATTGAGCCAGGTTCGGTCTTTATCCTGATGCGACGAAATAATCCTTCACATGCCGGAGCTTCATCAGGCAGCAGGCAACGAAAACAATAGTAAACAGCGGCAGCGACAACCGATTCGGGACAATTAAGGTTGCCGGCAACCATGGCAGAGGAGCCTGCGAAATTCAGACTCGCCGAATCACTACTTATAGTCAGGCTAACCTGCAATGGAATCTCACCGCTGGAAAAACCATCATCATCAAGAAAATCCTTGAAGTTGTAGTTGCCAGGCTGCAAAGATTGCAGCGCACTCGCTGTAATTCGGTCCGCGTAGTCATTCAGTTCAACCATGCCGTCCTGGTAAGCGCTGAAACCGATGCGTGAGACCAACTCTGACAAGCGAGCAACACCGATCTGGTTTGCACCCGCCTGTGCAGCAAAATCACCACTGAGTTCTTCACCGCTGATGCCGAGCAAGCGCAGACAATCTGCCTGTATTACTCCCGCGGCAAACAATAATGTCGGCGGGATGATGATGCCCTCCTCTTCCAGCGAGCGGGAGACCGGCATCGATCCCGGGGTATCACAGCCTATGTTGGCGTGATGCGCCCTGTTGGCAACAAAACCTGTCAGGGTTTCTTTGTTCTCATCGAACACCGGGGCGATGAGGGTCACATCAGGCAGGTGGGTACCGCCAAGATATGGATCATTCACCACCAGCATGTCGCCAGCTTGCCATTGCCTGAGCTGGACCAGCCCCTGCATGGCAAAGGCCATGCTGCCAAGATGCACCGGGATATGGGCGGCCTGGGCAAACAGCTCACCCTGCGGCCCAAACAAGGCACAGGAAAAATCCAGCCGATCCTTGATGTTTGGAGAAAACGCGGTTCGTTTCAGCACCAGGCCCATCTCATCACAAATTGCCGAGACGCGACTGGCAAACAATTTCAACTCTATCGGATTCAACCAGGAACTCCCTGAAAACGAGCGTTTGAGCCTAACCAATGGCCGGCTGGAACACAATTGCCCGCCGTCGAAGAAGCCGCTAAAATGCCGCTTCTAAACTGGGTAGCGCGAGCTACCCTTTTTGTTTTTGGCGCTCTTTATAGCTCCCTACTCATCAAGGTGACTGAGATGACGGTGAAGCATTTTTTGACCCTCAAGGACTTGCCTGCTGATGACGTTCTAGACATCGTCAAGCGTGCAATCGCCCTCAAGAAAGATCCCGAACTGGCAAACAGCCAGCGTCGCAAGACTCTGGGATTGGTGTTCGAGAAAGCCTCTACCCGTACGCGCATCGCTTTTGAAGTCGCCATGAGCCAGATGGACGGCCACTCTCTGTTTATATCCAGTGCCACATCGCAATTGGGGCGAGGTGAGCCCATAGAAGATTCGGCCCGGGTGTTGTCCCGCATGGTGGATTGTCTGGCTATTCGCACTTTCGCCCACGGCAACCTGGAGAAATTTGCCGAGTATTCCCGCGTCCCGATAATCAATGCCCTGAGCGATGAGTTTCATCCCTGCCAGTTGCTGGCGGATGTGCAAACCTTCATCGAGCATCGCGGAGACATCAAGGGTGCAAAGGTCGCCTGGGTTGGAGACGGCAATAA
>CAYTLI010000290.1:0-3010 GCA_964438455.1 uncultured Pseudohongiella sp.
AAATCCCTGGCTCTCTCACTCAGGGGCGGCATTTTATTGGAATTGGGATGCTTGTGCAATCGTTTGGCAGAGATTTTCCAGACGGGTCAAATTGCGAATTTCTTCTGATAAATCAAGCCATTCAGGCTCATTGATGCGTTCTGAATTTGGTGGTCTCAGCCACACCTGAATCTCGCCATCAGAACTGAGGATTTCCTCGATAAAGGGAGTATATCCCAGGTCGAAAACCTGCTGCTGTATGGCTTCGGCAGTACCACGATCTTCATAGACCCCAAGCGCGACGGCGTTTTCCAGCTCTCCCCGGGTGATCAGGTAGGTTTCAATGTCCATTTCCGCTGCCAGCAAGCGGTCGCTAATGTCATCGAGGGTAAGATTGGCGATCTCCCGGGAGGGCGTCGGCGGCAGGTATATCCGGTATTGCGCCGGTTCAGTTGAGGGCGCCACGTTCAGCAGTGCCTGCAAGTCACGGCTTCGGGCCAACTCGATGAAGTTTTCTGCCTGCTCCACATCAGTAAAGCCACTGACAATGCTGCATTGGCGCCGGGCATCCATGGCCAGCACATCTGTCTGCTCCTCATACTCGCGGACCAGGGTCAATCCGGTATTGAGCAGCGGCCGGGGCTCGGAGACTTCCGCCGGAGGCAGGGGCTGATAGTAGTTCCAGGCGAAAAAACCGAGATTCCCCAGGATCAAAAGAATCAGAATATATTTCATCGCAAATGCTTATGCCTTGGGCTGCGGGCAGGCTAGCGCCAGCCCATCCAGCACCAGATTCGGGGAAATGAGCACATCAAAACCAGAATCATTCAGTGCATCCTTTATCTGACCGGCATCACCGCCACAGAGCACTACAGCTACTCTGCCCTCGGATTGTCCCAGTTCTGCACAGCACTTCTCGATCAGTGCCGCGCAAGCTGCCAGGGCAGCATTGTAAACCGCAGCTTCGGTGATACGACCGGGTCGGGTCGAGGTATCGGCGACTTCATGCTGCAAGCGAATACCCGTGCCTTCCTGCAGGGCAGAAGCCATCATATTCAGGCCCGGCAGGATATAGCCGCCCTGATGCTCACCTTCTGCAGTCAGCAGATCGATGGTAAGCGCGGTGCCAGCACTGACAACAAGGCAGGCAGATGACAATTGTTCATATGCCGCGACCATCGCTAGCCAACGATCCACTCCCATGCGCGAGACATCTGAGTAGCCATTACGCACTCCTCCGCACTGACTGCTGACCTGTGCAACATGGCTTTCCACTGCCCAGTTGTCCGTGATCCAATCTTGAAGATTAGCCAGTGAATCATCGGCACGCACGTTGGCTATCCTGACCAGGTCAGGAGCTTGCGATGCAAAATCCGACGCCTGCAATTCCGCAACAGTCCCGGCAGCGCCTTCGGCACCACCTGCGGTATCACCCTTCATGCGCCACTTGATGCGCGTGTTCCCAATGTCGATTTCAAGGATATTCAATTGCAAACTAACTCTTTCAAACCAACTCTTCGCGAGACTTTCTCAGAGATGGAAAAACTTCTCCTCCTGAGATTCTTTGCCGGCCGGTTGCAGTTTCTATCAACAGCGCCCCATCCCTGTCCACGCCGCAATGTCTGCCAATCACTTCGCTGACCCCATTGGTAACGACCACTTCCGCATCCAGATACTGGTCCGCTTCATTCCAGGGTTGCTGAAAAGGCTTAAATCCCTGCGCGAGAAAACAATCTATGGCACGTAACAAATGCCGTGTGATAGTGCACACCAGTTCTGGATTTGAAATTGGCGCAGCTACGAATTCACTCAGGTTCGCCAGCTTGCGATCAATGGCTGTTTGCTCCTGCGCAGAAAAATCCAGGTTGATACCAATGCCGAATACTACTGCGATGCCATCCGGTAGATGCCGCGACTCCAGTAATATGCCACCCAGCTTGCTGTCATTGTGCAACACATCATTTGGCCACTTCAGGGAGATTTCCCGAGCACCCGCTTCATTCAAAGCCTGCCACACTGCGAGCGCAGTCACCAGACTCAGCCCGGCTATGGATTCCGCCTTGCAAGCAAGCGCCCGGCTAAGCGACATATAAAGCCCGCTATCGAGAGGGCTGCTCCATTGGCGCCCCCTCCTGCCCCGCCCAGCAGTTTGACTGCGCGCAACAATCAGCCGCGAACGGGTATCGTCATTCTCCAGAAAGCGCATCGCTTCGGTATTGCTGGAGTCGATCTCGTCATAGACCGAGATCACATCGATCGCACCGCCCAGCCGTTTCTGTAAATCATTCTGGTACTGCTTGGTTTCCATGACTATAAAATACGATTCCTGAGACCAACAAAAAAGGAGTAGGGTCATGTGTCACACACAATCATCTACTCCTTCTTTTACAGGCGGCTTCTATCTAAGCAAACTACCGAAGCAAACTACGCCTGTACATATTAGGCTGCAGCTGAGTTATTCGCTCGCCTTGGCAGACTCAACCGCCTCATCATCAGAACCGATGTGCTCACCCCGGCGAATCTTTGAAATTACCGCCATTGCTTCCAGCATCACCATGACACTGACAATCATGACTGCAAGATTCAGGATCACCAGCAACCAGCGCTCAGTCTGGAAGTAGTCAATCAGGTACCAGACACTGGCCCAGAACGCCATGAAGATGATGAATACCATTGGCACCATGGTGAACAATGCCGGGCGGCCGAGTTTCATCAGGTAGATAGACACAATAAGCAGCGTCAAGCTGGCAAGAATCTGGTTGGTGGCACCGAAGACTGGCCAGATCAGGTTGCCGCCATCGCCAGGATAGTTGCCTGCGGTAACACCGAAGGCCAACAGCAAGCAGAAACCGACGCCAATCAATGTGGATATGTAGTTGTTCTTCAGCGGTGTGATGTTGTAGATAGAACCCCATTCCTGGACGATATAACGCTGCAAACGCAGACCGGCGTCCATGGTTGTTCCCGCAAACAAGACCACCATGGTAGCCAGCATTGTTTGCGAGAAGGCTTCGGGTATGCCCCAGCCACT
>CAYTLI010000291.1:0-3004 GCA_964438455.1 uncultured Pseudohongiella sp.
AGGATGGCACCCGATGAACCTACCAGTGCACCAGTCACAATCAACAGGTCATTGCTCAGGGTAAAACCGATCGCGGCCGCTGCCCAACCCGAATAGGAATTCAGCATCGAGACCACTACCGGCATGTCAGCCCCGCCAATGGCGAGGATGAGATGGCAGCCAATCAGCCCCGAGATAGCGGCGACTGCGAGCATCGTCCACAGGCCAGCACCTTGCAGGTACAGATAACCAAGAACGAAGCAGGCGATGAAGGCCCCAAGATTGAGGGCATGGCGTCCCGGCAGAGTTAACGCAGCCGAGCTGAGTTTTCCGGCGAGTTTGCCGTAGGCGATAATGGAACCGGTAAAGGTAATGGCTCCAATCAGGATGCCCAGAAACAACTCCACCTTGAGAATGCTGAGTTCCACATCGGTCTTGGCAGCAATAGTCGCGGCAAAGCCTGCTAACTGGTCAACAGTACCGGCCTCTCGAGCGGCTAGTGCCGAGCCCATTTCAAGATCTGCGTTGACGCCGATGAATACTGCCGCCAGACCTACCAGGCTGTGAAAGCCGGCGACCAGTTCGGGCATCTGGGTCATCTGCACACGATTGGCAACAAACCAGCCGCCAATGCCGCCAATTGCTACCATCAACCCGATGAGGGCAAACTGACCTCCCGCGGTATTGATCGTAGCGGCAACCGCCAGGGTCATGCCGATGATGCCATACCAGATGGCGCGCTTTGCTTTCTCCTGATTGGACAATCCGCCCAGTGCCAGGATGAAGAGTACGGCAGCTACTACGTAAGCTGCGGTGATGAGTCCTTCATTCGTATGCATCGCTTAACTCCGCTGAAACATCGCGAGCATGCGACGCGTAACCAAAAAGCCACCGAAGATATTCACCGAGGCCATTAACACCGAGGCAGCAGCCAGCCAGATCACTGTGGAATTGCCAGATACGATCTGCAGCAAGGCGCCTACAATGATGATCGACGAGATGGCGTTGGTAATGGCCATCAGTGGCGTGTGCAACGAATGCGCTACACCCCAGATGACGTAAAAGCCGATAAAAACCGAGAGCACGAAGACAATGAAGTGTTGCATGAAACTTGGCGGCGCGATGGCGCCCAGTGCCAAACAGAGCACGCCGCCGATACCCAGCAGTTTGCCCGTGCGGTTCAGCGAAGTCTTCATCTCAGCCAGCTCGCGCGCCGCTTTTTCTTCGGCACTCTCCTCCACTTCTTTCTTTTTTGGAGCTGCCGCGGCAATCGCCTTGATCTTGGGCGGCGGTGGCGGCCAGGTGATCTCACCCTGGTGGGTCACCAGTGCGCCGCGAATCACATCGTCCTCCATGTCGACTACCGGCACACCATCTTTCTCCGGCGTCAGGTCATCCATCATGTGACGAATGTTAGTGGCATAGAGGTTCGATGACTGAGTGGCCATGCGGCTGGGGAAGTCTGTGTAGCCGATGATGGTGACACCATTTTCAGTAACCAGTTTTTCATCTGCCCTGGTGAGCGCGCAGTTACCGCCGCGTTCTGCAGCCAAGTCTACAATAACCGACCCGGGCTTCATGGCTGCAACCATGTCTTCTGTCCACAGCTCTGGTGCGGGGCGATTTGGAATCAGCGCCGTGGTGATGACAATATCAACCTCGTGTGCCAACTCGCGAAATTTCTCCAGCTGCTTCTCGCGAAACTCGGGACTTGAGGGTGCAGCGTAACCGCCTGTTTCGGCGCCGTCGGTTTGCTCTTCTTCAAATTCTAGGAACACGAACTCCGCGCCCATGGACTCGATCTGCTCCGCAACTTCCGGGCGCACGTCGAAGGCCATGGTGATTGCACCGAGAGATACCGAGGTGCCGATAGCCGCCAGGCCCGCAACCCCGGCACCTACGACCAGCACCTTCGCTGGTGGCACCTTGCCGGCCGCCGTCATCTGGCCCATGAAGAAGCGACCGAAATTATTGCCCGCCTCTACCACCGCGCGGTAGCCGGCGATATTGGCCATGGAGGATAGTGCGTCCATCTTCTGCGCGCGGCTGATGCGCGGCACCATATCCATGGCCAGTGCGGTAATATTCTTCGCCCGAATTTTCTCTAACAGATCTTCATTGGCCGCTGGCCAGATGAAACTGATCAGTGTCTTGCCATCCGGAGCAGCATCGATTTCTTCCACGGACGGCTCGCGCACCTTGGCGATCACATCGGCTTCGTTCCACAGCTCGGCTGCCGAAGCGACTATTTTTACCCCTGCCGCCTCATAGGCTGCATCGGTGATCGAGGCGCCGGCGCCGGCACCAGTCTCAACCAGGCATTCGTAGCCCAGCTTCTGCAGCCGCTCGGCGCTCTCAGGTGTCAACGCCACACGGGCTTCGCCTGCCGCGGTCTCTTTGGGTGCTCCAATCTTCATTGAAAACTCCTGAAATTCCTTTTGTAGCCCAATTAGTCAGGCAAAATAGGTGGGGGTAAAAATACAGTGATTTGGGGAGTATTCCTAGCTCACGGCGGGGATTTTCGCGATGGATTCTGAATTTGCAAGCAAGGTGGTTTTGGGTACAACAGGATTGGAATCAAAGCGGTCAAACGCGCCTGATCAAGCCCCATATTCTGGAACATTTCTCTGGAAAACCCGCCAGTAGTGCCATTCCTCAGTCACGACTTCGTTTCCATTCGCATCGATTTCCGTAACGACAGGGCTTCGCCCTCCTCGCAATCGAGTAACCTCGTCCCGGTCCTGGACCAGAACTACCGTCATTTCATAAATCTTGCCGCCGATCTTCAAGCGCACACGCGGATCGCGCTCGACGTTTCGCCACCATGCCTTGCCATCGGGAAACTCATTGCCCAGGCGGAAGGTTTGCGCACTCGACATTAAATAGAGTTCTTCTCCACGAGGAACCAGGAGGACAGTGACGGAGTGAGGAATGCCGTACCAGGTGCGAGTCTCGAGTTCGGTAGCGTTCTCGGCGAATGCGTCACTGTATTCGCTGACCCAGTCCCAGTTGGTAACGGCCTCCT
>CAYTLI010000292.1:0-2997 GCA_964438455.1 uncultured Pseudohongiella sp.
CAACTTTGGATCCTGATTACCTGTTCGATGATGTAAAAGTGCAGCTTGAAAACCTGTTTCCGCCTGACTTCCTGATTGGTCATGCCTGGCAATGGGTGATGCAGTACCCACGCTACTTGCAGGCGGCACTGTCCAGGCTGGATAAGTCTCCTCATGTGGGGCCCAAAGATGCCGAAAACACGCGAGAGATTGGTGAATATTGGCGCAAGTATCAGGATCTGTGTGACCACAAACACACCGATCAGGAGGCGGAAATTGACTTGTTTCGGTGGATGGTTGAAGAATACAGGGTGTCTTTATTCGCGCAATCCATGGGCACCAGTGTGCCTGTATCCCGGAAAAGACTGGACAAACAACTGGAAATACTGAAGCACGCCCGATAGCACTGGGCTGTAACTATATCCAATCGCTTCGGTCTATATAATCTATGCATACTTCAGCGCCAGCGCAGAGAATTTCGGCGAAACAACGAGTCGTTAGCAAATGCACTCGGCTATCGGCCGTGTCAGGCATGCTGCTGTTTTGCTTGCTGCTTGCCTCGCCGGTGTCGCAGGCGCAGACCAATGATCCCTGGATCAACACCAACCAGAGAGTGTTTCGCTTTAATGATTTTTTTGATCGCATTCTGGTCAGGCCGATAGCGGCAACCTATACGACTTTCGTGCCGCGATTTGCGCGCCAGGGTGTTGGGAATTTCTTCTCCAACATTAACGATATCAATGTATTCGTAAACGACCTGTTACAACTGAAGTTTGATGATGCTTTATCGGACTCCGGACGGTTCCTGATCAATTCCACCATTGGTATTGGCGGCCTGCTCGATGTTGCCAGTGATCTCGGCTTGCAGAAAAACGAGGAAGATTTTGGCCAGACTCTCGGCGCCTGGGGAGTGGGTACCGGCCCTTATGTTGTGCTACCCGTGTTTGGCGCGAGCAACGTGCGTGATTCTTTTGGGCTGGTTCTCGATACCTTGTTCAATCCGATTCAGTACCAGGACGAAGAGTCTCTGCGCTTTAGCCTTATCCTGTTGCAGGAAATTGATACGCGAGCCTCATTGCTGGCTTTGGATGAACTGGTAAGCGGAAATCGCTACCTGTTTTTCAGAGAGGCCTATATCCAGCGCAGGGAATACCTGGTGAACGATGGGGTGGTTGAGGATGAATTCGGACCTTTCTGACTTTTCGGTAGCCCGCTTTCAGGCCTGATCAGCCATCCCTTGCTTCCAGTTTTGTCTTGATGAAGTCGCCATGAGATATATAGATCAGGTCAGATACTTTTCTGATCAGGTGCTCTTCATACTTGTCCAGATCTTCATCTGAAAATGCGACACGCCACATATTCCTCACCAGTTCGAGTTTCTGCGTGTAGTCATATTCGTCGTTGATAAGACGAGTGAATTCGTAGAGGGATGTGGCCTTGCTGGCCTGCGCCTCCGCCAATTGCACCATTTCGCGAAGGTCTTGTGAAGGAATATTCAGGCTGGTCTCCAGCACATTGAGGAATTCCTCGGTTTCTCGCTCATCAAGCGCATGGTCAGAATTGATCACCTCTAACATCAAAGCTGCAGAGGCAAGATCGGTTTTACTGGCCAATGACTTTTCTTCAGTCGCTGACTTATTGCTCAACTTGTCCTCGAAGAACGACTTGATTGAGTTCAGCATTGCCATTTTCTACTACTCTTCCTGTTGCTATGAAACATAAGTGAGCGCATCGAGTACTACCTGCAGGTCGGCGTCAGTTTTATGGCCTCTCTCGCTCAAATGACGCCGGTATTGCTTGCCGCCTTTTTCTCCCTTGAACAGACCCATAAGGTGACGCGACATGTGTCTCAGAGGGATACCTTGCTCTAGTTGAGCTTGTATATAAGGAATGTAGTCATGCAGGTAGTCAATTCTACTCTTATTGCTTCGAGACTCGCCAAATATTTCTGCGTCAACGGAATGAAGAAAGTACGGATTCTGGTATGCCTCCCTACCGACCATCACGCCATCGAGCTGTTCGAGAAATTCCCTGGCAGTTTCCAGGCTGGTGATGCCTCCATTGATCACAATACTCAAGTCGGGGAAATTTTTCTTTACAGTCAACACGCGCTCATAGTTGAGTGGTGGAACTTCACGATTTTCCTTCGGACTGAGCCCTTGTAAGAAGGCTTTGCGTGCATGAATGATAAATGTATCGCATCCAGTGTTTGCAACTGTTGCGATGAAATGCAGCAATTCCTCTTCGGAATCTTTATCGTCGATCCCAATTCTGCATTTGACCGTGACCGGGATCGCTACGGCTTCCGACATGGATTCGACACATTGGGCAACCAGGTTCGGTTCAGCCATCAGGCAGGCTCCGAACGCACCCGATTGCACCCGGTCACTGGGGCAGCCCACGTTCAGGTTAATCTCGTCAAACCCGGCTGACTCTCCGAGTTTCGCTGCTTCAGCCAGCTCTTGTGGGTCACTGCCGCCCAGCTGCAGGGCCACGGGATGTTCACTTGGGTCATGTTGTAGCAGATAAGCGGCATCGCCATGCTTCAATGCTGCGCTGGTGACCATCTCCGTATACAGGAGCGTATACCTGGAGAACTGGCGCAGGAATACCCGATCATGGCGATCCGTCCAATCCATCATTGGTGCTACGCAGAAACTATGGTCAGGCATTACTGTCAGTTTGTCCCGGAATTGGCAGCAGGCAATTTCAACTAATGGCGTCCGGCCAGTCAAGGCCTGGTTTGCCTGCCGAATAATGGGAAATGCTTGTCAATCGCGTATAATCATCGCCGGTCCAAGCGACGAATTTTATCTGCATTAATCCTGGCATGAGTACTGTAAAGACCCGAATAGCACCTTCACCAACTGGCGACCCCCATGTTGGAACGGCATATATCGCGTTATTTAATCGCTGTTTTGCGCATCAACACGGTGGCAGCTTCCTGTTACGTATTGAAGATACGGACCAGCAACGCAGCACACAGCAGTCCGAGCAGGACATTCTGGATTCACTCAA
>CAYTLI010000293.1:0-2996 GCA_964438455.1 uncultured Pseudohongiella sp.
CAGATCACATTGAATGTAGCCAGGCTGTACAGCGGAATCGCCAGTATGATCTGCCGCAGGATCGGGTCACTGCTGAACAGGTGGCGCAATATCTCCATGATCTGGACCCGCTCTGCAGCACTGTCATCCCTTCGGTAGGGTGGCTCAACAATAAACAGCGCCAACAGCAGACACATCCAGGCTGATCCCGACTGAATCAGTACCATGAGATCAAAGGAGTACAACGCCAGCGCGCCTCCAAGCAGGGCGCCCAAAGCTTCAGCTATGCATTTAGTGACACCCAGATGCGCAATGCTCTTGCTGTGCTCGCTGTTCTCCTCAGCTTCCAGCGCTTGCTGAGTATCGTAGAGCAAAGCCAGGTCCGCTCCTGACAATAAACTGAAAGCGATTCCCAAAGTGATCTCAAACATCATCAGGCTGATAAAGTCATCCGCAAGATTCAGCAGGAAATATCCCAGGCCGTGCATGATGCTGCCGATCAGCAGTGCGTTTCGTCTGCCAAAAATATCTGCGAAGTATCCGGAAGGTGCCTCGAGTAACACTATAGTCGTGGCAAATACCGCTTGCAGATAAAAAATCTCGGCGAGACTAAGCCCCTTTGATGCAAAGAAAGGAACTATCACTGGCACTATCACCATGAAGCACTGGAAGAATGCCAGTCCATAGATCATGGGTATGTTTCTGTGCAGTTTTTTAGGCACAAAGTCCCCCTTCGCGGGATTCATAAATCTCGCAACGTTAAATCAGGTTCAAAAAAAAAGACCTCTAGGTTCTTGAACTTAGAGGTCTTTTCTTTTTAAGACGTTTCAGACTTTTTAGTGTCAGAAAATCACTCCAAGTCGACCTCCCAATTCTTACCCACGCGCACGCAGAACTGATGGCCTAGAGAAGCCATGGTCGCGGTCATGTTGGTTTGAATTGAATAAATGTTCATCGGTCTAAAGTCTTTACAAAATGTTCTCGACGCGCGCATTGTACTCTTATCGATCGCTTGGTCAAGAATTTTCTGGACTGCCTGTGTGACTGACATCACTTCAACTGGGTTGCTGTTCTTCTTTTAATAAATATTCGAGAGAATCTCTCTTGTTTCCCCATATTGAAGCGAGCAATGATCCACTGATGTTGTGCCAGACGCTGAATATCGCACCAGGCAGCGCAGCAGTAGCGGAATAGAATTGCAATGCGAGAGCAACACCGAGGCCGGAATTCTGCATACCGACTTCAATGGCAATGGTATGACTCTGCTTGAGATTCAACCCCAGCAGTCGGCTTAGATAATAGCCGCCAGTCAGGCCGCAAATATTGTGTAGCATCACCGCGACGAGTGTTACCAGACCAACTTCGAGCAAGCGTTCGCTGTTTAGTGCGACGACTATCGCGATGATCAGCAGAATCAGCAGGATCGATAAGGTCGGCAGGATCGATTCGATCTTCGCGATCGCCTTATGACCAAAATGATTGATCGCCGTGCCGGCGGCGACTGGTAGCAGGACCATCTGCAGGATACTGATCAACATGCCGACACTGTCTACTTCAATAGCCTGGGACAAATAGAATGTGCACAGCAGGGGAGTGAGCACGACGCCAAGCAGCGTCGAAGTGACCGTCATGCTGACCGAGAGAGCCAGGTCAGCTTTAGCCAGGTAGCTGATCACATTCGATGCTGTGCCTCCGGCGCAGCTACCAACGAGCACCATGCCGGCAGTGAGCTGGTTGGAGAGTTGCAACAGGCTTGCCAGGGTCAATGCCAGCAGGGGCATGAGCAGAAATTGCAACAACACGCCGATGAAGATGGGTTTTGGCTGCTGGATGACCCTGACAAAGTCCTCCCGGCCAAGATTGAGGCCCATGATAAACATGACCATGGCCAGCAATGGCACGATGAGATTTTCCAGGGAACGAAAAGGATCGGCATAAATAAATGCGATCAGGGAAAAAATCACCGCCCAGAGGGGGAACAGGGAGTTGAATCTGGCCACTGGCTGGTCCGGAAGCGCTCAAAACTGGCAAGCATACTGATTGTAGGCTGTCAGTAAACCCTCGAATCCCCCAAATCGCTACCGGCATTAAGCTTAAATTCAGCCTGACTACCCATACTGGCGTTAATCCACTGTAACCTTTGTCGAGCCGGATGCGTCATATGGTGGACGGCCAGGAACTGTCAGGAGCGACGGTGCTGGTGAAAAAAACAATTTCACACCCTAGGGGAACGAGCAATGATAAAGAAAGCACTGTTGATGGCCATGGCTATCGCGCTAACTGGATGTCTGGTGACCGTGGATTCTGACTCACGTCCGATTCAAACAGTCTGGAATGAAGGCGAAGTGACACGCCTGCAGATTGGTCTGAGTGATCAGAATTTCGTGCGCAATTCGTTTGGCGATCCAATGACCAAGCTGAACTATGCCGATGGCACTGAGATCTGGAAGTATCGCAATCGCGCAGAGAAAGACACAGAGGTAGGCCTGTTTCTCGTGTTCTCGGTAGATGTCGAAGAAGAGCGAATAGATACCCTGTCCATCGAGTTCGTCGATGGTGTGGTCAGCAACTACTGGATCGAAGAAGAGCGCTTCTAGCCCAGGCTTCGCGCCGGACTAGTCTGGCTGCGGCAGTGCCGCCAGCCAGCTTTCCAGCTCGGCCCAATCCAGGGGGAATACATGATGTGCGTCAGGCACCAGTGCGGCATTTACTTGCGCACCTGCCTGACGTAACAGATTGGCATTGGACTCCAGCTGCTTGTGCCAGCGAAAGTCGTCTTTCTCTCCAACTCGCAGATAAATCGGTAGCCCATCCAGTTTCTCGAACCGGGTCTCGTCCCAGATTCTGCCAGGCGTCGCCACAACGCCAAGATATTGCCCCGGAGATCTGGCCGCGATAGCCAGGGCAGCACTGCCGCCGCGGGAAATGCCAACCAGGAGGGCCTTGCTATCGTTCAGGCTGTGCTTTCTCCGTAAGATGGCTACAATCTCCGGCATCAGGCTGGACTGCTCGACGAA
>CAYTLI010000294.1:0-2996 GCA_964438455.1 uncultured Pseudohongiella sp.
AGACGCGCCGCAACTCAGACAGGTAATCGTATTAGGAGCCATAGCCAAATCTTTGTGTTGAAACCGATAAACCTCATCATGCTACAATTTATCACAGTTTGTAAATTTCAACTAATTCGCAGTTGAAGCGGTCGATAATTATAAGATACTAAAATTTTTGTATTTTTTGGGATATTCCCATTTTTACTGAAGGCGTAATGGTGATTTGCGGTCCAAGGTTCAGCTTTATAATGCAATGGATGATAGTGAAATCGGAGCAACGTTGATGAAGCTGACCTACACCATGGTGTTCATTTTAGTGAACCTTTTGATCTCGCAATCAGCAACGTCGAACCCGGCTGAGACCGGAGGCTTGTGTGATGTGAAGGCTGAAGAGGGAGAGGTGGTTTCTTATAGAAGTTGTGAAGAGCTCATCCTAACCACCAAAAAATGCCGTCACGGAGACGTCATCAGTTCAATCACGATAGGCGACGGCACGAATGATTATACCGCCACAATGTGTGACGGATATGTGGAATATCTCAGCTCATATACGCCAGAGGATTTAGTGATTTACGTTTTTGAAGGGCAGTGTGATCGGGGACTAAAGGCATACAGTGAATTGGATGTGTGGGTTGAGCAAAACACATACCGAGCATGTGTTCCAGAATCAAAATTTGTTTATAACCAGTTAAGATATTCGGATAACTCGCGCCCGATAATAAGATTTTTTATGGGCAATGTATGCCCAACGGGCAGCGTTGCGGAGCTGATCATAGAAGAGTGGAACGATCAACTTCCAGCGGTAGGTTGCAAGCCGTCATTGCGGTCCTTGATTTTAGGTGGATCTTAATTGGCCGAGTATGGCAGTCAGCTTTGCGCATAAAGCCAGAGGCCATAAATCAAAATCATCGCACTTACCGCGTACCCGCCAACGCCACCAACACGGCTTAGCATGAATAGATATTCAGACACACGAGTGTCTTTCTTTTCTAGGTGGGGAACCAAATTGAAAAGGATGATGAACGCCGAAGATGCCACGGAGGCCAACAAGAACATGTCGATCAACGTCAGATACGGCAACTTTGGCAACGTAGAGTTGATCACAAATTGATAGGCTACCAGCGCCACCATGACAGTTGTGGCGACCTGTAGCTGTGCCTCGGTATTCTCCCTCGCCTTTAAAAGCGTGAAGAGACCAAGCGAGACGAATATCAGAACAGGCGCAATAATCCTTAAGATGTAGTAGGTCAGATTAACGTAGAGGCTCGCTTCGATTTTGATGTCAGAGAGAGAGTCTTGGTTCAAACTTGCAAAAAATCTGTTTCCATCATCCTCGTTCAGAAGCTCTGCATCTTCGATCACGTCTATGTCAGACATGAGTGCAGGGAAGCTAACAAAAGATGATTTTGCAACTAGGCCTAATTCGATGCTGGTTCTTTTCGTGGAAAAGGGAAAGTCTCGAAGATCTGTATCGAGTTTGATTTTTTGATTTGCCTCAAATCCCCAAATCATTTCCCCTCGCGGTGTACCCACAAATTCAGACTCGGTCAGTGAAACCACTCCTGCCGCCTCTGGATTATATAATTCAGAGGTAAATTCTCGCTGAAGTGGTGTGTCACCAGTTATTTTTTGCATAGTTGTGGGAAACATGAATTTGCCAGAATCAACAAAATTGAACTGACAAAAGTTGTCTGCAGTCTCGGCTTGTTCCAAATCAAAAAAGCCGGGGTCAATGTGTCTCCACTGACCGAATACTCTTAATACACCCTGGTCAGCTGCTGCGCTCTCCAATTCCAAAAATTCAACGTCCAAAATTTCAATGGAACTGATGATTGGCAAAAGTGGAACTACAGGCCACCTATTCATTTTAGAAAACTGTAATTCTTTGCTTTTCTTGCATTTCTCAAAACTACTGGTGTCGGGTGATAAAATGGCTTGGGTGGCTTCAAGCTGCTGTCTGACCTGTTCGTCGAGGTCAAAAATTGAGTAGGTTCGGTAAAGGCCGGAAAGGTAATAGCTAAGGGCAACGTAGTTGATGGGAACCTTCTTATTGACTGCGAGGTTAAGGTAACGCTCAACCTCTTCGTCGGAGAATATTGTTCTGTCTTCACCAAAGTGAGCGAACAGCTGGAACAGCAAAATAGCTGCTTGATCAGCAAGCGTAAATTCATCAAGCCAATTGCCGGCAAGAAGCGATTGGTCCTCTAAAAATCTAAATAATTCAGACTTTGCGGAAAGTATTTCAGCTTTGCCATACGGCTTGTTGAAATTAGTAAAAATCTGGTACAGCGCCATCGTGGGGTGAGTTCTAAATTGCTCACAAAGCTCCACAATTTCTGTGTTTTCTGTTTTTAAATCCTCCCATTCCATGAAAATTTGAGAGCAGCTGAAATAGATCAGTCTACTCAGATTTTCTTTAGAAAGTGATCGACGGTAACTCTCATCTGAAAGCCGGCTTCTGACGTCTTCTTCAGAGCCTTGCCGTATGAAGGCCGCTTGAGACCCTAGGTCAGTTGCCCGCTGAAGGGTTTCATCGAACTCGGTTTGGGATAGAGATGGCAATACATCAATTTTTTTGAGTGCTGCGTCTGCGTTGACTTCTGCGAGTTTGTCGAGCCGATTGATCGCTTGTTGGCGAATGACGGTTCCTTCAAATTTATTCGCAGAAATCAAATATCCAAGCAGGAACACTTCGCCATTACTTAGTTCATCGAAGGCTAGTTGCGAGGTAATATCCTCTTTTTCGTAAGCACCATCATGTAATGCGAGCGCCCAAAGCAAACCGTCGGCTCTATTGAATGATTTGTGATCAATTGAGATCAGACAGTGTTGGTTTTGCGTTTCCAAAGCCAACGCTTCGAATCGATCTGATGGTAACGCTCCGGCATAATCTATCCGGGTTTTATTCCATTCGTCTTCAACTCCAGAAATATGTTGTTGAAATGCAAAGTTTAGACACTGGTTTAGCTGCTGGTCATTAAGGCTCGGCTCTGAGGCTCGAAGGCCTGCTGCCC
>CAYTLI010000295.1:0-2979 GCA_964438455.1 uncultured Pseudohongiella sp.
GATAGTGGCGATGGTGTTTGGCGCCATCACCATCTGGATTCTGCTGCTCCGCAAAGATCGCCGACGAGAGCATATAGTGCCGCAAGGTAAATATGACCTGGATGAGTTGGCTACCATAGCCGAGTCATTACAGGAGAGAATCGACATCCTTGAATCAATCCTGGACGCCGAAGTTCCGGATTGGAGAGAGCAGAATGAGAGCGGAGGCCAGTAACTTGTATCTGGATTCTGAAAATCGGGTTTGGCTCGGGGTTTGCTCCGGCATTGCCAACTGGTTGGACATACCAGCCGCTGTAGTACGAGTCATCTTCGTCCTCTGCGTACTGGCGTGGCCACCTATGTTGCTTGGCTATGTCATCCTGTACTTCTGCCTTGACAAGGAATTCACGCCCGACAAGGTGCGAGATTATTTCAGCACATCCGAAACAGCTGAGCATTTTCGCAAACTGAATTATCGCAAGCCCATTTACAAAAATGCGCGTGACAAACGCATCTGTGGTGTGTGCGCCGGTATCGCTGATTATCTCGAAGTCAGTCACTTCTCTGTCCGCATTGTCACAGTGCTGTCACTTTTTGTTTTCGGACCTTTTACATTCTGGGCTTATGTGATTTGTTGCTTCGTCTTCGATCCGGATCCCTATATGGAAGACAGCGATCGCTACGATCGTATTATGGAAAGAAAGCAACGACGTGCCGAGCGAAGAAGAGCAAGACATGCTCGTCGTGAAGCCCGGCGCAATGCTCGCAAGATGCGTAAGAGCTATCGCAACAAGGAATTCTCTCCGGGGCAGGAAAATTTCAAAGATGATGTAGATGAAGCCATCGATGAAGTAACGATTGAGCTGCGTGCCGAAATCGATGACGCTGTGCAGAATTTCAGCGCGGAATCAAAACGTCAATCTACCCGCCAGGGAAGCGGCAAGCCGCGCATGAGCCGCACCCAGTGTACCGAGATGTTTGCCGAGCTTGAGTTAAGGCTGCGCGAAATCGAAGCTTTCATGACTTCGAAAAAGTTTCGCTTACACTGCGAGATTAATCGCATCTAATTCTTCCCTCGACCACTGTCCACCCTGATCTACCTCGCCGACATCTTTATTTAGGAGTACACTGTTGCACCTTGAATTCATGAGGTGATCTCTTTGAAGTATTGTCACCATTGCGGCTCCACCATAGTGCAAAAAATCCCTCCGGGAGATGACATGGAACGGCACTATTGCGAACAGTGCACAACGGTTTTCTATCAGAATCCGAAAAATGTGGTCGGCACCATTCCCATCTATGAAGACAAGGTACTTTTGTGTAAACGAGCCATCGAACCCCGTCGAGGCCTGTGGACGCTGCCTGCAGGATTCATGGAAAACGGCGAATCGAGTTTGCATGGAGCGATTCGTGAAACCAGGGAAGAAGCGGGAGCAGAAGTCGAGGTCTGCGACGGCAGCCTTTATACCTTATTCAACCTTCCCCGCATCAATCAGGTATACATCTTCTTTCGTGCCCAATTGGCAAACCTCGATTTCAGTGCTGGATTGGAATCTGAAGAAGTTGCGCTATTCACGGAGGAAGAAATTCCCTGGAATGAAATTGCCTTCCCGGTTGTGCGCAGCACTCTGGAACACTATTTTCGCGATCTGGAGAGCCAGGCATTTCCCGTGCGCATGTTTGACGTCCTGCATAATGAAGACAGGTCGGTTAGCACCACGCTGATCAGCCTCAGCCACCATTCCTGATAGTTATTGCCAGTTCATTCTCAATCCATTCAAACTTCCTTGAGTCGCTCCCTGCTGCTCGTTTGTAGGACTTTGTCCTACACAAATATCTAGGAAATTTTCCAGCGCATACTTCGTCAGCGAGTGAATCGTTTCATTCTTGCAAGATTGCAATATCGAGTAGCTAAACACTGCATAGCTTTTCCTAATTTCCCTTTCCATTACTGGACTCACGCGGAGATAATGGAAGCAATAAAAATGCCGAAGCTATAGTGAAGGTTGATTGAAGGTGTGCCTATGAACATGACAGGTTTTTCACGCATAGAGTCCATTGGTTCCTATGTGCCCGACCAAATAGTGACTTCTGAAGAGCTCATGGATGAGATTCAGTCTGAGAAGCGCTTTGGCGTACCGAATACCTGGTTGACTGAACTTACCGGAATCAGGTCCCGTCGCTTCGCAGGCCCCAACGCGGTGCCATCTGATCTGGCTATCGAAGCAGGTCGTGCGGCCCTGGAAAAATGCGCCATGGATCCGGCCGACATCGGCATGGTGATCTATTGCGGAATCGACAGGGACTGGGTCGAACCGGCAACCTCTCACCGAATTCAGCGAGAATTAGGCTGCAAGAACGCGGCCTGCCTTGATGTAACCAATGCCTGTCACGGGTTTACTAATGGCATGTCTGTCGGTGATGCGATGATCGCAACCGGTGCAGCTGAGAATGTTTTGGTCGTTACCGGGGAAGTCCCCAGTCACGTAGCCAAGGATTGTATTGCCGACATCAACAAAAATCCCAGCAATGAAAACTTCAAGAGCAAAGTCGGCGGCCTGACCACCGGTGACGCCGGCGGCGCGGTGATACTGCAACGAGCTTCAGAGCGCTCTGGCGTTAAAACCTACCGCTTCAGCAGCCAGGGTCGTTACGCAGAGTTGTGCTTCTACAAGTTTGATAAAGATGGCAAGCGTTGCGGACAGATGCTGATGGAAAAAATTTCAGCTGCCGCCATACGCATGCACAAGTCATTGATTGACGGCACTTACAAGATACTGCAATGGCAACCAACCGATGTGGACTACCTGATCTGTCATCAACCCGGCCAGAAAGTCCACGAGCGCTTTGCCGCATTGGCCAATATTGGCCGTGATAAAGCGCCCTCAACTTTTGAAGAATTGGGGAACTTAACAAGCGCATCCATACCTGTTACGCTCGATATGGCTAACCCGGCCGAGGGCGCGCGAATCCTGATACTTGGCTCTGGAAGTGGACTCT
>CAYTLI010000296.1:0-2978 GCA_964438455.1 uncultured Pseudohongiella sp.
ATCATCGGCACCTACAAAATAGTAGAGGAAGCCATCCGCAGGTTTCTTCTCCTGACTCTTGAAACCCAGCACGCCAGCCGCCTGCGCAAGCGCTTCGATAATCAGTACGCCAGGCATGATCGGGCTGTTGGGAAAGTGACCCTGGAAAAATGGCTCATTAACCGAGACATTCTTAATAGCCACAATCGACTTGCCTGGCTCCATCTCGATGACGCGATCCACCAGGAGGAAGGGATACCGCTGTGGCAGGTATTCCTTAATTTCTTGTACATCCATTAACATAATTCACTCATTGAGGCAGTGATGATCCACATTATTGACGGGTAACCGCTGGTGTTTGCCACGCCTCATCCTGTTAGTTTTAACCGGGCTTCTTGTTTACCTGCCCATTCGTTATTGTATCGGAAAGTTTCTCGAGTTCTTTCAAGCGCTGACTGATATTTTCCAGTTGCTGAAAGCGCACAATGGCACGCTTCCAATCTGAAGTCTTCATCTGCCCGGTGCCGGAAGAGTAAGTACCCGGCTCGGTAATCGATCGATTTACCAGCGACATTGCGCTCACCTGCACACCGTCCGCGATGCTGATGTGTCCCACCATGCCACTGGCGCCACCGAGGACGCAGTATTTACCAATATTGGCACTGCCTGCTATTGCAGTACATCCACAGATCACCGAATGTTCACCGATCCTGGTGTTGTGACCAATCTGCACCTGGTTATCTATCTTCACCCCATCTTCAATGACCGTGTCATCGATTGCGCCACGATCGATTGTCGTACCAGCACCGATTTCCACATCGTTGCCGACGCTAACCGCTCCGAGCTGATGGATCTTGATCGACTTCTCTCCATCGAAGGCAAAACCAAACCCGTCTGCTCCCAGCACGGTACCAGTATGCACTATGACCTTGTTACCAATCTTCGAACCATGATAAAGCGTGACGTTGTTGTAAAGATGGCAATTCTCACCAATCTTTGATGACTCACCGACAAAACAATGGGCACCAATAACGCTACCCTTGCCCACGCTCACACCCGACTCTATCACCGCATAGGGGCCTATGCTTACCTCATCAGCAAGCTGCACATCGTCAGCAACCTGGGCAGTCGCATGCACGCCTTGCGTGATTGCTGGGCTGTTGGCAAAGAGCTCACTGGCCCGGGCGAAGCTCACGTAAGGCTGCTCAGAGATCAACAGGTTATGGTTCGCTCTCTCTGCAAGTGACCCGGAGATAATAATTGCCGAAGCCTGCGAAGATGCGAGCTGGTCGAGGTAGGATTTGTTACTTAAGAAACTCAGCTGACCCGGGCCGGCACCACTTAGGGTACCTAGCCCGTGAATCAGGCAATTTTCATCGCCAACCAGTTTAACATCCAGAAAAGTGGCAATTTCCCCTAATGTGTAGGTCTTATGATGTGCCACCTGACACTTTCCTGGTCAGCGAATTATTGATATCAATTTTCAGATTGAGCTGCCCGCTGGGTATTTTCGTTCAGCTTGGCGGTGACGCGAGCAGTAATATCCAGAACAGGCGCAAAATATGGCGCGCTATCCGAGTTCAATATCAAATCGAATCCGCCTTCAGCAACAACATCGGTCACTGCCGCCGCTAACTCATTCTGCATGCTGCCCAGAAATTCCTGATTCTTTTCCTGCAGCGCCTGCTGCACACGTTCCTGGATCAGCTGCAACTGAACCTGCAGATCCTGGGCGTTCGCATTCATGCGACGGATTTGCTCCTCGGTCATCACAGCTTCGTTCTGCTGATAATCCTGTTGCAGTGCCTGCAGCTGTTCAGTCAGCTCTGTTGCTCGCGCCTCATCGGTAGCAAATTCCTGCTCAAGCTCTTCTTGCACAATTCTTGCTGCATCGGAATTAAACAAAGCTTGCAGCGGGTTCAACACCCCAATCTTGGTGTCCTGCGCATTGGCAACACCAGTTACCAATACCAAGCTCAAACAAGCTAAAAACAGTTTCATTGTTTTCACTCTAAATTCTCCAACTCTTTCCTATTCGATCTCATCGCTTGCAGATCGTTCAAAACTAAATTCACAAATTCGTTCAATCCCCTGCCTATCGACCCGGGGATCGCAATTTCCTGTATCGGCTGATGACTGCCGCTGCTTAGAAACCGGTACCTACGGTGAAGTCGAAAGACTTGGTATCGTCCCCGTCCTTTCCAAACGGAGCTGCAAGGTACATGGTCAACGGACCAAATGGCGAAAGATAAGTTATCGCCAGTCCCGCCGAATATCGAATCTCCTTGAAGTCGAAATCTGAGCAGTTCTTCAGCAGGCGACGCCTTTCCGTACAATTTGACGAGAATACATTTCCAGCGTCAATAAAGAAGGATGACCTCACCTGGTTCTGGTTAGGCACGAAGGGCAATGGAAAGATCAGCTCCAACGTGGCTGTGGTCATAATGTTACCACCGAAACTGTCAAAATCCCTATCCAGAAAGAAGTTTTGCACTGCCAGAGCCACCTCTGGATTGCCATTGTCGTCCAACACCGGATTGCCATTGGCATCGAGCAATGGAGCGGTTTCGTAGCCAAAATCCCGGTCCAGGCGGGCATTGCCATTTTCGTCGGTGATGATCTCGCCATTCTCGTCCCTGAGCAGGGAAATAGGTCCCTGAGTGAGGTAGCGAGCACCAGCCGTACTCTCTGGCCCCAGGGAGTTCTCCTCAAAGCCACGCACTCTACCCCCACCCTGGATCAGGCCGCCGGCAAAGAAATTGTTGAAGAATGGCAACTCGTCGGAATCGCCGTAACCGATACCGTAGCCAAGGTTTGTACTCAATCCGAGAACCCAGGATCGATCCTGGCTGAGTGGCCAGTACATCTGGTTCTGATAGGTGATTCTTGCGTACTCCAGATCACTGCCTGGCAAGGTCACTTCGACACCGATTGCATGGTAGGAGCCGTCATTAGCGAGCTGTCCGCGATTCAGGGTATTGCGAAACCAGTTGCCGGTA
>CAYTLI010000297.1:0-2973 GCA_964438455.1 uncultured Pseudohongiella sp.
GTTCGTTATAAACAGGAATAATAATGCTGAGACTAATCATTTAGACAATTATTTTAACTGATCAAGGTTGGCTCTGTGTAACTGCGATTAGATTTTTACCAAATGGAAATGGAAATAGTTTTTCGATAAACTTGGTTGCCGGAACTCCGATATTATCGTAAAGGCTTACTGCAGAAGGGTTAAGCTTTGCTTGTCCGCCAAGGGTGTTTAAGACGTACCAGGGTAAAATACTCAATACGTCCATATAATGAAGCCCTTCGATGCGAAAGCCTGCGGTTTCTAAAGTTTGGCGGAGATTGTGCCGGGTATATCGTCTGAAATGCCCATATATTTGGTCAAACCGGCTATACAAAAACGGCAGGGCCGGCACATACAGCAATAAATAACCGTCAGGCCGCAACCGTTGTTTGAGGCCTTGTAGGGCCGCGCCATCGTCCTCGATATGCTCCAAAACATTGACCATGACGATAACATCATAAAGTTGCGATGAACGGTCGAGAAAGTTTTCCAAAGATTGATCACTGACCGTTACATTCGGATTATTTTTGAAAGTATCTTGCAGTTGGGCGTTTAAATTTTGCGATGGTTCAAGCAAATCAAGACGAGATACATGAGGCAATAAATTTTTTGAGAATGTACCGATGCCCGCCCCGATCTCTAAGGCATTGCCGCCAAGATAGGGACGGAAGGTCTCCATAATCCAATTATAGTAGTTCGGGACATCCGCAAGCACCTCAAGGTCTCTGCCGTCGTATTCTTGATTAGGCTGAATTGAATGTTCGGTCATTTATTGTCTCAGAGTTGGCATTTAGAATAATGAATTTTGAAAACATGTAATTCAGTTTTTATGGGCTTAGATAGTTTGATGGTTCGAGATCCGTATGATGTACCGGTAAAGCTTTTCATCAATTTGAGACATCCCTTTTTATATAGCGCCCTCCACATACGAACGCCCGTTGTATTTTTTTTGCTGCCTTTATTGCCTGCTATTGATCCAACACTAAGCAGGTGAGTAACCTTCTGTGATGTTAATTCACTTAAGAATTTGGCCGCATTTGTCGCTTGAGGCCGCGTGTCGATTTTTGCGTCTAGGGCCCAATGGCCGTAATAAACCGGAATTTTGAATAGATAAGTCAATTGCCGTTCCTGAGTATATAAAAGGTCCCCGGTGTTTAAATTCTTATTGATCCAAGGCACAGCGGTAAAATTTAAAACTGCTTTGCGCAGAAAGGCCTGTTTGGTTTCGCCAGAAAAAATATGCTTGGCATAATTAATGTTGAAAATAAATTGTCCGGCGAGTTGTAAGGAAAGCGTCAACAGGACTGCCGAAGTAAGCGGTAACATATACTTGCTTCTCCCGGTCCATCCGAGGGCTGCTGCGGTAACGCAAATTAGCAATAGCGGATAAAGCGGCAGTAAGTGTCTTATTCGCTGTGAAGATCCGGTAAAAAACCAAAGCGCATAATAAATGAAGAAAATTGCTGCTAACGGTAATAAGGTACTTTTTAATATGCGTTGGCGCGATGCCCAAACGGCCGCGAATATGAATGGCAGCAAGAGGGCGACGTAGGGTCCAACTCCGGTTCGCCCGGCCTCCATGGCGGCGTGACCGAAGAACGTTGCTATAAAAGGATAGGCTATAAACCAGAAAAAATTGACCGGTACTGATTTTTCATTAACCCAAATCAAATTAAAAGCTTCGGCGTGATCTTGGTCCCAATAGAAGTATTGAAAATTTTTTAAAAATCCAAACAAAACCGGAAAAACAGGGTCCCCAGTGTGTGCATAGTTCCATAAGTACCATTGTCCGCCGGCTATCAAGGCGGCGGCGGAGAATATAACGCCCTGTTTAAGCCCCTGTCGTTGCGCAATGATAACAAGACCGCACGCCGTGGCAAACAACAGCCCCAAAAATTTTGCTCCCATAAAAAACCCTGCTGCGATGCCGGCAAGAACTGCATACCGCATGAGGCCGGTTTTTAAAGCCAGCGTTATTGAGGTCGCGGCTATCATGACGAACATGACGATCTTCACTTCGACCTGTCCGCTGCCGGCACCATAAATTACAGCCGGTGTTGTAATAAATACCAACGCCAAAATGAGTGACCAACGGCTGTCCATGAATCGCCGGGCAATTGAATACAGCAACGCCGTTGCGGCCCAGCCTGAGAGCATAACCCATAACGTTAAGGCTCGTTCGCCACCCAACTTTAAAGGGGTAATATAGGTCATGTGAACAATCATCGGTATGGCGCCATCGCCTCCCCGGGGGACGAATAACAATTTACCGGCCTCAATAAAGTTCTTAGGGTGGACAAAATGATAAGCAAGTGTATCGCCATCTGTCGGAGGAGAGAGCCCTTCAAAAATGTCTAAGACGGCTACAGCAATAAAAGCAGTAAAAATCAAAAATGAAATAGAATCAATTGACCCGCTATTAAGATTGTTAAAAATGGACTGAAAACCGGTCATTAAAAAGAGCAAGCCTGTTGCGCCAGCACAGAGCAGTAAAATCAAAGGGGTTGCTTGGAACCAACCTGCAATACCGAAGTAAAAGAGTATCCAGCCCAATACACCAAAACCGACCGCAAACGACCATGTCCATCTTTCTATAGAAGAAAGGTTTTGGAGAATGCCGAGCAACCTTAAAACAACAGCGCCTAAGCCTAAACAGCAGAACGCCTGAAGAAGGACAGTTCCAAGCGCCGTCATAATATGCCTAGAGTTTTTAAAATGGGTTTCATCAACGGCTTGAATTGATAAAGATAGAAGGCGAATGCACCCAAAACCCAAGCCCAAAGGAAAATATTAAAAAATCGACTTTGCATTTTCACTGTGACCGAGACTTTTCAAACTCGGTAATCAGACACATGCCAAAATGGTTTTTTAAGAATTCATCCAGAAATTTTGGAATCAACGGTAATATTTTCTTTTGGTATTGCGTAACGATTTGAGCGTGCGTCTTTAAACCGG
>CAYTLI010000298.1:0-2968 GCA_964438455.1 uncultured Pseudohongiella sp.
GTCGGTAGTGGTCGGTGCCGTATTGAACATGTGACCATCGAGGGCATCGCGAATCGCACTGGCCAGTGCCGCCGCTGCTGCTCCCTGGGTTGGTTCGCCAATACCACGACCACCGGTTGGGTTTTGTGGATCGGGAATGTTCACACCGCCGGCAAAAGTTTCAACCGGTACGTCCATATTCGTTGGTGGCTTGCACTGGTAAATACCTGTGTTCGCCGGTAAGCCATTCTGTGGATCGTAGACATGACGCTCATAACCGGTCAGGCCTACACCCCAGACGGCACCGCCGCGCATGGCGTTGTCAAAATTCTTTGGATGCACCACGGTGCCGCAATCGGCAACAGCTGCGTAATCAAGAATTTCGTATTTACCGGTATCCAGGTCCATTTCAATTTCCATGAAACCGACCACATTGCCAGGTGGTTGGCCCACTCCAGGAATGTTGTCCTTGGCGACACCGATCAGACCCGTGCCTGCCAATCCCTGTGTCGCAATTTGCGTCAGTGGATTGATGTCATCGGGATATTCTTCACCACTGAACTTGCCCCCCAACTCCATGGCACGCTGTGCCGCCTGTCCATAAGACATGCTCTTGCTGGGGTCTTCAGAGTTGAACACCATTTCATTACCAATGTCGTAATCTTCCGGAGCGCCACCGAAGTCCATGGCAGCGATTTCCTTCATCTTGGTAATTGCGTCCTGGGCAGCTACCCAGTTGGTACGAGTGTGGGTGAAGATAGTGTTTGAACCACCCTGGCCGGAACTGTGTGGCAGGTGACGGTCGGAACGACCGCGTACGATTTCACAGCGATCCCAGGGCATCTGCAGGGCTTCGGCCGCTGCACGACAGGTTGCCGCATAGGAATAGGTACCGAGGTTGCCGACACCACTGTGGATGTAGAGCTTACCGTCGGTTCCGATTCGCAGCAGTCCGTCATAGCCTCGACCGCCGGCGCCGTGATAGCCGATACCAACACCGCGACCACGCACTTTGCTGCCACCCACTTGCTTGGGTTGCGCAATGCGTTCGGCCCAGTTGAACTCACGCTCACCCTGTTCCAGCGCTTCACGGATGAACGCGCTGGTGACTGGTCCCTGACCACCACCCTGGAATCCACCGCTGGCCAGGGCGTTCAGTTTGCGAATAGCAACCCTGTCCATGTTGATGGCTTCAGCCAGCTTGTCGGTCATCGGTGCCAGTACAGAAGCCATTTCATTCTGGCCTGGTCCGCGCTGGGCACCACGAGGTGTGGTATTGGTGTAAACAGAGATATGACGGAAGCGCATGTTCTCTGGCTGATAAGCCACAGTAACGTGCTGGGCAGAGGAGTTACCGCTGCCGCCACCGGTCATACCGCCATCGTTAACGATTACCAGGTCGACTGCTGAAACTTTGCCGTCTTCCTTTACGCCAACCTTGATCCAACCCTGCATACCTGAGCGGGCGGAGCCAATGTAGAACTCCTGCTCACGGGTAATGCGCAGTTGCACAGGTCGATTCAGTACGCGGGAGAAATTACCGCTGATCGCCATGTAGGGGTAGGGGCCAATTTTGGAGCCGAAACCGCCACCGGTGGCCTCATTGATGAACACCAGATCGGCGAGATCGATGTTCAGCATGCGCGCCAGGCCGGCGTTATTGGCACTCTGGCTCTGGGATGAGCCGTGGAAGTAACACTTGCCGTTCTCCCAGTACGCCATACAGGTGCGCGCTTCCAGGGAGTGGTGGGGATAACCCATAGTGACGAAAGGTTCTTCGATGATGGCTGCTGCCTCGGCGAAGCCCGCTTCGATGTCACCGAAAGCCCACTCATTGGTGAACTCTGCACCAACAGGCTCGCGGCCGGATTTCAAAGCATCGATGGCAGCTTGTGGCCACTTGATGCTCTTGATCTGGGCGCCAACGATCGGTGCACCCTCCGGTCCTTCTTCCTGGGTACGTACCAGGGCATTACCGTCGGGATAGGCATCAGGGCCACCTGGTGCCAGGCTGGTCAGTGGATCAACCACAAACGGCCTGCGCTCATAATCGACTCTGATCGCGTCCAGCGCAGTCTCGGCGATTTCTTCCGTGGTGGCTGCCACTGCGAGGATGGGCTGGCCCACGTAAGTAATAAACTCGGAAGCCAGTGCCGGATTTGCTGGTGGTGCTACCGGAGGCAGATCATCAGCAGTGAAAATACCAACCACACCGTCCATGCGCAGTGCCTCAGAGGCATCGATATTGACGATACGGCCACTCGGCATAGGACTGGTGAGCAGACGGGCAAACACCATGCCTTCTGCCTTGTAGTCTTCAGCGTATTTAATCTCGCCCGTGACCTTGCCGGAGATACAGGGCGGAGTGAAATTCTTTCCTATATGTAAACTCATGCTAGTTGCCCCGATGCGCGTAATACGCCGTTGATGTAGTGTTCATAGGCTCCGCAGCGGCACAGGTTGCCAGACAGGCCGGCACGCACTTCTTCACGGGTCGGTCGTGGGTTGCTGTTTAACAGGGCAACCGCTGACATCACCTGACCAGGTGTGCAGAAACCACATTGCGGAGAATTTTCATCGATGAATGCCTGCTGCACCGCGTGCAGGGTGCCATCGGGAGACTTGACGCCTTCAATGGAGATCACCGCCTTGTCTTTCACATTGTGAGTGAGCACCGAACAGGCGTAATTGGCGACGCCATCGATCAATACGGTGCAGGCACCACACTCGCCCCGGTTACAGCCGATCTTGGTACCGGTCAGGTCGAGTTTGTATCGCAAGGTGTAGGCGAGAGTTTCCGAAGGCATGACATCTACGGGGCGACTGCGTCCGTTGATGTTGAGTGTTATCAAGCGCTCGGCGGCCCCTTGCCCGGATTGGGCATTGGCGAGATACATCCCGGCACCGGTGGTTGCTGCCGCACCGGAGAAGATGACCCCCTTGATAAAACGTCTGCGTGTTAGTTTGGGATTCACTGACATTGCTCCGT
>CAYTLI010000299.1:0-2931 GCA_964438455.1 uncultured Pseudohongiella sp.
TCGAACCCTCGATGCCTTTCGACATACACACTTTCCAGGCGTGCTCCTTCGACCACTCGGACACCTCACCGTTGTTCTTTTCTAATCTATAAAATCTGAGTTGCTTTCCAGGCGTCCCCCGGCCAGCGAGCACAGCTCGCTGTCGTTCGGACTACGCTCGAAGCTGACGCTTCGAATTCGCTTGTCCTCACCCTTCTCCCACTCGGACACCTCACCAATTGTTAGATCAATTCTTTAAGTATATCTGCTATCTCGTATCAGGCTCGCTTCGCGAGCCAGAGGTCGGGATTGATTCAGAATTTGGCTGAGCCAAATTCCTCACCCTTGCGGGCGTTTCGCTACGCTCGACGTCTGCGCTGCTGCGCAGCTTTCGAACCCTCGATGCCTTTCGACATACACACTTTCCAGGGTGTGCTTGCATCCTCGGAGGGGACTCATTCAACCACTGAGACACCTCCCCTTTTACGGGCGCGTACCTTAGCCCACTGACCTCCGAAATTCAAGGCAACTACTGCCGTGGTGTTCTCGGGTTTGCTTGTTCAGAATTCAACGGCATAGAGCTTCTATAGACATTGATATCGATACCCCCGCGGCGCAAATAGTTCATCGCCACTCGCAATTCTTGCGGGGCACACTGGACCATGAGATCCCGATAGATTCTTTCGGCACACTCTTCGTGATAACCCTGATGTTGCCGAAATGAACAAAGGTAGGCCAGCAATCCGGATTCATCGATTCTGGACCCTGTGTAACAAATTTCTATGCTTGCCCAATCAGGCGCCCCGGTGACAGGACAATTGGACCGAAAAAGATTCGAACAAACCTCCTCGTCGAATACCAGCTCATCACCAACGACCAATAATCCTTCATCGGGCTCATAGGTACTTATATTAACGTCCAGATTGTCCAGGGACTTTCCTCTCGCCGGCAAGGGAGAACTTGAACCAGCCTGCTCCACGCCATGAATGTCGACCCTGACCTGGGACTTGGTTAGCGCAGACAGGTCGTTGGTAATGACATCTGACAGCGCTGCCGAGCTATTGAACTTCTCCTGACCAAGAGAGTTCAGGTACAACTTCAGAGACTTGGATTCGACGATGTTTTCAGAATCGGCGTTAAAGAATAACTCAGCCACGGCAACTATTGGCTTGCCATTACTGTTTAGCCACGACAACTCATAAGCATGCCAGTGATCGAAGCCATGCATCGGCAGTTTCTTGTCAATATCCAGTAAAGAACGAGCTGGCCACCTGGGAATCGGATAGAGAATTCCGGATCATACTTGCTTGGGCTTGGAATGCTTTCTCCGAGAGGATTTTCAGGCATGCTGTTAGCCCTGATTACTGGCGAATGCCTGTGCCGTGTCGCAGCAACCAGATGCAGCCGCCATACAAGACACCGATGAACATAAATAGAATAATGAATGCCCAGTAGACATCAACGTCCGAGCTACCAAGAAAACCGTACCGAAACGTATTCACCATATAAAAGATGGGATTTAACGCAGATACGGTCTGCCAGAAGGCAGGCAATAGTTGTGCAGAATAGAAAACACCGCCCAGGTAAATCAGAGGCGTTAGAACAAAAGTCGGGATGATAGAAATATCATCGAAACTGTTGGCAAAAACCGCGTTGATAAAGCCGGCAAGCGAAAAGACGATTGATGTAAGCAGGATCACAGTTACAGTAATCAGCGGGTGTGCAATCGTCAGATCAGCAAAGAACAACGACATGGCGGTGACGATTACACCAACCGACAAGCCACGCGCCATACCTCCCACGATGAATCCCGAAAGGATGACATAGTTAGGCACCGGAGAAACCAGCAACTCTTCCACGCTGCGTTGAAACTTCTGACTAAAAAAACTGGATACCACATTGGAATAGGAATTCTGTATCACAGCCATCATGATCAGGCCGGGAATGATGAATTCCATGTATTGAAAACCACCCATTTCACCGATACGTCGACCAACGAGGTTGCCGAAGATCACGAAATACAAGCCGATGGTGATCGCGGGCGGCACGAGCGTTTGTAGCCAGATCCGGGTGAATCGCCTGACCTCCTTGATCACAATCGTTTCGAAAGCGATAAATTTGTGGTTGTTATACATAAGCTAGTCAACCAGTTCCCTGCCAAGCCTGGACAAGAACAATTGCTCGAGGCGGTTGCTTTTGTTGCGCATACTTCTGACCGTAATACCCTTTTCTCCCAACTGGTCAAACACCATGTTGATTGATACGCCAGCAGGCACCGATACTTCGAGACTGTGCTCATCAATCATACGCGCCTCCGCCTGTTCCAGCGCAAGGTCGCTATCCTCAGAGAGATCCGCGGCGGTATCGAGCACGAACACCTGTTTGTCCAGTTCAGCAAGCAACTTCTTCATACTTGTGTTTTCGATGATCTCACCCTCATCGATTATCGCAATATTACGGCATAGTTGTTCTGCTTCTTCGAGATAATGCGTGGTAAGGATTATAGTGGTTCCTTTCTTGTTAATATCAGTAAGGAAGTCCCACATGGAACGACGCAGCTCAATATCTACTCCCGCAGTAGGCTCGTCCAGAATTAGTAGCCGGGGTTCGTGTACGAGTGCGCGCGCGATCATCAGCCTGCGCTTCATGCCGCCGGAAAGGGAACGAGAGCGATCGTTGCGTTTCTCCCACAAGCCGAGCTGACGCAGATACTTCTCGCAACGTTCCTGTGCCAGCTTGCGCGGCAATCCGTAATACCCGGCCTGGGTTCTTACGATGTCGCCGACCTTCTCAAACAGGTTAAAGTTTACCTCTTGCGGCACAATGCCCAGATCAAGCTTGGTTTCATAGACATGTGTGTCAACGTTGCGACCAAACACCTCAACCGAGCCACCACTACGATTGATCAGTGTTGAGATGATACCGATGGTGGTGGATTTACCGGCGCCGTTT
>CAYTLI010000300.1:0-2930 GCA_964438455.1 uncultured Pseudohongiella sp.
AGTTATTCAGCAGCGCGTTAATTGGAGAGCTGCGTGATGATCACGTGGTCAATATTGTTGAAGATGTGCGAAGCGACAGCGATAAAGACGGCATCAGTGATTTCAATGAAGCGCTGGCTGGCACCGATCCGTTCGATCCATCATCGGTCGATTTCAGCATTTCAACGATAGATGTAATGGCGTTGTACACAAGCGGCGCAGCTTCACTCTACCCACAATCACCGGAGACGAGGATCAATCAACTGGTGGCAGTGGCAAATCAGGTGTACCGGGACAGTGGTGTAGCGATTACCCTGCGACCTGTGCACCATCAGTTGGTGCCCTATAACGACATCGATGATATGGATACCGCTCTTGATCATCTGATCAATGAATCCCACCCTGCGTTCGCGGGACTGTCCGAGTTGAGAGCAAGCTACGGAGCCGATCTGGTGATGCTGTTCCGTCCGCTGGAAATCACAGCGGATCGCTGTGGCCTTGCGCCAGTGGGCGGCTTTCGTACCGCTGGGTACTTCGAAAGGGAGCTTGAGTTACAGTATGCATTCTCCCATATCGCCATCGACTGTCCCGTAGACATTGCGGTAGCTCATGAGCTCGGGCACAACATGGGGTTGACCCATTCGCACCGGGAAGATGGATACGGAGGCACGTTCAATTTCGCCACCGGCTTCGGCATAGATGGCCAGTTTGCTACTGTGATGGCCTATCCCGCGGCTTTCAATACCGATACCCGGGTAGCACAATTTTCAAACCCGCAAGCTGATTGCCTTGGCTATGCTTGCGGTGTTGAGGCCGATAAGGAATTGGGTGCAGATGCAGTGCAGGCACTGAACCTGGTGCGCCAGCAAATCGCCAACTACCAGCCCAGCGTCGTGGCTGATCCGCCTGCAGCTTCGGTCGCTGCTGTTAGTGGTAATACCAATGCGGTGATAACGATCGCAGCCAGTGGAGATGGTGGCCGCAGTTTTAGAAGCGAATTTTCGCCAACGGACAGGGTAGATCTCACTGCAACGATCAGGGTCGATGATCGCCACATAGGCAAACAGGGTAGCTTGCACGTTCTTGTAGGCGAACGGGACAGTAACACGCTCTACCAGATGAACAGACAGGGTGAGCTGGAAATATGGGATGGAGAGCTGGATAGCCTGGTGGCTGTGGGTAGTTCTCGCACGCTGAGTATCGAAGAACACCTGTCTTTATTACATGGTTTTCAATTCGAAGAGAGCCTGGTGGGTCTGGAGCTGGCCGTGTACATCGGCTACCGGGTGTCTGAGAATGATGATTTTGTTTACACCGACAGGCCGCTGGCCTTGAGTGTGGTCAAATCGAAGTAGGTGGATGGCGCTAGGTTTTATAGTAGTCCCGATACCAGTCAATGAACCTGGCTACTCCTTCCTCGATCGAAGTGGTGGGTTTATATCCAACTGCGTCAAACAATGATGAAACGTCGGCATAGGTTGACGGAACATCGCCGGCCTGCATCGGCAGGAAGTTTTTCTCCGCTTTCTTGCCCAGATTAGATTCAATGACCTCAATATAGCGACTCAATTCAACCGGGTTGTTGCTGCCTATATTGTAAAGCCTGTAAGGCGCAAGACTGGTGGCAGGATCAGGCTCATCGCTGTTCCAGTTTGAATTTGGCGTGGCCACCTGGTCCAGTACTCTCATTACTCCTTCGACGATGTCATCGATATAGGTAAAGTCCCGTTTGTGATTACCGTGGTTAAACACGTCGATGGGCTCGTTATTGAGTATCGCGCGAGTGAAGAGAAAGAGTGCCATGTCTGGTCTGCCCCAGGGCCCGTAGACTGTAAAGAATCGCAAGCCGGTTGTGGGCAGGTTGAACAGATGACTGTAGGTGTGTGCCAGCAGCTCATTGGATTTTTTGCTCGCCGCATAAAGGCTGAGCGGGTGATCCACATTACTGTGGACCGAAAAGGGCATCTTCGTATTGGCGCCATATACTGAACTGCTGGACGCGTAAACCAGGTGTTCTACCTGATTGTGTCGGCAGGCTTCCAGAATATTGACGAAGCCAACCAGGTTGGAGCTGACATAGGCCTGGGGGTTTTGCAGGGAGTAGCGGACTCCAGCCTGGGCGGCGAGATTCACCACGCGTTGCGGTTCGTGCGTATTGAATAGCTGTTGTATCAGTTCGCCATCTTCCAGGCTGCCATGAACATTGGTAAATCCCTGATGCGTCAAGAGGCGGTCAAGCCTCGCCTGTTTTAATGACACGTCATAATAGTCATTCAGGTTATCGAGCCCGATAACTTCATCGCCTCTGTCCAGTAATCGCTGGGTGAGGGCATGGCCAATAAAGCCCGCGGCGCCTGTGACAAGTATCTTCATAGAGTAACCTGGATAGTCTTATAGGCTGCCATCGACATCGGTACTGGGAAAAACGTGTTTAACGTCGAAGACGACGCAGTTCTCCTTGCCCAGCTTACGGATCTCATCGATACCCATATCGATAAAATCCTTGTGAGCGACAGCGATGATGATGGCGTCATAAGTAGCATTCTGCAATTCATCAACCTGGGAAGGTATCTCTTGTGGGGTAACCCAGGGATCGTGGATATCCACCTGGGTATGATAGGAGTTCAGGGTTGCGACGATATCAGCCACACGAGTATTGCGTGTGTCTGGGCAATTCTCTTTAAATGCATAGCCGAGCACCAGTATGCGCGAGTCGATGATATGGATTCGCTTGGATAGCATTAGCCGAATAACACGTTCAGCTACATAGCTGCCCATGGAGTCATTGATACGCCGGCCGGCAAGTATGACGTCGGGATGGTATCCGACTTGTTGTGCCTTGTAGGTCAGGTAATAGGGATCCACGCCGATACAGTGGCCACCTACCAATCCCGGGCTGAACTTGAGGAAGTTCCACTTGCTGCCGGCAGCCTGTAATACCTCTTGGGTAT
>CAYTLI010000301.1:0-2926 GCA_964438455.1 uncultured Pseudohongiella sp.
TGGTCCCTGACCTTAACTACTCGCTTCGGGCATGCGCACAAAAATACTTCTCTATTGATCCGTTGATGCTACGGCCAGGCGTCAAAATGGGGCTCAATATTGCTTACCAGGATCCTAAGGAGGTCGGTGCTGACCGAATTGCTGATGCCGTGGGCGCCATCAAGCTTTTCCCTGGGAGGAATCTCATCGTTGCTGACTTTGGCACAGCAACAACAGTCTGTGCAGTGGATAAAGATAAGACTTTCCTCGGAGGGAACATCCTGCCTGGTGTGAGACTGGCGATGGAGGCCCTTGAGATGCGCACGGCGCAGTTGCCATCGGTTGAAATCGTACCGATGCAGACCGCCTTTGGCAGGACAACCATCGAGAGTATTCAGTCAGGACTGTATTGGTCTAATGTGGGGATGATTCGTGAGTTGGTCCAACGCATTACCGATCAGGTTTTTGCGGACGATCCACCACTGGTTATTGGTACTGGGGGGTTCGTGCACCTATTTGATCAGGAGAAGATATTTGATCACATGGTGGGTGATCTGATCTTGACCGGACTGCTGGAAATCCTGGCGTTGAATCAAAAGCACTGAGGCGGGGGATACTAGCGTGCTGACCAAGAGCTTTAGGCTGAACCAAAGCCAAGAAAAAGGTTGATGTAATGGTAATAAAGAAAACTTCACAGTTGCTCACAAATCTCAGCATTTGGACGGGGGAGGAACTGGGACATAGCACACAACACGATGCGATCCGGATATTGGATGATGGCACGTTATCGCTTACCCAGTCTGAGGATGTGCATGCTTCGGATCAAGTTAAGGACTGCCAGGGATTATTGGCGATCCCCGGGTTGATCGATGCCCATGTCCACCTGGGTTTGGATCCTTCTGTGACTGATCCATTTGCGCATGGCCGGGTACCAAAGGACCAGCAGTTGGAAGCGATGCGGCAACGAACTCGCGATATGTTGCAGGCTGGGGTGACGACGGCCCGAGATTTAGGCGGTGGCGCTTGGCTTGAACTTAAAGTGCGCGACGAGATCGCCTCGGGTCAACATCTTGGAACGAGGCTGCTTTGTGCCGGCCAACCGCTGACCAGCCCCGGCGGGCACTGTCACTTTTGGGGGGGTGAAGCGGGCACGTTAGAGGAGGCCATTGCAGTGCTGGATCGTCAGCATGCGAAGGGTGTAGACCTGATTAAGATAATGGCAACTGGGGGCAGTATAACGCCAAATAGCCGTCCAGGTGATGCGCAATTTGATCAACGGATCATGAATCATGTCGTTAGCCACGCGAGGGATTTAGGGTACGAAATAGCAGCTCATTGTCATGGTGTTGATGGCATTGGCCATGCCGCCAGTGCGGGTGTGACTACCATTGAGCACTGTTCATGGGTGGGGCCAAATGGCTGGGGTAAGCACTATGATCCTGCTATCGCTCAGACGATTGCGAGAAAAGGCATCTGGGTTTCGCCGACTGTCAACCTCAACTGGAAGCGCCATTTGAGTAACCCTCCTGGTCTCGAGGCTATTCAATCCCGTTTTCGCAAGATGAAATCAGCGGGTTGTAAATTCATTGCGTCCACTGACGCTGGAATTCCTAATGTCTTTCATGCTGACTTTGCGAAGACGCTGCCAATATTTGCTGCTATCGCAGAGCTCACGCCCGTTGAGACATTGATGGCCGCCACCGCGCACGCTGCTGAAGCGCTCGGTGTTTCCGAACGGGTCGGCAGGCTATCCAACGGCCTGATTGCCGATTTGGTTTTGGTCGAACAGGACCCGCTCCTCTCCTTGGACGGTTTGGCGTCTCCGATTGAGGTGTTTCAACGAGGACGGCCTGCTATTGGTGTTCTTGCTTGAGTGCGCGGAGCTCACTTTAAAAGCGATCAGCCAAAGAAACAGAAAGCAAAGGATTCGAGCGTTTTCGCCGTAGTTCAACACTCATGGATAGACCTCTATTAAAGAAAGCGTAGGCACCCAATACAGCTGTGTTTCCGCCGTAACCCATGTGTTGTGCTAGGCAGAATCGATACCTTTCAGCCGGTAGAGTGTAGAATAGGCGGGTTGGTTGAAAGGAGCCATTAATGCATTCCGGACAGAAAATAAATTTAGTCTTCGGTATCTGTTTGGTACCTATACTGCTGCTTAGTCCTCTTGCCTATAAGTATGGCGCGATTGACCTGACTGCCTCATTAGGTGGGGTGACGCTCGCGGTGGCTGGCGGCCTCCTGAATTTATTGGCGATGTTCGTTTTAATTGCTCTATTCGCCATAAAAAAGA
Organism: uncultured Pseudohongiella sp.; assembly: GCA_964438455.1. Lineage (GTDB taxonomy): Bacteria > Pseudomonadota > Gammaproteobacteria > Pseudomonadales > Pseudohongiellaceae > UBA9145. The sequence continues at coordinate 2,273 of CAYTLI010000301.1, forward strand.
TTCCCATTAGTAAAGCGGCTTTGTCTGTGACGGTGCTTTGCTCAATTGCTCCCATCATTGCCATGGCGCCACACCTATCACAAGCGCTTGCGGTTCCACGCATTCATGACATAACGACGAACCCGATCGATCCACCTGAGTTTCATGAAGTGGTCAAACGTCGAATTTACGCGACGAACGATCTGGTGTTCGGTGATGCTGATCACACGGCAGAGGATATGGAGGCGCTTCACGCAGATTTTTACCCATACTTAGAGACCAAGGTGGTAGCGATGCCGACGGCTGAGGCCATAGAGCGTTCGCGTACGGTTTTGGAAGAGATGGGACTCAACGTTATCAATGTGAGTGAATCGCTAGGAGTGGTAGAGGCAACTGATACGACTTTTTGGTTTGGCTTCAAAGATGACCTTGTAGTCAGAGTTCGATCTGAAGCCGATTTGTCTATTATTGACGTACGTTCCGTTTCACGGGTAGGTCAAACTGACTTGGGTGTCAACGCGCGGCGCATCAGGGCCTTCCTAGATCGCTTTTGATGTTGGCTTTGAGCGATCACAGTTTGTTCAACGCGCTGCCGTCCGATATGGCTTTTATCCGGCACTAGACGTGAGCAGCGCGGGGCCTCCCATACCTATGAAGTGCTCAAAGACTGAGCAA
>CAYTLI010000302.1:0-2924 GCA_964438455.1 uncultured Pseudohongiella sp.
ATGGCGTGAGACTGGGATTCATGTCTTTCTTCGTTCGAGCTTCTATTGAAGCGCTGAAGCGATTCCCGGCTGTAAACGCATCCATCGATGGTAATGATATCGTTTATCACGGCTACCAGGATATCGGAGTGGCTGTGTCATCGCCTCGTGGCTTGGTAGTGCCGGTGCTTCGCAATGCAGACAATATGGGCCTGGCCAGGATTGAGAAAGAAATCAGGGGATTTGGTGAAAAAGCCAGAGACGGAAAGCTGGCGATAGAAGAAATGACAGGTGGCACCTTTACCATCTCTAATGGTGGCGTGTTCGGTTCCTTGCTATCGACTCCGATTTTGAATCCTCCACAAACCGCTATCCTGGGTATGCACAAGATCCAGGATCGCCCCATGGCCGTTGAAGGAGAAGTCAAGGTATTACCGATGATGTATCTGGCCCTCTCATACGATCACCGCATGATCGATGGTAAAGAGGCGGTGCAGTTTCTGGTAACAATCAAGGAACTTGTCGAAGATCCAACACGCCTTATCCTGGAAATTTAATTACCTGAGTTTACGGATTTTTTATGAGCAAAGAATACGATGTGGTCGTAATTGGTTCGGGGCCGGCTGGTTATCATGCAGCGATCCGTTGCGGACAGTTGGGCTTCAAGACTGCCTGTATTGAGAAATGGCTGAACAAGGAAAGCAAGACGGTCTATGGAGGAACTTGCCTCAATGTCGGATGCATTCCTTCCAAAGCCCTGCTGGATACCTCGCATAAATATGTAGAAGCACAGCATGATTTTTCGATCCACGGCATCAAGGTAAACAAGGTAGGCATCGATGTGCCTGCCATGATCGATCGCAAGGATGGTGTGGTTAAGCAGTTAACCCAGGGGGTAGCAGGTTTATTCCGCGCCAATAAAGTCGATGGCATTAGCGGCACCGGCAAGCTAGTGGCGGCCGACACAGTGCAGGTCACCGATCATGACGGCAAACAGGAATCGCTCAAAGCGAAATACATTGTCATTGCCGCCGGTTCTGTACCAATTGATATTCCACCCGCTCCAATTGATCAGGAAACGATTGTTGACTCCACTGGTGCGCTTGAATTTCGAGAGGTGCCCAAACGGCTCGGTGTTATCGGTGCTGGCGTAATCGGTCTGGAATTGGGCAGCGTTTGGTCCAGGCTCGGGGCAGAAGTTATTGTGCTCGAAGCGCTGGAAGAATTTCTGCCCGCTGTGGATCGACAGATCGCCAAGGAAGCCCAGAAGATCCTTGAAAAGCAAGGTCTGAACATCAAGCTGGGTGCTCGTGTTACAGGCAGTAAACCAGGTAAAGGGGCGAAAAAAACTGTCACCGTCGAATACAGCGACAGCGCGGGCGAGCAGAAGGCTACTTTTGACAAACTCATAGTGGCGGTTGGCCGCAAACCCTACACTGAAGATCTGCTCGACCCGTCCGTGGGAATCGAACTGGATGAAAGGGGGTTTATCAAGGTCAATGACCAGTGCGAAACCAACATTACCAATATCTATGCATGTGGTGATGTAGTACGCGGTCCCATGCTGGCGCACAAGGGTATGGAAGAGGGAGTCATGGTGGCTGAGCGCCTTGCTGAGAAGAAAGCCCAGGTAAATTACGATCTGGTTCCTTCAGTTATATACACGCACCCTGAAATTGCCTGGGTGGGAAAGAACGAGGAGCAGCTCAAGGCTGATGGTGTTGAATATAATGTTGGCGTATTCCCGTTTGTTGCAAATGGCAGGGCGCTGGCAGCCAATGACTCAGATGGAATGGTCAAGCTGATCTCTGATAGCCGCACTGACACTGTTCTCGGTTGTCACATCATTGGACCCAGTGCTGCAGATCTGCTGCAGCAGGTTGCCATTGCGATGGAATTCAGTGCCAGCGCCGAAGATCTTGGGCTGACCATGTTTTCACACCCAACCTTATCTGAAGCTGTGCATGAAGCGGCCTTGGCTGCAAATGGACATGCCATTCACATCGGTAATCGCAAGCGTAAGAACTAACGGTAAACAACGGAAAGTAATACAGCAATAAAAACGGAGTAGTAATGAATCTTCACGAGTACCAGGCGAAGCAATTGTTCGCCGAATACGGATTGCCGGTTTCCAAGGGGATAGCGGTGGATAGCCCGGCCGAGGCGGCAGCCGCAACGGCAGAAATCGGCGGCAACAAATGGGTAGTCAAAGCCCAGGTTCATGCTGGCGGCAGGGGCAAGGCAGGTGGCGTCAAACTGGTAGATTCAGCTGCCGAGGCTGAAGAGTTTGCTGCAAAATGGCTGGGTAATAATCTGGTGACCTACCAGACCGATGCCAATGGTCAGCCAGTAAGCAAAATCCTGGTTGAGGCCTGTACTGACATTGCCCAGGAGCTGTATCTCGGAGCCGTGGTAGATCGCAGTTCACGACGCATCGTGTTCATGGCATCAGTTGAAGGCGGTGTGGAGATCGAAAAGGTCGCAGCGGAAACCCCAGAAAAGATTCTGCGTGCAACCATTGATCCGCTTACCGGGCCACAGCCTTACCAGGGCAGGGATCTGGCCTTCCGGCTTGGGCTGCAAGGCGAACAAATCAAGCAATTCACTAAATTGTTTCTGGGTCTGGCTAAACTATTTGAAGAATTAGACCTGTCGCTGTTGGAAATAAACCCGCTGGTAATTACTGAAGAAGGAAATCTCCATTGCCTCGACGGCAAGATCAATATCGACGGCAATGCCCTGTACCGGCAGCCAAAACTACAAGAGATGCATGATCCTTCCCAGGAAGACGAACGGGAAGCCCAGGCGGCTCAGTGGGATCTCAACTATGTGGCCCTCGATGGCAATATTGGATGCATGGTGAATGGTGCTGGCTTGGCGATGGGCACCATGGACATCGTACAGCTGTTTGGCGGTAGCCCAGCCAACTTTCTCGATGTTGGAGG
>CAYTLI010000303.1:0-2899 GCA_964438455.1 uncultured Pseudohongiella sp.
AGCCGCAGGAAAACCGAAGCCCATGGTGCCAAGGCCACCGGAATTGATCCAGCGACGTGGCTTGTCAAAACCGTAGTACTGGGCGGCAAACATCTGGTGCTGACCCACATCGGAAGAAATGTAGGCATCGCCCCTGGTAACCTCGTACAGTGCCTGCACTGCCTGTTGCGGCTTGATACTGCCGTCTTCGGCATCACTTACTGCGAGGCATTGTTTCTCCCGCCACTGCTCGATCTGCTTCCACCATACTTCTAAAGTATGCGCGTCGACGGATTTGTCGGAAGCATCGAGCTGGTCGATCATCTCCTGCAGCACTGCCTTAACCGGGCCCACAATTGGCACATCGGCGATAACTGTTTTGGAAATCGAAGCAGGATCAATGTCCACGTGCAGGATAGTGGCATCGGGACAGAACTTGCTGGTATCAGAATTGGTCACCCGGTCATCGAAGCGAGCACCGATAGCCAACAGCACATCGCAATAATGCATTGCCATGTTGGCTTCGTAGGTTCCATGCATGCCCAACATACCCAGGAACTGTTTATCGGAAGCCGGAAAGGCGCCTAATCCCATCAGGGTATTGGTAATCGGATAGCCGAGTTTGCGGGTAAGGGCCGTTAACTCTTCTGAACCTTCGCCCTGGATAACTCCACCGCCGGTGTAGATCATCGGCCGCTTGGCTGACAACAATGCGTCGACTGCCTTTTTAATCTGCCCGGCATGACCCTTGGCCGGTACCTGGTAAGAGCGCATCTTGATGTCTTTGGGATACTCGTAAGGCAGCTTGAGCGAAGGATCAGTCACATCTTTTGGCACGTCGATAACAACCGGGCCAGGTCGCCCAGTTGTGGCAATGTGGAAAGCTTTCTTCACGATCATGGGGATGTCCGCCGCGTTCTGTACCATGAAGCTGTGCTTCACGACCGGACGGGACACGCCGACCATATCAGTTTCCTGAAAACCATCAGAACCGATCATGCGGCTTTCTACCTGACCAGAAATTACCACCATGGGAATAGAATCCATGTAGGCGGTTGCAATACCGGTAACGGCATTGGTTGCTCCGGGTCCGGAAGTAACCAGCACCACACCAGGTTTTCCGGTAGCACGGGCGTATCCATCGGCAGCGTGAGTCGCAGCCTGCTCGTGTCGTACCAGAATGTGTTCCACCTTATCCTGTCGAAAGATTGCGTCATAAATGTGCAGCACAGCACCGCCCGGATAACCGAACAGGATTTCTACGCCCTCATCGTGCAAAGCACGGATGAGCATTTCTCCACCAGATAATTGTTCCACTTTAATTGCCTCTCTTAGCTAACGCTGTCCAGCATCTCTCGACTATCACTGCAGAGCATTTGCATCGTCACTTGTCGCTCGGTGCAATAAAACGACAAAAACAACACACCGCCACTGCAGCAAGTTGCCAGTTCCATAGATCAAGATTGTTGTGACAAGCCACAGAAACTCAGGCGCGCGGCCCGATCTAAACTATTCTGCAAATTGTCGGCTTCATGCGCGATATCGTGATAGATATCTGGCCAAAGCCTGGGCTGGATGTTGTCCTAAACCTGGATTGCAGCCTGTAACGGTGCCAGGTCATGGCGGGTACAGGCTACAGCAGCACGGCGGGATTCACCGCTCCATGCCGCGAAATCAGGCCGATTCTGCCATTTTAGCTAGGAAAGTCAAGCTCTTAAGTCAGAACGAAGGAGCGATTCTCGAATCTGGCACGGCGGAGATGGACGATAACTGGAATGTTGCGACAGGACCGTGCGCGGCAGGGATGCCGCGCCCGAGCCCCCATGGAAGGGTTTACGGCGTGTCCTGGAGCAACAGTGCAGTTGTCGTCCTATCTCCGATCACTGGCACCTAAAGCGGGGATGCTTAGGCAACTGCCTGCTCCGGATCCTGCGCCGCCTTGCCGAAAGTCAGCTCACCGGCGCTATCCACATCGACGCTGATCACGTCTCCGGGACCATAGGCCCCTTCCAGTACATGCTGGGCCAGCGGGTTCTCGATCCAGTTCTGGATGGCCCGCTTCAGCGGACGCGCACCATATACCGGGTCGTAGCCGAGGCCGGCCAGGTGATCCAGTACCTTGTTGCTGACTGTGATGGCCAATTCACTGTGCGCCAGGCGCTCGTTGAGCAGCGCGATCTGAATCTCGGCGATGCCGCGAATCTGATCCTTTTGCAAGGGATGAAATACCACGGACTCATCGATTCGATTGACGAATTCTGGCGAGAAGTGCTTAACCACCGTTGCCAACACTACCGACTTCACTTTCTCATAGGCAGCATCGTCGATCTCACCCTCACTCATCATCTCCTGGATGCGATCGGAGCCAAGGTTTGACGTCATCACGATGACAGTATTACGGAAATCCACCGTGCGACCGTGACCATCGGTGAGACGGCCATCGTCGAGCACCTGCAACAGGATGTTGAATACGTCCGGATGAGCCTTCTCTACCTCGTCCAGCAATAGCACCGAGTAAGGTCTGCGTCGGACTGCTTCGGTCAGGTAGCCACCCTCTTCGTAACCCACGTAGCCGGGAGGCGCACCGATCAGTCTGGCGACTGAATGCTGCTCCATAAACTCTGACATATCGATACGCACCATGGCATCTTCCGTGTCGAACAGAAATTCCGCCAGGGCTTTACACAATTCAGTCTTACCAACGCCGGTTGGTCCGAGGAACAGGAAAGAACCGTTAGGCCGATTCGGATCGGAGAGACCGGAACGGGAACGACGTACTGCATTGGCAACTGCAGAGATTGCCTCATTCTGACCGATGACGCGTTTATGCAGGGCGTCTTCCATCTCCAGCAGCCGCTGTTTGTCTCCCTGCAGCATCTTACTCACCGGAATACCGGTTGACCGAGATACCACATCGGCG
>CAYTLI010000304.1:0-2879 GCA_964438455.1 uncultured Pseudohongiella sp.
CAGCCTGCAAATGGCAACTGGTTCTTTTTCGACTCTGCCACGACGGCAGGCTGGCTCGCAGGGGCGATCACAGGTTCGACCGAGGATTCCCGGAAACACATTTGAATGCCAGTTGATCATATAGGCATCAGAATAGCGCTTCTCGGCGATGAGCCTGATGTATTCTGGTACCGGGGTATGAGCAGGGCAGGCCCACTGACAATCCACAACCTTGTGGAAGTAATTCGGGTCTGCGATGTTGGTAGGTTTCATGTTGCGACAACCTGACTGGGTGCTGATACGAAGGTGTTTCAGCTTCTTCTAATTAGTTATGGTCCCATCCGGAGCTTAGTATAGGGCAATATCAGGCTATTTAAAGCAGTTTATGACAGTGACCCTGAAGGCTCGGATTCGAATAGTTTGTTCAGGATTTCCAGTTTTACGATATAGTCGAACTGTTCAATTGCCTGATTCAACTCAGCAGTCATGGACGAAGCGGCAGATGTGGCATTTAATACCAGTTCCACTTCGATTCCATTTTTCATGTAGTGCAGAATCAGCTTTTCCACATCTTCGTCCGATAGCAATTCGCCCCATGCATCCTTCAAAATCCTGATAACTTCCTCTCTCGGAGGCAGGGAGGCGAGCGGGGAATCCTGACTCGGCTGACCGGCGCCGTGTTCGAGTGGGTCGATGTGAACAGTAACATCTTCAACATCGGAAAAATTTCCAGTCAGAGTGCGACTGACAATTTCTCCAATCGCGTGCCCCTCTGAGACTGAAATCCTTGAATCAACCAACAGGCAGATTTCCAGCAGAATTTTCCCGCCAGAAGATCTGGTTCTTATCGCGGTGATGTCACGCACCCCGTCGACAGAAAGGATCGATTGCTCGATCTGTTTCTGTCTTTGTTCCGGAACTGCGGTATCAACCAACTCTTTCAGGCTGTCAGCACAGAGTTCCCAGCCGATCTTGGCGATGATGAGTGCTACAAAAATACCGGCGACCGTATCCATCCAGGGGTAGCCCTGTTGTGCGCCAAGCAACCCGATAAGCACTGCTATGGATGAAATAGCATCGGAGCGGCTGTGCCAGGCGTTTGCTTTCAGCAGGCTGGAATCCAGGCGCCTGGCGACGCGCATGGTGTATTGATAGATCCACTCCTTGCTGGCTATGGAAATGAGTGCAATGAGCAGGCCGGCGGAGCCAGGAACGGGCAATGTCTCGAATTCACGCAAGCGCATGTAACTGTCGTAAAGAAGGATTCCTGCCGTGGTAAAAAACAGGATTCCCATGGCGATTGTGCCCAGAGTTTCGAAGCGACCGTGACCGTAGGGGTGATTCAGATCGGGAGCAGTATTTGCAGCGCGGGCAACGGCAAGGACAAAGATGTCTGTCACTGCATCGGTCATCGAATGGATACCATCGGTAACCAGCGCGAAAGACTGGGTGATGACGCCACCAGCAATTTTTGCCAAGCCCAGGAACACATCGAGAATCATGCCGATCACGGTGACGCGTGTGGCCTGGGATCTCGCCTTGTCGTGTTTGGTCGCGGAAGAATGGGCGGTCGACATGCTGCTATTGGCGGCCTTGCTTTGCTACTGATTGATTCAGCTTGCTGGAGTTGGAATTACGGGCAGTTCTTTTCAGGCAAAGAAAAAAGCCCAACAGCAGTGCTGTCGGGCTCAAGATACTATCAAGGGAGAGATAAATGAAACAAAACCCACAATTTTGTATGCCATCTACCTACACTTATTCAGACTTTCGGTGGCCGAAGAAGTTCCCACTGTTCAAAAATATTTTTCTGCCTGCCGAGCAGTGAGAGTGTTACTTTCACTTAACCAGCTAATATACTGAAATATCTATATATTATTGATTTGCAAGCCTTCAATATCGAGACCCTCGGCGGACCTGGAATCGGTGATTATGCCAATACTGGCCTGTTCCGGGGCGAGATATCGCTCGCCGACCCTGCGCAGATCCTCGATTGACGTGGCCAGCACGCGCTGGCGAAATTCGATCCTCTGTTCCAGGGTTCTGCCAAACAGGTAGTTATAGAAGGCCTGTTTGGCTTCTCCAGCCGGGGAATTGGATTTATCCATGGCCGCAATCACCCCGAGGATGGCCTCCTCGAGGCGCCTGTAAGGGTGTTCATTGCTCATCAACCAGTCAATTGAGCGGTCGAAATCCAGCAGGCTCTCTTCCAGCCGTGGGTCGCGGTAGGAGAAAAATCTGAACGAGGCAGAGTTGGGATCCTGGCTTGCACCGCCACCGTAGGCGCCCCCCTGTTCGCGGATAGCAGTATGCAGGAAGCCATTGCGCAAAAAGCCAGCCAATACATGAAGTGCGGGGCTGTCTTCGTGCCCGGCCGGAACCGTGGGATATGCCTTGGCGCAGAAATTCACTTGCGTGGCGGTCGTCCAGGCTTCACATACCCGGTCTCGAACAGGATCGAAGCTGAGCATCGCCGTGGAGTCAGCTGCGCGGTGCTCTTGCCAGCAATTGGCAAGATCAGATGCAAAACTTTCTTCCATGCTCTCATCACCGATCAGCAGGAATCGATGTGCGGACCGGGTAATTTGATGGTGGATGCTTTGCAGCTCTTCCGCCAACCGTACCTGATTCTCTCCGGTTTGAATCTGGTCGCGCAGTGCCTTTAAACGCTTGATCCCCTCGAGTCCACCAGACTGATGATTCAGCTGTGCAACCGGACTCATTTTGCTAGCGGCGAGGCTCATGGCCAGGCTATGTCCGCTACCGGTTATGCTGCTCTCTTTGCGCGCGCATAGTTGCTCGGTCAAGTCTGCAAGTCGCTGATGCTCGTCAAAGCGGACGCTGGTGATGGTATCTGCCAATAATTTGGTCAAAGCTGCATGGTTGTCTGCCAGACACTTTGA
>CAYTLI010000305.1:0-2871 GCA_964438455.1 uncultured Pseudohongiella sp.
GCAAGATCAGCTCTGCCATGTGTCCGGGTGATGGCGGCGGTGCCACATCTATGCGCCACCGACTGCTGATCCTACAACTGGTTTCCTCTATGTTGCTTCAGCAAACAACTGTAGCTGGCAGCAGGTAGTTCCCGGCGAAGAGGCAGACACTTTCATCGAGAAGCCAACTGGTTCGACTTTCGCGGCCTATGCCAACGGACCTCGTACTCGACCACCTCGCCTCAGTTCAGGTCTGCCTTATGTGAAGCCGCTGTACAGCAGCATCACTGGCTACAACATGAACACTGGTGAGATCGCGTTCCGTATCCCTGCGGGTGAAACCCAGGATCGAATTGCGAATAATCCTGCGCTGGACGGTGTCGATGTAGGTCGTACTGGCGATGGCCGTGCGCCTTCAATGGTCACCACTGCCAATATGCTGGTTTATTCCGGCATGGCGCCAGATGGTCAGGGCGCGTTCCTCTATGCTATCGACAAGCAGACTGGTGAGCAGCTGGGTCGCATCGAGATCCCGGCACCTACCCGTTATGGCATGAGCTCCTGGATGCACGATGGACATCAGTACATCATTCTGCAGAACGGACCAAAACTGACTGCGATGGCATTGCCTGCAGCACAAGTTACCATGGGTGCGCACTAATCAGACCCGGTAACTAAAGAGTAGAACAAACTCTATAAATGAAGAGGCCAGGACAATCGATTTGTCCTGGCCTTTTTTATTCCTTGGGAAAACAGGAATAGTCCGCGTTTCCCAATCCCTTCTTAATTACCCAGAAAGATGGTTTGCACTATTCTGGAAGTTTCCAGCGTGTCTCCGAAGGCAGGTCCCGGTGAATGTAATAACCAGGGTCGAAAGAGTACCAGGCGATTGTATTTGTAGGGGATGGTAAGAGTCTTTTCCCACAGGGACTCGTCTATGCCTTCAGTCTCGAGGAATTTTCTCAGATCATCGAATGAGCTCCAGCCGTATTCGGCAAAACCCTCCACGGTGTTTGGTGCCACTTCCAGACCAGTTTCCTTGTGTCGCCAGAAACAGGTGCCATCTGTCTTCGGGTGTTCCTTGGAGAGATAGACAACTCCCGCCCACCGGGTTTGCTTCTCCACGTCATAGTGAATATGAAACTGGTAGGGGTCACCCTCTCTGGTGAACCGTAGCCTGCCATTGGCATTGGTAGAGGTGTTGATCGTAGGCTCCATGGTCAGCTTCTGGAAAATATCCCGATGCGCTTCGCTGAGATATGAAGCCGTGGTCATCACTCCGGCATAGCCACCACTGGGCGAATCTTCTTCGTTAAAAGAATCCAGGGCCGCCTGTACCAGCCGGTCCGGATCATTGTAGAAGTCATCAACTATGATAAATCTGTCGCGCATTTTCTCGCTGCCTGCATTTCAAACCTGGCGTAATCATACCGTGTTTTGACTCTAATGTTGGGCCCGGGTGAGGTTCTGTTGATCGAGCGCAAGGAGAGCGGTTCAGAGTGCCGAGCCTTCGGCGCTCTGCGCGCGCAAGGATTCAAGGAACGCCGTCATCTCACTCGCTCGTTGTCGTCCCATCTCCAGGGAAACTCCCAGCACTAGCGTTGCCGGCAATTCCTGGCTGAAACTCTCCAGGGTGGCAATAGCTGTCGGCAAGTCCTGTGCGAGATCCGCGCGGGTAGTGAGTGAGAGGATGCGCGTGATGCCTACGGCGCCAAGGAAGTTCAGTGTATCGGCATCATGCAGTACCTGCGCGTGGGGCTCATCGGGTACAGGTGAATAGTACATGTGGGCGAGGGCAGCGCCTTGCACCAGGGGTAACTTGTCCATTGGAAACCCGGCGGGTTCAAGGATCTCCGCCATGGAATCGGCGGCCACCTGGGAATGATCGCTACCTCTTGCGGAGAAAGGCTCGAACGCGCCCATGTCGTGTAGAAACGCAGCGGCAAACAGCACATCCAGATCCAGACTTAATCCTTCCCTGTTCGCCAACTCCAGGGCCAGGAGGTAATCCCGTTCGCTGTGCTCCAGACCCCAGGCGGTGTGCTGCTGATTCTCTGCCACGAATTCGTAGACACTCTGTTTCCACTGGGCATCAAGCGGAATACCGGAGTCAGTTTGCTGGGCAAGGGCTAATTGAGCGCCGAGAATGAGAAAGATGCATATCAGAAGGTGGAGACTCTTAGGCATAATGATTACTCGTGCAAAGACTGTTGATTCTGGAGCGTATGGTACTACAGCAAGCAGGAAGATTTATGTTCTGCTCTTGCCAAGTGATTGACTGTAGTAAAGGCGATAGAATCAGCAATTCTTCGCCTGGAGAATTTTAGTTTAGAGCCCTCGAATGGATAACATCAGCTCCGGAATGGAAACCGACCACAAGGCAAATCGTGAACGTCTGCGCAGCACACTGCGATGTTCTCAGCAGGAAGCTGCCGCTTCTGCGACGATGACGGGCACCAGTGATAATTTTCTTAACGCTTTTGCGATATACCTCCAGGCCAGTCCGGTGCAGATGGGCTGGCTTACAGCTTTGCCTCAGTTGTTTGGCGCAATTCTGCAGATCATATCGGTTTGGTTGGGTAACCATATTCCGCGCAAGCCTCTGGTGATTTATACCGCGCTGATCCAGAGTCTGCTCGTAGCTGGAATGGGTATCCTGGCACTTCTGGTCGGGGCTGGTTACCTGGCAGAGGATGCAGTAATTGTGTTGATTCTACTGGCGATTGGATATTTCGCCTGTACCAATACCATCCAGCCTCACTGGCGTGCCTGGATGGGTGGGCTGGTTCCGGGGTCCAGGCGAGGAATATTCTTTGCCACGCGAACACGCCTTACCATGGCAACTTCCTTGCTTGTTTTTCTGGTCGGTGGGTCAGTTCTGTCGATAGGTGA
>CAYTLI010000306.1:0-2860 GCA_964438455.1 uncultured Pseudohongiella sp.
GCACCATGACTCACCAGCAAGTCCTGCCATCGCTCACAGCCCTCGGGCAAAATCAACATAGCTGGCAGCCGACTCCAGGCAACTGCCTTACGATACTCAGCCACATAATTAATAATTTCGTCGTCGCTGAGTGCCTGTGGCAAATCCAGTAACAAGAATTCTATTTCATCCTGGGCATGCAGCAATCGATCTGCTTCTTCTGGCGTTTCTGCCAGATACACATTAAACCAGGACCCTTCCAAACCACGCGTGAATTCCGAAGTAAACGCGCCAGGCTGCCCTGCCAGTAATAAGCCTGGCTTACTGACCGAACTGCCTGCTCGAGAGATAGTCATGTTGGCAAGATCCGGCATTTCGCCCCCATATTCTTCGCTCAATACTTGCCAGAAATTCTTGCCAAGTACCCGGTGCGCCTCTGCCACCGTGCTCTCTCCGGATATGATTCTCCGTGCAGCTGCGCCTGAAATAGGCACATAACTAGGATCACATGCCTCCAGTAACGCCTTTGAAGATGTCACACCCTCTGAGATTAGCCGCATCAACTCATTGTTGATTTCAATAATCTCGGTGATTACCACTCTACCCCTGTAACCTGTGAACGCACACTGCTTGCATCCCACCGCCTTCGACCCCGGCCTAACCTTGGTCATCCGCTCAAATTGAACGTCTTCAGGAGCTTCTGCCTCTTCGAGCGGCACTTTACAATCCTCACACACTCTACGTAGCAACCGTTGCGACACAATACCAGTGATGGCTTCCGCCAGGACTGGCGCCGCGACTCCAAGGTCCAGAAGGCGTGGAATTGCGGTGACTGCCGCATTGGTATGCAGGGTAGAAAATACCAGATGTCCTGTCAGCGCTGACTGCATGGCAATCTGTGCCGTTTCACTGTCTCTTATTTCGCCAATCAGGATTACATCTGGATCCTGTCGCAGAATGGACCGGAGTGCAGCAGCAAAAGTCATTCCTGCCTGCGGATTGACTTCAGTTTGAGCGAGACCGGACATCTGATACTCAACCGGATTTTCCACGGTCGCAATACTGATACCTTCCTCATTTACTTCCGAGAGCACCGAGTAGAGCGTGGTGGTTTTACCAGATCCTGTAGGTCCGCAGAGCAACACCACGCCAGATGGATTGGATGCCATGCGGCGCAATGTATGAATTTCCACGAGAGACATACCAGATTCCTGCAGGGACACCGAACTGTCCCTGTTCAGAATGCGGATCACGAGCTTTTCCTGATGACCGGCCACCGGGAGGGTTGAAACCCTGAGGTCAAACTCCCGATCATTGTCTTCCCAACTCATTCGCCCGTCTTGCGGTATGTTGACGTTGGTAGGGTCCATCTTTGATTGCGCCTTAAAATAGCGAATCACGCCGTCTGCAACTGCCCGAGGCAAAATGACAAGGCGATGTAATACTCCATCTACTCGCATTCTGACCGCATTCCCGCCGGCTACTGGCTGGATATGGATGTCAGATGCTTTCGCTCTTATGGCTCGGCCCATCAGTTCACTGGCAAGCTTTGGAATCTCTCGCTCATTAAGCTGCTTAATATGGGCTCTCTGTTTCGCTCCAGCCTTAAGAACGCCTAGCTCCGCATAGAGTGTGGCTATCTTCGATTCAACCATATCTGGAAGTGCCAGATGCGGAGTTACCGGTGTGCCCAATATAAATTGCATATCTTGCAGAATATTTGGATCAAACGGATTTGGCGAAGCAATGACCACATTGCCATCTTCCAGCTTTAACGGTAAGACACAGGATCGCATTGCTGTGGCATAGGGCACTTTAGCTACCAAACCCGTATCTACAGCATCCAGATGTGACTCAAAAGGGATATTGCAGACTTCAGACAATTTCAGCCCAACGTCCTGTTGCAATATATCAAGATGGGATGCGGCTGCCCGCCACACATCTTTAACATCCACGTTTTCCGTTGGCAGGCGTAAATCCGCAATTTCCGGAAATGCACGCATAAGCTCTTGCGTAAGAAATGAAATCGACCGGCTGTCCATTGCTATTTTCCTGAATCGAACTTTAATATGACTTAAAGTTCAATCCATCTCAACTCGCTCAAAGAGCCAGTGTCTTCTCACCCCGCGCGATACCAGATACACCTGTACGCGCCACCTCCAACACCACGTTGTCACCCAAGGCAGTGATGAACGCATCCAGCTTTTCTCCGGCACCGGTTAGCTGAATGGTGAACACGTTTTGCGTCAGGTCTACGATCTGGCCACGAAAGATGTCTACGGCACGCTTGATCTCGGAGCGCTGCGCCCCGGTCGCACGGACTTTAATCAACATCAGTTCACGCTCAATGTGAGCACCTTCGGTAAGGTCGACGAGTTTTACCACGTCGACAATCTTGTTCAGGTGCTTGGTGATCTGTTCGATGCGCGCATCGTCACCGCTGGTTGTTAACGTCAGGCGAGACAGTGACTGGTCTTCGGTTGGCGCGACCGTGAGTGAATCGATGTTGTAGTTACGTTGCGAGAACAAGCCAACAACGCGAGACAGTGCACCTGGTTCGTTTTCCATTAATACAGATATGATATGGCGCATTATGTTCTCTCCGTCTTGCTCAACACCATGTCTTTCATGGCACCACCCTTGATGGCCATTGGATAAACGTGCTCACTGGGATCGACAGCGATATCGATAAAGACCAGTTTATCCTTCAGCGCGAATGCCTCTTCCAGTTTGCTGTGCAACTCATCGAGTTTCTCGATGCGCACACCAACGTGCCCATAGGCCTCGGCGAGCTTCTTGAAATCAGGTAATGACTCCGCGTAGGTGCTGTGAGAGTACCGGCCGCCGTACTGCATGTCCTGCCACTGTTTCACCATGCCAA
>CAYTLI010000307.1:0-2783 GCA_964438455.1 uncultured Pseudohongiella sp.
TGCCCAATCTCCAGCAGCAATAACTCCATGGCCGTGAGTTGCGCGGAGACCACGTTCTGCGAAGTATCGCTGAAGATGGATGGGCGGCTCTCTGCAAACTCTCCATTGAGCATCAAATACAGTGAACGGGTAAGCACTTCATCTCGCATGAATCCTGTCATCGCAGTGAGCAGATGTTGCAGTGACTGTGCAGCATCTTCTGGTTCGGCTACTCGCAGACGGCTACTGCCCTCGGACCAGGTTGAAACCAGATTGGCGAAGTCTTCCAGCAGCAGCGCAGTCAGCAGTGAGAGAAACTCCCTGCGCCGATTGCTGGAAAGATTCTCTATGCTTAAGCCATCATTGATTTGCTGTGTGGTCAGGGAAGTCTGTGCACGGAAATCGCTGGCAGGGCGCAATGTTCCCTCGCCATTATTCTCGCCCCATAACAAATACTCGATGACATGCAGGCCAAGTGCTGCTTCATTGATGTCAAAAGCACCGTGTTGTGCGCGCAGGTTATCCGGCTCCAGAGCCACGGTCATGTCATTGACCATGCCGCTGTCAGGGTAGTTACTCACATAGTCGATGTAGCCAGGCAGTATCGGCCAGTGACTTATCTGGTAGTCGAGTTGGAACAGATTCAGGCTCTGGCTATCACTTAGAACCGAACTGGCAAAATATCGATGCAGGTTGGTTAACTCATAGGCGACGCTAGCGTTAATCCAGGCTTCCCGAACGCGAGTCAGTCCGGGTTCATCAGGGTCGGCGAGGAAGCTTTCGACTTCACCTGCAAAAGCCTCCAGGGCTATGCCGGCAGCATTGAAGTCGCTGTCTATGCGCCGGAAATACGCGGCACTGATGCGAGCGACGATATCTATTTCTTCTGCACCCAGTGCGATAGGGCCAGATTCCCCGCCCGTGATTGCGTCACTTTCGGCAGTGTTTTCCGGGCCACCGCTGTCACAGGCCAGCAATAGGCCGCAGAGCAGGTAGCCGATGAAGATTTTGTGAGCTGAGCGGCTCATGGTCGCAGGCTGATAATCTGCCATGCCTTTTGTTCCGCGACGCTGGCAAGCTCCTGGTCAGGGTCCACCGCAACAGGCTTGCCGACGAGATCCAGCAGAGGCAGGTCGTTGATCGAGTCGGTATAGAAAACAGCATCCGCCAGGGTAGCGTCCGGGTTGCTTGCAGCTATCCACTGTCGGAGTTTCTCCACCTTGCCCTGCTGGTAGCAGGGGGTACCGGCGATCTTGCCGGTTAACAGGCCGTCCTCTTGCTCCAGGTCGGTTGCCAGCAATATTCCCACGTCGAACAGCTGTGCAATTGGTTGTGTGATAAATGCATTCGTCGCGGTAATGATGATACAGGTATCACCCTGGTCACGATGGGAACTGACCAGTTGCTTCCCTTTGTCCAGCACCATGGGAAGTACAGTATGGTTCATGAATTTTGTGTGCAGCGCCCCACGCTGCTGTGCTGATAACTTGCAGATGGGCTGCAGGGTGAACTCCACATAGGCATGTATGTCGAGTTGACCGTCGAGATACTGTTGGTAGAACGCGTCATTGCGCGCGCGATGGGCGTCAGCATCCACCAGGTTTTCTGCGATCAGGAATTCTCCCCAGGCATGGTCGCTGTCGCCGGCAAGCAGCGTGTTGTCGAGATCGAAGAGGGCGAGGCGAGCAGTCATGTGCGGCCGATTATACCCGCTGATTATTGCAGCCCGCAGGTAAAACCCGGAATTGCCCCCATAGCGGGCCCGAATTACTCTTCTATCCTATTGAATTAACAGGAAATTAATCTATGTCAAGGCCCCCAGATCATTGATCGTGCGGGAGCGGTTGTGAAACAATAGCCGGCGAACATTGTCTAAGGACAAGTCTGAATGATTGACTCTGATGGATTCCGCCAAAATGTAGGCATCGTTATCTGCAACAAGCTGGGCAAGCTGTTGTGGGCGAAGCGCATTGGCCAGAACGGCTGGCAATTTCCTCAGGGAGGTATCAAGGCCGATGAATCACTGGAACAGGCTCTGTACAGGGAGCTGGATGAAGAGGTCGGCTTGGCCGAACACGATGTTTCCGTGCTCCATCAAACTTCTGATTGGCTGCGATATCACTTACCGCATAATTATATCCGCCATAACCAGGATCCAGTTTGTATAGGACAAAAACAAAAGTGGTTTCTTCTCGGCCTCGAGGCCGAAGAGAGCAAGATCACATTAAGTAAGCATGAACAGCCGGAGTTTGATGAGTGGCGCTGGGTCAGTTATTGGTATCCAGTGGATCAGGTCATCGAGTTCAAACGAGATGTCTATCGCAAGGCATTGAGTGAGCTACTTAGTCCACTGGAAAGATATATCGCCGACTGATAGTCGGTCTCTTTCGCCAAGCGTAAGTATTTCGAGCTAACGGGCAAACAATAGCCCGAAGCTTCCAGTTGCAAGACAGATAGTTAAAAGAAAAGTAGTTAGAAGAAAAATAGTTGCAAGAAAAGTAGTTACAAGAAAAACAGTTGCAAGATAAACAAGGGCAATAAGCAGACATGCTGGAACAACTGCGAGGTATTGTTCAGGAAGTAAATGCAGCCAAAGAGTTGCAATCAGCCCTGGACATCATAGTCGCGAGAGTGCGCAAGACTCTCGACGCGCAGGTGTGTTCCGTATTTCTCTTCGACTCGGATCTCAACGCCCATGTCCTGATGGCGTCCGAGGGACTGAAGAAGGAAGCCGTCGGTCATGTCAGCCTGGAAATTGGCGAAGGGCTGGTTGGCCTGGTGGCAAAACATGCCGAACCGATCAA
>CAYTLI010000308.1:0-2779 GCA_964438455.1 uncultured Pseudohongiella sp.
CAGGTAGACTTTTTCACCCGTGTGCAGGCCCACGCCGGTGGCGCGAATGATATTTTTAAGCGTTCGTTGTTTTAACATAGGTCTTCTACGGGCCCTGGACAGTGAGACCACGCCTGGCTCCAACAGTTCCCTGCGGAGGTGCGGTTCCCTGGTCAGTTTTCAGACATAGCTGATATGTCGACCCTGCGCACCAGAACTCAAGTTTCTGGCTGATTCCTTCCCCAAGGCCCAAGTGTCGATCAGTTCCTGATCAGACCGGGTACGCGACTATTGCTTCCCACAAATCGCGAGTACCCCGGGCCAAAACGCACGCATAGTACCAGAGAAGTGGGCTTTTCCCAACATGTTGTGGAAAACCCACCCAACTGCTGTCAGCAAGTCTTGCTTCTATATATACGTAATCTACGTATACCTGGATGTAGCGGCCTGAATCCTGGCCACTACCCCTCTAACTAGTGGGTCATTAGTCCGCCTGGCGGCGCAAAAATGCCGGTATGTCCAGATAGTCCATGTCTGTTTCAGCGCCCACTGCCTGTGCCATCGCCACACCTTGCTCGGCGGCAGGCCTGTTACGCATCACCGCAGGGCGATCCAGTTTCCTGTAGTCGGGGTCCGGGCTGTTCACCGTATTGTCCACCACCTTCTTCGGCGCCATCTGCTGGCCACCAAGACCAGTAGCTACGACTGTGACCCGTATTTCATCATCAAGAGTTGGGTCAATAACCGTACCGACAACTACCGTGGCATCATCCGACGCAAATTCTTCAACTGTGTCACCAACTTCAGCGAACTCGCCAAGGGACAGATTCTCACCAGCAGTGATATTGACCAGTATCCCTCTGGCCCCCTGCAGGTTCACATCTTCCAGAAGTGGCGATCGAATCGCAGACTCCGCAGCCTCGCGAGCCCTCTCTTCTCCAGCAGCAGTACCGGTTCCCATCATCGCCATGCCCATTTCTGACATCACGGTTTTCACATCGGCGAAATCAACATTGATCATGCCAGGATGCATGATCAGGTCTGCGATACCTTTAACTGCTCCCAATAAAACATCATTCGCGGCTTTAAAAGCTTCCAGCAGGGAAGCGTCTCGCCCCAACACGTCGAGGAGCTTTTCATTCGGAATTGTGATCAGCGAATCAACGCTCTCGGAAAGTAGCTTGATGCCCTCTTCAGCAATTGTCGAACGCTTCTTGCCTTCAAACGGAAATGGGCGTGTTACTACCGCAACAGTGAGGATACCCAGCTCCCTGGCAACTTCAGCGACTATTGGCGCAGCGCCCGTGCCAGTACCACCACCCATACCGGCAGTTATGAAAACCATATCGGCCCCATTCAACACGTCAGCAATCTCATCTTTGTCCTCGAGTGCTGCCTGCCTTCCGATTTCCGGATTGGCGCCTGCGCCGAGACCCTTGGTGATGTTGCTTCCGAGTTGCAGGATCGTTTTCGCCTTCAGGTTGTTCAGTGCTTGAGAATCTGTGTTGGCACAAATGAACTCAACGCCATTAACCTGGTTAGCAATCATGTGGTGCACGGCGTTACCACCGCCACCCCCTACACCGATTACTTTGATCTCGGCGTTTTGTGGAATGTTGTCGACTAACTCAAACATATAGCCCCCTCGTTTTAAATTCTTTTAACTGCCGAACCGTTCTCAAAATCCAATACGTTCTCAAGTCAGGTCCAAAATTGATGATTAAAAATTTCCTTGAAACCAATTCTTTACTCTATCTACCAAATGAATCTCTGGATCCCGCTTGGGATCTAAACCGCCTTGCTCCTGGTGTTGCTTCAAGCCATAGAGCAGCAAGCCTACACCTGTTGAATAGATGGGATTTTTCACAATGTCGGATAAACCATTCACGTTATATGGCGCTCCGATCCTTACCGGCGCGTGGAAGATTTCCTCTGCCAGCTCGACTACGCCTTCCATCTTGCTGGTGCCACCAGTTAGCACCACACCCGCCGCCAACAGGTTTTCAAATCCACTACGCTGTAATTCTGCCTGCACCAGCGTGAACAGCTCGTCGTATCTGGGCTCAACCACTTCGGCCAGTGCTTGACGCGACAACTCACGCGCGGGACGATCACCTACGCTGGGTACCTTGATACTGTCGCCGGTACTGGCGAGCTGAGTGAGTGCGCAGGCGTACTTGATCTTCAGTTCTTCGGCGTTTTCCGTTGGGGTGCGCAGCGCCATTGCTATGTCGTTGGTAACCTGATCACCGGCGATCGGGATCACACCGGTATGGCGAATCGCGCCTTCGGTAAAGATAGCTATATCTGTAGTACCACCGCCTATGTCGACCAGGCACACACCCAGTTCTTTCTCATCTTCGGTAAGCACGGAGTAACTTGAAGCCAACTGCTCGAGAATGATCTCATCGGTTTCGAGACCGCAGCGCTTGATACACTTTTCTATATTTTGCACAGCATTGATGGCGCAGGTGACCAGATGCACTTTTGCTTCCAGCCGCACACCTGACATACCCAGGGGCTCTTTCACTCCTTCCTGGGAATCAATGATGTATTCCTGTGGCAGGATATGCAGAACCTTCTGATCGGCAGGAATCGCAACTGCCTGTGCCGCATCAATCACTCTCTCAATATCGGGTTTCATCACCTCGCCGTCGCGGATAGCTACAATCCCATGGGAGTTCATGCTGCGGATATGGCTGCCGGCAATTCCCGCATAAACGGAATGAATCTGGCATCCCGCCATCAGTTCTGCTTCTTCCACTGCGCGCTGAATAGACTCGACTGTGGACTCAATATT
>CAYTLI010000309.1:0-2772 GCA_964438455.1 uncultured Pseudohongiella sp.
TATCCGCCCACCGTACTCGCGCACCCTCGCCTTACCAAGGGCGTTATGTGCCTCGACGTAACCAAAATTGAAGAAAACAAGAAAATAACAACATGAATTGGGACGCAATTGGAGCGATTGGTGAGATTGTCGGAGCTATAGCAGTCGTAGTTTCCATAATCTATCTATCTATTCAAATTCGGTCCAATACTAAAACAGAAAGAGCGAGAGCTAGTTTTGACGCATCAAGCTCATGGTCAATCCACAATGAATGGGTTTCACAGCTTCCAGATGAGTTCATTGAAGCTTTTATGCTTCTTGCTGAAGATGAGCCAGACTTGGAAAGCATTCCCTATACGACAGTTATAAAGATAGGTGTATTTCAGAGATCTGTTTTCCAAAAACTGGAGAGCCATTATTACTTAAGGAAGTATGGGCTGATGGAAGAAAGTATTTGGGAATTACGACGAGCTTGGAGTCGCGGCATTATAGAGCTGCCCTTTTGGAAAAATTGGTGGGAAAAAGAGAAACAAGAACTGATGTTTTCAACAGAATTCATTGAAAACATCGAAAGTGCATCACCGCTGCCAATGGGAGTTTATGATTGGGCGAATGAAATTCGCAGCCTGAAAAGCAAGTAGGATGCAAGGTCATGCCGGCACATAACAAAGTGTGCAATGGTAGCGCCTCACCACACAGAGCTTTCGGATGGCTACGCCATCTTATCCGAAAGCCCTGCGCGGCGGACCACAACCTTAAAAGCGGCGTTATGCGACTTGACTCCGTTGCGCAACGCGCTACACTAGCGGGATGATAAAATCCTTCAAGCACAAAGGACTACAAACCTTCTACGAAGCGGGCAGCACACGAGGCATCCAGGCCAACCATGCAAAAAAGCTCAGGATGCAGCTAGCAGCTTTAGATACTGCCAAACTTATAGGTGATATGGATATCCCCGGATATCGGTTGCATCCCCTAAAGGGCAATCGTAAGGACTATTGGTCTATTACGGTCAGTGCAAACTGGAGAGTTACTTTCCAGTTCATTGAGGGAAATGTCTACATTATTGACTATGAGGACTATCACTGATGAGTATGCACAACCCCCCGCACCCAGGTGAATTTATATATGCAACTTACATGGATCCATTTGATCTTAGTTGCCGACATTTGGCAGAGAAGCTTAATGTTGCGGCTTCTACCCTTAATCGAGTTCTGAAACAGCAAAGCGGCGTTAGCCCAGAAATGGCTCTCCGTTTATCTAAGGCTTTAGGCCGCAGCCCGGAAAGTTGGCTTGCCATGCAAGATGCTCATGACTTATGGATCGCCAGGAAAAATGTAAAGCTTGGTAAAGTGAAGAAAGTTAAGCTGAATGCCGCATAACAAAGCTTGCAATGGTAGTGCTCCACCACACAGGGCTTTCGGATGGCCTGCGGCCATCTTATCCGAAAGCCCTGCGCGGCGGACCACAACCTTAAAAGCGGCGTTATGTTTCTTAGCTAATATTGTGCAGCTCTAGAGCCAAGATTATTTTGAATATGAGCACTGAGAATTTGCAAAAGTGGGCTCTCGTTGCGGAGATCGCTGGAGGGATAGCTGTTGTACTCTCCTTAATTTTCGTTGGGTTGGAAATACGCCAAAGTTCAGAAGAAACACTTCAAAATACCCGTGCACTAGAAGTGAGCGCATATCAAGATTTAATTTCTCAAATTTCCACAATGAACATGTTGGTCATCTCGGATCCATCTTTTGCGGAACTTTACGACAGAATGATGCTGGGCGAAGACCCCCAAAATGCTACAGAGAGGCGCAGAATTGATGCATTTTTCATCCTTAGTGCCCGGCATGGAGATATGGCCTATCGACAGTATCGTGCTGGGCTTATTGACCAGGACTCCCTAAACTCTGCACTCACGCCAACACTCATATTCCTACGCCAAATGAAGATAGCTCAATATAGATGGGAGCTACTTAAGCTAGACCTTGATACCGAGTATGTTGCTTACGTGGAAGAAGTAAGGTGATCTGTGTCCAAGTATCAGAGAAAACGAAACATAACAAACCCTTCAATGGGAGCGCCTCACTCTGCGTAGCGGGCGAATGGCTGGCGCCATTTTATCCGCCCGCTGTGCTCGCGAACCGCCCCCTTAAGAAGGGCGTTTTGTTCCTCTGAGTAGCGAGCTGATTAGTATCCGATAGAGTAATTGATCCTAATATGAAGCTAAAACATCTGAACGAATGGCTGAGTTTTGGAGCAAATCTAGGCGTGCTTGTTGGCATTATTTTCTTGATCATTGAGCTACAACAAACAAACAGAATAGCTAGAGTTTCAGCAGAATATGAGCTGAGAAACAATTTCTCATCCCTTAATGAACTCCATATGATGGATCCCGACTATGCGGATTTCATAACTTACACATCCAGTGATAATGCTGTCATCGAAGGGGCTGATGCCTTTCGCGTAGAACAAGGCATTAATAGGCTGCTGAACATATGGCTAGCCGGAATTTTTTCGTATGAGAATGGTATTGCAAGCGAAATGATCTACAACAACATTATCGATGATGCTCGTGCCGTCATTGAGAATAATAGCCCAGCTGCGAGAGTTCTCTGGCGGAAACAGTTAGATACCTATCCTTCCTTGGAGTCGACAGAGCTTTTCCAGTATATATATGGTTTGCTCGAAAGTTATGATGAATTAGGTAGGGAACTGTGAAGTATGACCCTAGATCGGCCGGAACATAACAAAGCTTGCAATGGTAGTGCCCCACCACACAGGGCTTTCGGATGGCCT
>CAYTLI010000310.1:0-2752 GCA_964438455.1 uncultured Pseudohongiella sp.
GTGCTGCCTGCTGATCATGTGATTGAAGACGGGGCTGCATTTCGACGGGCGGTGACAGCAGGAATCGAATTGGCTGAGCAGGATTGGCTGGTCACTTTTGGAATAGTGCCAGATATCCCAGAAACGGGTTATGGCTATCTGAAGTCGGGCGACTCGATAACGGGATCCAGTGGAAACAGAGTGGCCGAGTTTGTCGAGAAGCCTGATCTCGAAACTGCCAGGGTCTATCTTGAGACTGGAGACTACCGCTGGAACAGCGGCATGTTTCTGTTCAAGGCGAGTGTGTATTTGCAGGAACTGGCTTCCCATGCTCCGGATATCGAAGCCTGTTGCCGTCAGGCCTATGCCGGCAGTGAGAAAGACCAGGACTTCATCCGCATCGCTGAGAGCGAGTTTTTGGCCTGCCGCAGCGAGTCAATCGACTACGCTGTCATGGAGAAGACCGACCGTGCAGCCATGTTGTCTCTCGATGCAGGTTGGTCTGATCTGGGTGCCTGGAATGCTGTCTGGGAGCATGCGCCTAAAGACGAGCAAGGCAATGTGATCTCAGGGGATGTGCTCTCGGTAGCCACTGGCAACAGCTACATACAGGCACAGTCCAGGTTAGTGGCAGCGCTGGGCGTGGAAGATGCGGTCATCGTCGAAACGCCGGATGCTGTGTTAGTCGCGGACAAGGCGCGAGCGCAGCAGGTGAAGGACATTGTTGCGCAACTGCAGCAGCTGAAGCGCAAGGAGAAGGATTTTCACCGCCTGGTCCATCGCCCGTGGGGATCCTTCGAATCCCTGGCCGGGGGCGTGGGATATCAGGTGAAACACATCGTGGTCAACCCGGGTGCTGCGATTTCCCTGCAAAGGCACCAACATCGATCAGAACACTGGACCGTGGTGCGCGGTACTGCACTGATTTATTGCGATGGCAGAGAATTTGCATTGAACGAGAACGAATCCACGTTCATTCCCCTGGGGAGCAAGCACCGACTTTCAAATACCAGCGACAAGCCAGTAGAGATTATTGAAGTTCAGGTTGGTGACTACCTGGGAGAAGATGATATTGAGCGTTTTGAGGATCTCTACGGCCGGTAGGGTCGCCCGCACAGATTAAAACCAATACGGAAAAAATTATGACAGCAATCAGAAAATGCCTCTTTCCTGCCGCCGGCTACGGGACTCGCTTCCTGCCGGCAACCAAGGCGATGCCGAAAGAGATGCTTCCAATTGTCACCAAACCACTGATCCAGTACGGAGTCGAAGAGGCCATGCAGGCCGGCATCACCGATATGGCTATCGTGACTGGTCGCGGCAAGCGTGCGCTGGAAGACCATTTTGATATCAGCTATGAGCTGGAACACCAGATACAAGGATCAGATAAGGAAGGCTTGCTGGCGGAGACGCGTCAGATCATGGACAGCTGCACGTTTTCCTATACGCGACAGGTTGAGATGAAAGGCCTGGGTCATGCCATTCTCGTTGGTGGCAAGCTCATCGGCAAGGAGCCCTTTGCCGTGATTCTCGCAGATGATTACTGCGTCACCGAAGGCGATGGTGTGCTCACTCAAATGGTGCAACTCTATGCACAATATCAGTGCAGCATCGTAGCCATAGAAGAAGTGCCCCGGGATGAAACCTACAAGTACGGCGTGATCGCGGGTGAGGAAGAGACAGATGGCGTCTATCGTATCAGTGACATGGTGGAGAAGCCGGCGCCGGAAGATGCGCCGAGCAATCTCGCCATCATTGGTCGTTATATCCTGACACCGGATATTTTCGACATTATAGAAAACACGCCTCCGGGGAAGAATGGAGAGATGCAGATCACCGACGCCCTGCTGGCGCAAGCGAAGGAAGGCAGAGTTATCGGCTATAAGTTCAAGGGCAGGCGTTTCGATTGTGGCAGCGTCGATGGATTCATCGAAGCCACCAATTACACCTATGAACAACAAAAGGCGTGAGACAGGCTAATGGAGATTACTTGTTTCAAGGCTTATGACATTCGCGGGCGGGTCCCCGACCAGCTCAATGAAGATATCGCGTGGCGCATCGGTCGCGCATTTGCGCAGTTTCTTTCTCCCACCAGGGTAGTCGTTGGCTTCGACATCAGGCTCTCAAGTCCCTCGCTCTGCGACGCGCTGTGTCGTGGTTTGGTGGAGAGCGGCGTGCAGGTACTGAACATCGGGCAATGCGGCACCGAAGAAGTTTATTTTGCTACCTCTCACCTGCAGGCAGATGGCGGCATCGTAGTCACGGCGTCCCACAACCCGAAAGACTACAACGGTATGAAGCTGGTGCGGGAGAACTCCAAGCCAATCAGTGGTGATACCGGATTAACTGAAATCAAGGCAATCGCAGAAGCCGGTGAGTTCAGTGATCCGGATACTTCTGGCAGCATCGAGCAAGTTGATACCCGGCAGGCTTATATCGACCACTTGCTGAGCTACATCGATGTGGCAGCAATCAAACCACTGAAAGTGGTTTGCAATGCCGGGAACGGTGGCGCAGGACCAGTGATGGACTTGCTGGAGAAGCAATTGCCTATCGAGCTGATCAAGGTGCACCACGAGCCCGATGGTCATTTCCCCAATGGCGTTCCAAACCCTTTGCTGGAAGAGAATCGCGGACCAACGATAGAAGCGATTCTTTCCAATGGCGCTGACTTGGGCATCGCCTGGGATGGGGATTTCGATCGCTGCTTCTTTTTCGATGAGCAAGGGCGTTTCATCGAGGGCTATTACGTTGTGGGTCTGTTGGCGCAGAC
>CAYTLI010000311.1:0-2752 GCA_964438455.1 uncultured Pseudohongiella sp.
CTAGGCCTCTAGACGAAGGGGACAGGGAAATCCTGCGGTGGCAGGCTTTCACGAAGGCGGGGATTCTAAAAAGCTTGCTCATCCCAGTCAAGGAAAAGCGCTTTTGATTGCTGTGAAAAAGTTCAAATTCCGAGTCTCTAAAACCCAGTACTATTGGGGTGCTTCCGGATTGGAATTTGTTAGACTGGTCCCGATACCGATTACCCAGTTTCACCCGACCCTTGTGTAGAGGATTTCCTTGGTAGCATTCGTATCCATCGTGCTTGCGCTTAGCCTCCTGGGCCTGATCGTCTATGCCCTGCATAGACACCAGACTATGGAAGTGGAGTACAACGTCGATCGAACGATGCCCCTGCCCCCAATTGCCGGTAGAAAACGTGGCAAACACCAGCGTGATAGCCTGGGCCAAATAACATCTGGCAAGCCAACTGGTAGCAGGGTCCGCAGCAACAACCGCAAGTCTGCGGAAACTGGCAATCAAACCGAAACCAGCAGCAATAACAGGGCGTCACCCAAGGCTGGCTGGCAGGATCAGGTGGCAGCAGCGAAGGATGCGGGTGATTTTGAGTTGGCATATGCGGTCTGCCGTCAGCAATTCCCCCTCTGGAGCGCTTTCAATCAGGCATGTATCTGCATCCGAACCCAGATCAAGTCAGCGAATCTCCCGAAAGAGGCAACGGAGAAACTGCTAGAGCGCCTCTATCGCACAGCTGCGCTCGGAGAGCTGCTCCATGACAAGTCTGAGCACGCAGAATCCTTCAAACTCCATCAACTGCGGGGCATTGACCTGTCAGCACTGGAGCAATTAGAGCTTCCCTATAAAGACATCGGCTACGCACAACTCAGGCTGATTCGAAAGAGCGACGTCAAGCTGATGCTCTCCGCCTGGGGTCGTCCCGATGCCCACCTGTTACCACGGCAATTTCATAGCCAGTGGTGGGAGTCGCAGGTGGGCGGCTTGCGCGCCGGCTAGCAGAGGATCTGCTTGACTGAATCTTGACCAATATGAGGGTCTATGACATTCTGATTCGCTGCCGATAGAGCATAGGCACAGTGATTTTTGCTGCTGCCGAATAAGTTATTCAGAAGAATAAGCGCAAGACGGGGGTCCTCGGCGAAATGGCCAAGAAAAAAGACGATCTGGTCAACTCTGACATCAGCATTGATCAGAAACTCATAGAAGAAGGCACTGCCCAACTTACCAGCGAGATTCAGGTGCTCGAGGCATGGCTGCAGGAACTCGAGGCTTCCGATGATTCTGATGCCGAAGTCCAGGCGGCGCGCAAGTCCTACAACGATATGTTGCAGAGCCGGCGAGAAATGTTGAGCAGCCTTGCCAAACAAGCAAAAATTCAGGCCGTTGCCTCCAAATAACCCTGCCAGCGTCGATCCTCTGAACTTACACCTGTTGCCACATTCCCATGCTGTCTGCTGACCAAGCTGAAATCATGCTGTCCCTGCAACACAGCATGAACTCCAAGGTTGACCCCAACTGGATAGAAGCCCGCTACCCTTACCTGCGCGCGGTCGCCATCGAGGGCGCTGAAGCGATTGAGCACCACGGCTGGAAATGGTGGAAGAAGCAGGACAAGGACCTCGCCCAGCTACAGATGGAGCTCATCGATATCTGGCATTTCATCCTGTCTGAAATTCTGCTGAGAAGCACTGACACCGGATCCGATGCCCAGGAGGAGCTGGGAAAAGCCCTGACATCCGCGGTAGATGTGACCGCAATTCAACTGGATAACAAGGAATACCAGTTCGAGTCACTGGATCTGGTGGCGAAGCTGGAGCTGCTTATCGCTATCTCGGTAGCGCGGCGCATAGAACTTTCACTGTTCGCCTCTATCATGAGCGACTGCGAGCTGGACTGGACTGAACTATTCCGTCAATACGTTGGCAAGAACGTGCTCAACATGTTTCGCCAGGACAAGGGATATAAAGAAGGTAGCTACCAGAAAATCTGGCACGGTCGGGAAGATAATGAATACCTGGTAGAAATCATCCACCAACTCGACCCGGCAGATGCGGAATTCAAGCAAGCAATCTACCGGGAATTGGCGAACGCCTACCCGGATTAATCCAGACTATTGATAGTAGGCATTTTCCTTCACTGAGTGGTCGGTTACGTCGCGCACTTCAGTAAGCTGGGGAATCTGCTCCATCAGAGTCTTCTCCACACCATCCTTGAGTGTCACGTCGACCATTCCACAACCCTGGCATCCGCCACCAAAGCGCAGTACTGCGATACTGTTCTCGTGAATCTCCTCCAGAGTGACCATGCCGCCGTGAGCAGCCAGGCCAGGATTGATCTCGTTGTAGAGGACATAATTCACGCGATCTTCCAGCGGGCTGTCTTCAGTCAGCTTGGGCATGCGGGAATTGGGCGCCTTGATAGTCAACTGGCCACCCATGGAGTCTTTCTGGAAATCTACAACCGCGTCCTCCAAAAAAGGTATACTTGGCTGGTCGATAAAGGCCTTGAAGTCATCATATTGTTTCACTTCGTCGTCCTCTTTTTCTTCTCCTGGCCGACAAAATGATATGCAGGTCTCGGCGCGGGGCGTTCCAGCGTCCAGTATGAATACGCGAACAGCAATACCTTCCACATCCTGCTTCTTTAACAGCTCGGCAAGGTACTCCTGTGCAGGCTCGGTAATAGTGACCATCGGGTTCTCTCAAGCATTGATTGAGCGCTAATGATACTGAATAATCTCGCCCTTGAGAATACCTGACTAAATTACTCAATTAT
>CAYTLI010000312.1:0-2749 GCA_964438455.1 uncultured Pseudohongiella sp.
CCCGTCTCCTACTACTCGCCCCATGGCGATGAGACGCTCTCCGTCCCGGATAGTTGTGACAAACAGACTGTTGGGTAAACCGATTTCTGCCGCCGCCTGGGACTTGGGGGAAAGGCCACAGGCAACACGGAGTGCACAGTATTCCTCACAGCCAGGTTGCTCCTTGGATAGCCTGATTGCGGTCATCTTGACTGCAGAAACTGTACGGCTCGATCCGGAAAATCGGTAAACAGGCCATCGACGTCGGCCTGGAAAAAGTGGATGTTAAGCAGGTCTTCAAAATCTTTGGCATAGCCAGGCACAGCACCTGGGTCTGCCCGGAAGGTATAGGGGTGTACCTCTAGACCAGCCCCATGGGCACGGGCAACCAGATCGGTAATCTGCAATTGATTCTGGCTGGAGCTACGATCCACCACGAGGTTGTAGGACGGGCCAATGCCGTCAGCTGAATACGCCAACTTGGACATGCCATTCGGTTCAAACATCCAGGGGTAATCTGTCGTGTTACCCAGCAGCATAATCAGATTTACGTCGATGCCTACGGCCGGAAATATTTCCTTCTTGATCAACGCCAGTTCGTCATAATCAAAAGTCTGCAGGAATACCTTGCTGTCTTTGCTGGTATAGCCATATTCTTTTAGCACCTGAACTACCCGCGTGCTGATGTCTTTACCTTCCTGACGATGAAAGGCGGGCTGCTTGATTTCAGGGTAAATGCCAATGTCTTTGCCCGTGGAAACATTGAGCCCCTGGATCAGCTCGATCTCTTCCTGAAAAGTGGGCACCGAGAATGAACCCTTGCTCATTGGAAACCGGTTGGCAAAGCCCTGCACTTTCTCACCATCAACCAGGCGAAAGCCTTCCACCGCATTGAGCGTCCTGATCTCTGCAAGGGTGAAATCGATCGCATAGAAGCGTCCGTCCTCGCGGGCGCGGCCGGGGAATTTCTCATCAACGTCTGTGGTGCGATCGAGGGTAATGTCATGCAGCACGATCAGTTCATCGTCACTGGTCATGACCAGATCTTGCTCAATGTAGTCAGCACCCTGCGCATAGGCCATGGCCTTGGCCTCCAGAGTATGCTCGGGCAAGTAGCCGCTGGCACCCCGATGGGCGATTACAATTTTTTGCGCAAAGCTCGCGGACGCCATCATAGCTGCTACCAAAAAGACTCCAACTGTATTCAATGCTCGCATGATTCTAACCTGTCCCGACTCGATAAGTTACTTGTGAATTTGCCACACAGTGTGTGGTAACTCTGTGACAGAGAGTTTACAGCCTAATCCAGGTTGGGAACTAGTTGTACTCGCTCAGTGGCTTCGAGCGCCCCGCTGTCGGGGGCGCTATTGCTCACGGTCGACCTGCGGTCGCCCTTTATTGTTCGCCATAACACCCCCCACATCGAGGCTTGGGCACTTGTGCTGGCTGATCAATTCGCACCTAGAGAGGAATCGCAGACTGGGGGAGTTTCGCGCCGAACAGTAAAGATTGGCTGCCTGGAAGGCCGCCGATCGTGAGGAGTGGAACTACCGCAGGCTGTGATTCCGGCTAGAAGCCACAGTTTTGTAGTTGCCTGCACACAAAGTGCCATGTTTCGCCAGAATTCCTCCCAACTCTGCCTTTTTTTCACCCGCCGCCTGCCACATCAATAGTTTTAAATGTCAGCGTCGAAAATCCTATTAATCAGTAATCCTAAGCAAGCACACCACCATGGCACGCAGACAATCCCATTGCCTTTTTATCGAGGAAGAAACCTACAACTGGGCGTCGCCCAGAACCGCCAGCCACCGTCGCCTGATCTTGTTGTCCGTAATGATCGTGATCGCAGGATTACTGTTTAGCATCCTGCGGTAGTGTGCAGCGTGCGGATTGGCGATGAACTACAACTGTAGTAGAAACAAAGCAGCGACGAAGTCGCAAAAAAGGATAGATTTAGAACTGATCAAACTGATGCGGGCGAATCACTGAAGATCAGCGAGCCTTGAGTTCGGCACTCACAGTTAAGATCTCTTCACCACGGCGCACCGTAACCGCAATCTGATCGCCCGGAGCAGCTGCGCGCAGCATGTTGGAGTAAGTCTGCAGGCTGTCTACGGCTGTGCCATTGAACTGCAGAATAATGTCCATACCCTGCAGGCCAGCGGCCTCGGCGGCTCCGCCTGGCGTAACGCCGGAAATTCGAACCCCTTCGCCATCGTAAGCGAAATCTGGAATCGTACCCAGGCTGGCCTCGCGGGAGCCTGTAGCCGTACTAACCTCTACCTGTGCATTCTCTAGATTTACACGCAGGGGATCCGTGCGATCAGCCAGATAAACGATGGCCTCTTCTACCCACAGTGCAACGTCTGACATGCCGCGCAGATCCAGTTTGTCCGATGTATCCGAGGGCTGGTGATAGTCCAGGTGAGTCCCACTAAACAAATGAATGGCAGGAATGCCGGCGTTGAGAAAGCTGACGTGATCGCTGCTGGCTATGGTCTGGGCCGGAAATTCTGAAGGGACACCAATAGTAAAACCTATGCCCTGGGCCATAAATGGCCACTCGTAAGCACTCTCAGTGCTAAACACTTGCAGCGTACGGCCCTCAAGCCGACCCACCGCGTCCATGTTAACCATGGCGAAAAGATTCTCAGTCTCAAATCCACCCGGCGGATTGTTAACGAAGTGATCCGAGCCCATCAGGCCAGCCTCCTCGCCGGTGAAGGCAACAAACAAGATGGGTCGTTGGGGCGTGAATGCTCGAGCCAGT
>CAYTLI010000313.1:0-2733 GCA_964438455.1 uncultured Pseudohongiella sp.
GCTCGGGGTGGTGTGTTTTGAATTCCTGGAAGTTTGACTGGATATAGTCCAGATGTATGGTGTCTACCCTGTTTTCCAGCGATTCTTCAATCAATGCCAGCGGTGATCGGTTCATGCGCTGGTGAAAATTTTGCGGTATCGACAGGGAGCCGATTGCCCGGCTTTCGTCTTCCAGCAACAGTCGTCGCTGATTTTCCCAATCCACATGAAGTAATCGAGTTGCCAGTTGATTTTCAAAATCGATCTGGCTGGGTTGTGCCAGGACTCGTCGTCCGAATGCAGAGCCGCGGTGGTTGGCAAGACCTTCCAGATCCACGCTATTGCTGAAATCGTTGATGAAATGGGTTTTACCACTGCCTGTTTTGCCGGCGACTATAACCATTTCAGCCTCTCGGGCAGCAGCCTCGATGACATCGATCAAGAATCGGCGCATGGCTTTATAACCGCCTGCTATGCGCGGAATCTCAATGCCGGCCTCGGCAAGCCATTGTTGGCAGATTGCGGAGCGCAGGCCGCCACGATAGCAATACAACATCACTTCCTGGTGCGACCTGGCAAAATCTATCCAGGCTTGCAGGCGTTGCGCCTTTTGTTCGGCATCTACCAGCTGGTGCCCAAGCTTGATGGCAGCTTCTCTGCCCTGTTGTCTATAGCAGGTGCCGACGGCCTCCCGTTCAGAGTTATCAAGGATTGGCAGGTTGTTGGCATTGGGAAAACTGCCGCGCTCAAATTCTATGGGGGCTCGCACATCGATCAGCGGGATTTGCTCACGGAACAGCGCGGGAAAATCTGTTGCTTTTACGAGTGCTGTCATCGAATGTTTGAGTGGGGAATGCCGCTGAAGCTTTATGTTGCAAGTGTAACACCCGCCACGCGGCGACCCTAAGCGCAGAAATACGCACGGGGCTTTTCCGGGCCCGGAATCAGGCCTATGATGAATCGAGGTAAGGCCAGCCACATCGGGCCTGTTGAGAAAACTATGAGCGAACATGACAACAATCCTGACAGTCCGCCTGATCCATTTGCCCTGGTTGCAAAGATCAAATCCCGGGGTCCGGCACCGGTTCACCTGTGGG
This sequence comes from uncultured Pseudohongiella sp., assembly GCA_964438455.1. Classification (GTDB taxonomy): domain Bacteria; phylum Pseudomonadota; class Gammaproteobacteria; order Pseudomonadales; family Pseudohongiellaceae; genus UBA9145. The sequence continues at coordinate 1,077 of CAYTLI010000313.1, forward strand.
ATCCACCTTTCTGTGGAGACATCGATCTCGTCATCAAGCGGGATGGCACCTGGATGCATGAAGGTAAACCGATTCGCAGGCCAGCCATCCAGCAATTATTTGCTTCGGTATTGAAGCGGGAGGGAGACAAGTATTTTCTGGTGACCCCGGTAGAGAAGGTCGGCATTCAGGTGGAGGACTGTCCATTTGTGATTATCGCCATGGAAGAAGAGCAGGTTGAAATCGGACCCTGCCTTCACTTCGAAACCAATACCGGGGAGCTTGTTGTGGCCGGGCCTGATCATCGGCTGTTATTTGAGCAGGGTGAGGGGGACGAACCGCATCCGATCCTGCACGTGCGCGATGGGCTCTGGGGCTTACTGAGCCGGGCGGTGTTTTATCGACTGGTTGAACTGGCGGTCACAGAACCAGGCGGCGAATCAGCACGTATGGGTATAGTCAGCGCAGGCGAGTTTTTCCCACTGGAAGCCGCGCCATGATTGGCGGACGTCATTGATTTGTCAGGGCAAAAACGGCATTATTGCCACCTTTTTTCGGGATACCCCGACCCCCATATTTTCTTGATGACTCTTTGGAGAACCCATGAAGGTCCTTGTTGGAATTAAGCGCGTGGTTGATGCCTACGTTCGCGTCAGAGTGAAATCTGATGGCAGTGGTGTCGACCTGGCAAACGCAAAGATGGCGATTAATCCATTCTGTGAAATCGCTGTTGAAGAAGCTATTAGGTTGAAGGAGGCAGGGAGCGCCGATGAGGTGATTGCCGTATCGGTCGGATCATCCGCCTGTCAGGAACAGATTCGCACCGCACTCGCGCTGGGAGCAGACCGGGGCATCCTGGTAGAGACCGACGACGAGGCTCAGCCTCTGGCTGTAGCAAAGGCCCTGAAGGCGATCATCGAGAAAGAACAGATAGATTTGGTGATATTGGGCAAGCAATCCATCGACAGCGACAACAACCAGGTTGGCCAGATGCTTGCTGCCCTGTGCAACTACCCACAAGGTACATTTGCCTGTAAGGCGGAACTGAAAGACGGCAAGATTGAAGTCACCAGGGAAATAGATGGTGGTGAACAAACCGTGCTGCTTGACCTGCCAGCTATCGTGACCACCGATTTGCGTCTTAATGAACCACGCTATGCTTCCCTGCCGAATATTATGAAAGCAAAGAAGAAGCCTATCGATACGCTCTCGCCCGCGGATCTCGGTGTCGAAATTAGCTCAAACATCAAAACACTGAGTGTAGCTCCACCAGCCGAGCGCAGCGCCGGGGTGAAAGTGGAATCAGTAGCTGAACTGGTTGAGAAATTGAGAAATGAAGCGAAAGTAATATAGGTATTGATATGGCAACTCTTGTAATAGCAGAACACGACAATGCATCGCTGAAGAAAGCGACTGCGAATACGGTGTCCGCCGCTGCAGCGATTGGTGGCGATATCGATATCCTGGTTGCCGGCAGTAACTGTCAGGATGCTGCCACTGCCGCTGCACAACTGGCCGGAGTGAACAGGGTGCTCGTTGCAGACAACGCGTGCTATGAGCATCAGCTTCCAGAAGCTGTAGCACCACTGGTCGCAGAGCAGGGCAAGAACTATACGCACGTGCTTGCAGCAGCAACGACTACTGGCAAGAATTTGATGCCGCGGGTTGCGGCACTGCT
>CAYTLI010000314.1:0-2686 GCA_964438455.1 uncultured Pseudohongiella sp.
CCAGTTCCTGGACCAGGGAATAGTCCCGCTGATGCTGCTCGAAGACAGTGTCTATGAATAAAGCCTCGCCGGAGTCTTTGTCCGCCAGCAGGTAGGTGTAAGTGCCGGAAGTTTGATCGAACAGTTGCCTGAAGAGAAGAGAATCCGACATGACTTACCCCGCGTTTTTGCTGCTTTGCCATTTGGCCAGAGTTTTATGGGCTTCATCACGGTCGAATACATCGCCTTTTTCACCCTCAACCCTGGCAGTCAGTTCAATCACGTAGCCATTCGGGTCACGAAAGTAGATTGATTCGATAAAGCCGTGATCGGAAACGCCGCGGGTTTCCATGCCTGCGTCTTCGCCTTTCTTCTTCATCTCCAGCATGTGGTCGCGGCTCACCTCGAGCGCTATGTGCAAATCGAAATCACGCTGGTCTTTGAACTCGAAGGGCTCATCCGGTTCTTCGAAGAAGGCCAGGAACGAACCATCCTGCATCTGGAAAAAGCTGTGCAGTACATTGCTGTCACGACCGGATTTGGTTTGCTCGATGACGAAACTATGCATCAACGGCAAACCGAGAAAGTCTTCATAGAAAGCCCGGGTCTGCTCAGAGTCCCGGCAACGATAGGCGTTGTGGTGTAGTCCTTTGATCACTGTACTCTCCGTGGCAAACAGTCAATTTGATTAGCGAATTGACCGCAAAGTTTACCACAGAGAGGGAGAGGAATTTTGACCTAGCTAACCAGGGACAGTTCGACGTCTCTTGGTTTATGTGCAGCCTGATCGAGTAGCCCTTGCAGTTGAACCACATCGTTACCACGCAGCTCGATGAATTCGCAGCGCACGACACTGAGGTTCCGGTCGTGGTCGTAGACCATGCCTCTCACCTGGGCGCTCAAGTCGAGCAAATCGCCATTTGGCATGATGAGCTGGCAGTCATCGATTATCTGTGCACTGTCCAGTTTGCCAGACAGATCGCCAAGAATCTGGATCTTGGCGCCCGTTGTAGACAGATCCATGAGATGCCCTGCAAAGGGCGCTCCCTCGCCCGCAAACAGATGAACCTTGATCTCAGGGCTATTGCGAAAATTGATTCGGACAGCCTTGCGCAGTTGAGTAAAGCGGAGTTTTTCCGGAAACTCAAACTTGCATTCACAAACCGAAGGGTCGAGGTTTGAGCGCATGGGCCTGGCATTGAACAGCAGAGTCAGTCCGCCGCTCTGGGCCCTGAAAGTCACCGAATGGGCTTCCTGGGTTGCCGCGGTGAGCACTTCACTATCGAGGATAAAGTTGTGATCGAAGACATTTACATCCAGTACGGTAACTTCTTCCGAACTGAGATGATTGCGAACCATCTGCATACAACTGAACTTCCATTGTTGCAGGAATGCCAACTGGAGAAATTCTCCGATTTCACTGGCATCTGTACTTTCTCGACTAAATTCCGTATCCAACTTCATATCAACCTCGGATTACTAGTTCAGGGTATGGTTGTAGATTAGGGGATTACGGAATGCAGAGAGTTACTGAGATCACAAAAACGATTCGAATTGGGTCGCACTCGACCAGAAATCCAGGATTTTTTGCGATGGAGTTCGCAAATTCCCCGCTATTGGCATTAACTGGATTTGCGCATCCAGTCGCCAGGGTTCAGTCAGCATACGAGCGCGGAATCCTGCAACTCGCGGTCATGGGGTATTCTGCGCTTGTGTAAATCAGATCCTGGGTTATACTGCGCGGCGCACTATTTCACCGGCAGCAATCCAGAAATTCTCCATATCCCCTGTATCTGGAATGCGGCTTCGACCAAATCCTGCAGTACCGGACAATACTCATGAAAGACCTCACCCAGGGTTCTGTCGTCAGAACTATACTGGCCATGGCTATTCCTGTGGCTGCCAGCATGCTGTTTCAAACCCTCTACTTGCTGGTGGATCTCTATTTCGTTGCGGCCCTTGGGGAAGATGCCGTAGCGGGAGTGGGAACAGCTGGCACCCTGATGTTCATGATCATGTCTCTCACCCAGGTGCTCGGGGTCAGCGCAGTGGCAATGATCTCGCAGGCGGTGGGTCGCAAGGAGCAGGGCACAGCCAACCTGGTTTTCAATCAATCCCTGGTGCTGGCAACGATGTGTGCATTGGTAACCCTGGTACTCGGCTATAGCCTGGGAGACAGATATCTGGCCAATATCGCTGCCGACGCGGGCGCGCTGGAGCAGGGCTCGATATTCCTGCACTGGTTTCTGCCGACCATGGCGTTTCAGTTTCTGATCATCGCCATGGCATCGGCGCTACGAGCCACCGGCATCGTCAAGCCAGCCATGCTGGTACAAGTGCTGACTGTTATTCTCAACATCATCCTGGCGCCGGTACTCATTGCTGGCTGGGGACCGGGACCCGCACTGGGAGTTCTTGGCGCGGCACTGGCTACCACAATATCTTCCATCGTCGGCTTCATACTGCTGGTGCTCTATTTCATCAAGCTGGAAAAGTATGTGGTCATTCAGCCAGCGAACTGGCGACCACGTTTTGATATCTGGTGGAAGATGCTGGACATCGGACTTCCGGCGGGTGGCGAGATGTTGCTGCTGTTCGTCTATTTTTCAGCCGTCTACTTTCTGATCCAGGATTTTGGCGCAACTGCGCAGGCCGGTTTCAGCATCGGTGGCCGGGTAATGCAGTCTATTTTTATGCCGACCATGGC
>CAYTLI010000315.1:0-2673 GCA_964438455.1 uncultured Pseudohongiella sp.
CGCTTGATGACCAGAAACTGCTGATAATCTTTCAGGGCAAATATCGCCGTGTGCGGTTCTACGATGTTGAATAGCTTACTGACAACCGTGGCTACGCCATCGAAGTGGCCTGGCCTGCTCGCGCCACAAAAGGACTTGGTAAGTTCAGGTACATGCACCAGGGTTTGCGACTCAAGGCCGTGTGGATAGAGTTCGCTTGTGTTGGGTGCAAACAGGCAGTGACAACCGTGATCATTGAGGCGCTGCTTGTCTTCCTCAAAGCTCTGCGGATAGGAATCCAGGTCTTCCTGTGGGCCAAATTGCAGGGGATTTACATAAAGAGATGCCACCACAACATCGGTTCGCGCCACGGCCTCATCTACGAGTTTTAAATGACCCGCGTGCAGGTTGCCCATGGTAGGAACCAGGCAGATCGATTTGCCGGCAGTTCTGGCTTCACGCAGATAATTGCGCAGCGTTGAAATAGTGGTGATGACTTCCATCGCCTGGGCTAACTGAAGGAATGCTCTTCGCCCGGAAAGGATTTTGCTTTTACTGCACTGACATAGGCTTCGATAGCACCGGGAATACCACTGCTGGATTCTGCCAGGAAGTTCTTGACGAACTTAGGTGTGATTGGCGAGATGCCAAGAACATCATGGAGCACCATGATCTGGCCGGATGTATCAGGGCCCGCGCCGATACCGATCACCGGGATGTGTAGTGCTTCGGTTATCTCTTTCGCCAGTTGTCTGGGCACGCATTCCAATAGCAGGATACTGGCGCCCGAGTCCTCCAGCAGTTTCGCTTCTTCGATGATCGACTGAGCCTGTGCCGTATCCCGGCCCTGGACATGAAAGCCACCAATACGGTTGACCGATTGCGGAGTGAGTCCCATGTGGGCGCATACGGGAATACCTCTCTCCGCGAGCAGTCTCGTGGTGTTGCTGATCCAGGCGCCGCCTTCCAGTTTGACTATATGTGCGCCTGCCCTCATCAATGCGGCGGCATTTTCCAGAGTTTGCGCTTCAGATGCATAACTCATAAACGGCAGGTCGGCCATCAGCAAGGCGCCCTTGTTGCCGCGCTTGACGCACTGCATGTGATAGATCATGTCATCCATGGTTACCGGCAGTGTGCTGTCATGTCCCTGTAACACCATGCCGAGAGAGTCGCCAACCAGCAACACTTCAACACCAGCCTCACTCAGAATGCCGGCGAAGCAGGCGTCATAGGCAGTGAGGCAGGCAAACTTCTCACCGCTTTGTTTCATCTTATTCAATGTCGTGAGAGTGACATTGGCTGTCCTGGTCTGTGAACTCATTGCCTTGTTTTCTGTTTGTGAGGTGATGTGTTTCGGAAGTAGCTGGTGCTGCTAGAGAATCGACTGGCCTGGATTATAGTAGTGGGTGCCGTTGGGAATCGAGAGCATATAGTCTAACAGCTGCTGATAGTGTTCGTCATTGTTGACCAGGTCGATGTCGGTACTGTTAACAATGAGTAGTTTCGAGCGCTTGTAGTAGTGGAAGTACTCGGTATAGGCGTTGTTCAAACTTTCAAGATATTCTCTTTCGATCAGTTGTTCTGAGTTAATGCCTCGCTTCTTAATACGCGAAAGCAGGATATCTGTGGGCGCTTGCAGGTAAATGACCAGGTCGGGTGAGGGTGTATTGATGGTCAGGTGTTTATAGACATTCATGTAGATTTCAAATTCATCACTGTCCAGGTTCATCTCTGCAAACAACCTGTCTTTATCCATCAGGAAGTCTGCCACTCGAACAGGTTCAAACATGTCATCCTGTCGCAGATCCTGAAGCTGTTGGGTGCGTTGGAACAGGAAAAACAACTGCGTGGCCAGGGCATACTGTCGTGGATTCTGGTAGAAGCGATCCAGAAAAGGATTCTCTTCGCTAAGCTCGAGCAAGACTTCGTAGTTGAAGGTGTCTGCGAGACGCTTGGTCAGGCTTGTCTTGCCCACCCCGATTGGTCCTTCAACCGCGATGAAGCGTGGGATTTCTCGATGTGGAAATGACTCTTCAGCCACGTGTATTGCCTGCGCTTTTCCCTTTTCTTCGTCGCCTTCTGCGACGCTGGGGTTTCGGGAGGGAGTCGAGGAGTTGCTCTCGTTGATTTGTATCACCGAATTGAAAATCCGTCCACCACTGGCCGCAAGCGGAAAGGTCTTCTCCGGACTGTTCTCTTAATAGCAGAAAATCGTATGCCGCCCGGAAGCGCGGATGATTAAAACAGCTGTTTACATTGCGTCTTGTTCTGTTCTCCAGCTTCCACTGCAGTTCCCAAATTTCCCGACTCGCGAATGAAATCCTTTTTGGAATCGCGGTAAGGGATTGCTGTTCGGCCAACACTTCATTTGCCAGGCTTATTAACCCCGCATTGTTGTTTTCATCTGCCGCATCGTTCGCCAGCATGCGCGATCGCAGAACCGGCCAGAGCAGTGCGGCGAACAGGAAGTAGGCAGTGACAGATTTTCCTTCGGCAATTCGCGCATCGGTGTTCTCCAGTGCCAGTTCCAGTAACCGGAATGCCTGTGCGTTGTTATCTGAGCGGGCGCGCAGGGTAGGGCCTATGGTGAACTCACCAAGCGGGCTGGACTGGATCCTGGCATAGGTCGAAACGCCATAGCCGCTGGAAAACAGTTTCAGTACTTCATCGAACATACGAGCGGGCGAGATC
>CAYTLI010000316.1:0-2664 GCA_964438455.1 uncultured Pseudohongiella sp.
TTCACCGCCGAGCAATTGCAGTCGGTAACGCCACAGCAGGCCTGTAAACACCCTCGTTGGTCAATGGGCAGAAAGATATCCGTTGATTCCGCGACGATGATGAACAAGGGTCTGGAATTGATAGAGGCATGCTTCCTGTTTGACCTGCCCCCGTCGCGAGTGGATGTGTTGATTCATCCACAAAGCATCATCCATTCTCTGGTTCATTTTGCCGATGGCTCAGTACTGGCACAGCTGGCCAATCCGGATATGCGTGTGCCGATTGCCTATGGTCTGTCTTATCCAAAGCGTATACAGACAGCAGTTGAACCGCTGAACCTGGCCGAGATTGCGACCATGGATTTTCATCAGCCTGATTTGCAGCAGTTTCCGTGCCTGCAATTGGGCCGTGCAGCGGCGGAGGAGGGTGGAACAGCACCTGCTATCCTCAATGCGGCTAATGAAGTCGCTGTTGCCGCATTTCTACAGGATCAGATCTCTTTTGTTGATATTCCTCTCATAATAGAGGGTGTGCTGTCGAAAATACCTTGTGAAGCGGCGTCTAGTCTCGCTATTATTCAGGACGTAGATATGCGCGCAAGAAAATTAGCTAACAAATTGATTTTAAAAGACTAAAGAGGAGCAATTCTGGCCTCTTTCGGGTCAAGTCCCAGTATCCCATGTTGGAATTTTTAATCAGTGTCATAGCCCTCATTATTACCCTGGGCATCCTGGTCACCATCCATGAGTTTGGTCACTTCTGGGTGGCGCGACGTTGTGGTGTGAAAGTTCTGCGCTTCTCTATCGGCTTTGGCAAAGCGGCCAAGTCCTGGATCGGCAAGGATGGCGTTGAATACGTTATCGCCCCCATACCACTGGGTGGCTATGTGAAGATGCTCGGCCAGGAAGACACCATGGTTGCCGATTCCGGCGATGTGCCTGCAAGTCAGCGCCATATGTCTTTTGCTTATAAACCTCTCTGGCAACGCATGGCTATCGTTGCCGCAGGACCCATTGCCAATTTTATCCTGGCAATCTTTGTCTACTGGATTATCAATGTCAGTTACGGCGTCAGTGGTATCTCGCCAGTAATCAATGGTGTCGTAGAAGATTCCGCGGCAGACGTTGCCGGCTTGCAGGTTGGTGATCAGATTCTCGCTGTGGATGGTGAAGAGACCATCATCTGGCAGCATGTCAGCCTGCAGATGCTCTCCCGCCTGGGCGAGTCCGGAGATTTAACACTCACCATTGATCCAGCAGAATCCAGCACCGTACGCGATGTAAATATTCCAATTCAATCCTGGTTGGGAGGAGACACTGCACCAGACCCGGTCTCCAATCTTGGCATCGTACAGTTTGAAATACCGGCCATAGTTGCTGGATTGATTCCAGGGGGAAGGGCAGAACTTGGTGGACTGCAGCCAGGCGATGAAGTGTTGGCCGTGAACGGGCTCAGCATCCGTGGCTGGACCCATTGGGTGGAAGTGATTCGTGCCAATCCGGAACTCTCTCTGGATGTTGTAGTCCAACGGGGTGAATCGCAGGTAGAGCTTGATTTGCGGCCCGAAGCTGCGATTCAGGATGACGGATCGGTGTATGGCAGCATCGGTGCCTACGTCCAGGAAACGCGACTGTCCGAAATAATTCCCGCCGAATACCGGCGCGAGATACGTTTTGGGCCGCTGGCAGCAATTCAGCCAGCGATACAAGAGACCTGGGATAAATCGGTCTTCGTACTGGATTCAGTCAAGAAAATGATAATCGGACTGATTTCAGTCAAGAACATCAATGGGCCAATAACCATTGCGCAAGTAGCGGGGGAAACAGCAACTTACGGTTTGGATGTTTATCTGGGCTTCCTGGCACTATTGAGCATCTCCCTGGGAGTGCTGAATCTCTTGCCAATTCCGGTTCTCGACGGTGGTCACCTGCTTTACTACCTCATTGAAGGAGTAATTCGACGGCCAGTACCCGAACGAGTTCAAGCCTGGGGTTTACAGCTTGGCCTGTTGATAATCTCCGGCATCATGGTATTGGCTATCTACAACGACGTAAGTCGCTTGCTGTGAAGCTTTAGTATAAACGATTGTAAAAACGAATAAGATTCCCGCCGCCGTATAATCAATAGAGTGAGTTTGTAGAGTTGTTTAAAAAACTGGCTATTGCAGTGCTGGTAGGAATAGGATTTTCTGCTTCTGTTCAGGCGCAAAATTTCACCAATGCTGACATCATCGTCGATGGGTATCAGCGAATCTCTCCTGGCATCATCTACAACCTGCTTCCAGTGGGCATTGGTGACGAGGTTACCCAGACCACACCTGCCGAAATTATTCGCGCGCTGACTGAATCCGATTACTTCGATGAAATTGAAGTAGCGCGGGAAGGCAATATCCTCGTTATTACGGTACTCGAAAGACCCTCTGTGGCAGAAATCACTATCGAGGGCAATAGTGTTCTGGAAACAGAAGACATCATCGAGAACATGGCCGGTGCTGATATCGCTGAAGGCCAAATTTTTACCCGTGCCGCCCTGGAGGCGATTCAGCAGGGTATCCAGGAAGTTTACTCATCCCGTGGCCGTTATGGCGCGGCGGTCGAAGTCACTGTCGAAGAGTTGCCCAGAAACCGGGTAGCGATCAACCTCGACATCAATGAAGGCGAAGAGTCGCGCATTCGGCATATCAA
>CAYTLI010000317.1:0-2660 GCA_964438455.1 uncultured Pseudohongiella sp.
AGGGGCTATTCATTCTCACTAAAGTCGTTAATATTTTTTATTGTATTACAAACAGATTGCTGCAAAACATTGTTATTGTCGTTAGGGTGACTAGAGTAATCATCATGACAGAAACTGGCGACATTATACCGAATGTATCTTCGACAATACCCACACGACTAAAAGAAACTCTCGAGCAACGATCAATGAAAGTTCGTGGGCGGCGGTACGAATGCACCGAACCAGGAACCGAGTTTTCGTGGAACGTGTACTCTGCTTTCGTCAATGAAATGACGGCCAATTCCCCGTCATGCTGGCACTGGCAGGGAGGAGCGGCGGTCGAAGTTGCAAAAGACTATCTTGTTATTATGCGAACCGCGAAAGACCCCAAATATCTGTACTTGGTGGCATTTTTCAAAAATAGCTCCAAGTTGCTGCACACGGCAACATCAGCGTTGGCGAGGGTTGCTCATCGGTTTCACTATGTCCCGTCTGTGGTGAAGCACTTTGTGGACAGAAATACGAGAAACATCGGTTCCAGAGTCGAAGCCGCTGGTCTTGAATTCAACGTTCACCCGTCTCCTCTTTTCACTGTTGTCGGCGACTCATCCCAAAATGTGCCTGATCTTTATTGGTTCACGGATCCAGCCGTTGTGATCGAACTCCCAAGAGATCTGCGAATTACGTTCAATTTTCAAAGCAATCTTGAACCAGAACGAGGAAAGCTGTTTGCAACCGCTGTTGGAAACGAGCTGCGGAGGTTGATGCAGACCAAAAATCTGAAGGGACGCATCACAGATGTCACACTGCAGTCCAGATCGGCAATTGTTACCGTCACTGAATATGAGCCTGACGATCTGGCAGCTTGGGAAGATCTGGTTCATTCTGGCACGGACAATCTGCTCAGTATTGAAAAAGAAGAACCGCATATTCGAACGCAAAGAATATATATCTCAAGTTTCTGTGGACACTTTAGCGTGCGGCTCTCCATGCACCTTATTCCAGCCATTGAACCAGGCAACAAAAAGTCATTTGAAGCAGCTGTCAAGAGGCAAGTCTCCAAGAAACATGGTTGCAGAATCGTATACGTCGACTCGTACAGAAAACAGTTGAAGAACTTGGAACGCCACGTGCTCCGGGTAGATATCGGCTTTTCTATCTCAAGCCAAATGACGAGGGAAGATGCTGAATCGATAGCAAAGAGCTTTAAGGTCATTTTTTACAATACGTTCTTTACTTGCAAGCACTTTTACGCGGTTGATGAGGGATCTACGGCAGACGCGAATTCCGTTGCTTATAAATTTGACGATGATGTCTGGGATGGTCAGCAAACTGACATTAGTTCTCACTAAAGGCGTTGCTATTTTAAATTGTATAATAAACATCACTAGTTGCGGAAAATTGAAAGCAGTTTATATTCGAGTTTAGATTAATTAATTTTGTTGATGTATTCAGCTGTTTACTGGTTATCAACTGAAAACAATCACACTTCCAACTTTGCTCCTGCTCCCATCAAAATAGCCATAAGCTCGGTGTTCTTCTTGTGCGCAGCAACAGCCAATACGGAAACGCCTTTATCGTTTTTAAAATTTGGATCCGCGTTTTTTGATAGTAAGAACTCTGCTATCTCTGTGTCACCTTCGATGGCAGCGAGAAACAACGGAGTTATCCCTCGGGAGTCGACTTCATTGATATCGATCCCGACGTCAAGAGATTTCTGTACCAATTCAATCTGGGCTTTTAACTTGGTGGCTTTGTAGTCTTTCTGAGCCTTTGCAGCTACTTTGACAAATTCCTCCATTGCTGATTTCATTATTTTCTTCTCCTCTTTGGTCAATTCAGTTGATTTCTTGCCCTTTCTTTTTTGTACCGGCGCATCTTTCGGATCGGACATGACTGGAGTGGAAATGAACAATTTTGCATTCACATTTGCGACAACTCCCTGCAGTGCATGTACGTGTACAGCAGCACAGTGTAATCCCGTTTTTGGTTGATATACTTGGTCACAGGCTTGCGTAGCAACCAGTCCCCAAATGTCCTTTTGCGACTCAGGACAGAACGCGTGATAGTTTGAACTAGTTTCATAATTAATTTGTGTAAATCCAAGTAATCGTGTACATCTGAGTTGGTTGCAATATACCAAATGTTCCCATCAAGAGTTCTGTCATACTGTCCAGTTTTATGTAGATATATGCCGATACATGTTACCCACGACACTGCGAATATTTCCTGTGGGAAATCTTGAATATATTTTTTCTTTCTTACGTCGATACCTTCAATGAATGAGTTAATCATGGCCATGATATTTACCCCGTTTAGGATCTGTTGTTGAGCTCTGTTTACAGATGCTCGGACAGTAACATCAAAATCTTTAACCGGAGCAAACAAACGTGCCCACTCCAAGTGCAGACGAAAAGAGTGTCTATACTTCTCGTACACCCATTTTTTTCGATGCGGTAGAGAGTCGCGCGTGAGTCGACACGTCGACCGAAATGCAAAGTACCAACGTTCGACATATTGTGATATGTGTGTTATCACTTCTTTTGGAAGATCGCTGAAAACGGTTATCGATTTGCTCATATCAATTAATTTAGTGTATTTAAATCATTTTCACGTCTCCCCACATATCAACCATGTCGTTCAAAGTCTTCACAAACGGCAAAGACAAAATATTTCTATAC
>CAYTLI010000318.1:0-2101 GCA_964438455.1 uncultured Pseudohongiella sp.
GCAATAAAATCAAGCGGCTCGAAAATCACATGGGTGGTGCCGTTTCTGAAAGGGGCAACACAAATTATGGTTGCTCCATCATCATCTGGGATCGTATCTTCGGCACTTTCAGTGGCAAAACTGAAATTGAGCGAGTGGGCAATGGAACTGGCAAGAAATTGTCCTTATGGACACAATTGGCGTTGCCATTCTATTCTAATGAGCGGATTCGGAGGTTATAGGGTTAAATAGGGACAGATCTATTTTCTTTATCAATTTGGGCTAAAAGCTAAATAGGGACAGATTTATTTTCTCCTGGGGGGCACTTCAGTAGCTATTTAGCTACTGACCCCTTTTCTAGAGGCTGCCGCCATGCTAGGTAAATGCGTTCTCGGATTTTCAGGTCTGGTCTTCATCGCTTATGGGGTCACCAGCTTATTCTCACCAGCCATACCGGCATCTTTCGCCGGCCTGGTAATGAGTAATGGGGATGCCTATGCTGAAATAGGCGCCATGTATGGCGGATTGCAAACCGGTATTGGCATTTACTGCCTTTTCGCACTCATCAAACCGGCATACTATCGGGCTGGCCTATTGCTGTTGGTGATTGGGATAGGCTCTCTGGCGCTGGCTCGCCTATTGTCATTTTTGCTCACTGCCGACCCGGTTTCAGTCTATACCTATGGCGCTGTCGTCTATGAGTTTGCCACAGCAATAATTGCGGGCTTTGCGCTAGCGAGAAATCAAAATGACGCAACATGAATATATCTTTATCGCCATCTCAATCATTCTGGGTTTGGCGATCACCCGTTTGCTGCACACCATGGCCATGATCACTCGCGCTTATCGCAGGGTCGTTTTTCATTGGTCGTCTATTGTCTGGGCGCTCTGCATCCTTCTCTATATCCTGCAACTTTGGTGGGTAGGCTGGGGACTGCGCATCATTAAAGAGTGGACTTTTACAGATTTCATCGTGCTGGTATTTGGTTCCGCCGCACTCTACGGCGCCGCGGAAATGGCATTAACAGCGCCAGAGGATGGCAGCCAAAATATGCTCAAGAACAGCATGACTCTGGGACGCTTGTCCGCTCTGTCCTTGCTGCTGTATTTCCTGGTGGGTCCTTACGTCAACATCATCATGTATAGCAATCCGGTCTTGCCTTCCCTGGTCGTACCTGCCGTAGGCATTCTGCTAATGGTTCTTGTAATTGCCTCACCTTCCCGCTTCAGGATCTGGTCCCTGCTATTTCTTCTGTATTCGCTGCTGGTTCTTTACCTGACGATCTGAACCCTATTTAGCTTTCACCCGGCGAACATCAGATTTTCCAATGTGGCCGCCATCACCCAAGTGAAGGGTGGCAAAATTATAAAAAGAGCGAATCGCTTTAGCTGCGACCCGACTGGCCAGGTAGACATCGAATCAAGATGACTCAGGCGAGCCAATAGCGCCGTTTCCGTCACTCTCGGGCTTGATTCATTGGAACTACCCAAGCTCTCAGCTTCCAACAGCTTAACCACTTCAAGACGTCGTGCTTGTATTACATTTTCGATGCGTCTCTGCAGAATTAAAACCGGTGCAACTACTGCAAATGAAAACGGCAGGCCTATTGCCACGACAAGAGACAACATCAACTCCAGCCCTTGTCTTAAACCCGAGGCTTCACCAACCAGCATGAACATAGCCCCTAGAATACTGAGTATTACTGAGAAAGCGCCAAGCACAAGCATGACGGGTTCTGCGATACAGGCATATGAAGCAAGCCTGAAGAGATGGATAGGCACCTCACTTGCCACGTGCCAGATATAGCGTATGGAAGAATATGTCGAGGCAAGAAGAAATCCGGAGAAGATCAGGTTAAGGGGAAAAATCAACATGAACAAGCCAGAAACCAATATGCCGAACCACCCAAACGGGTAATCGCCCAACACTCGTTCCATTATGAACAGGACAGAGACACAGGTCACGATAGGCAACACCGTCATGAGCCTTGTTGAATGCTTCGCGCTGGTTCGATAGCGTTTAATGTCCTCAATGAATTCCAGCTGAGTTTCTGTACGAGATTGAAGATACCGGCCTATAACGTAAGTGAACCAAAGACTAAAACTACTGGCCACACCCAGC
>CAYTLI010000318.1:2111-2646 GCA_964438455.1 uncultured Pseudohongiella sp.
CAGCAATACGTACATAGCGAAGCTTTCTGAAACAGTAAGTTCTTCAACAAGCTCCGCGCGAAAATCGTCAGTCAGCGTTAGATAACCAGCAACAAAGATGAGTAGAGAAAATCCTATGGCTGTGGAAAAAATCCAGACAGCAGCTTTCCTGGCTGAAACTCCAGCGATGTCCATTGAACGAAGAACTGGAAGGACTTGAAGAGTATCGATCCCGGCTCGGGTTTGGGCTTCGTCTGTGTCGGCTGGGTAAGTCATACTTGATTCGATTGGGTTGGCATAGAATAAATAAATCTGTCCCTATTTTTCCTCCCCAATCGTCCGCTCCACCAACTTATAGATCCGCCGATACTCATCCAACCAGCTGCTGGGCTCGCGGAAGCCATGGGGCTCGATGGGATAGATCGCCATCTCCCAGTCTTCTTTTTCTAATTCGATTAAGCGCTGCACCAGCCGTGAGTATAAGAAATATAAACGCTATATCCATCCTAAATCTGATCGTACTACCTAATTTTTTAGTCTGTGGACATCCCCTCGT
>CAYTLI010000319.1:0-2635 GCA_964438455.1 uncultured Pseudohongiella sp.
CGATTGTGTGTCCTGACCACTGGCGATATTGTCGTCTTCTTCCAGGTACTGACCAGTGCCGAAGTAGATCATGAATCCACCCAGGTTATCCGGGTGCAGCGTCGCCTGGGGCTGGGAGGTAATAGGCTGGCCAGTCTGGGTAGCGAACAGCGGCGCAGGTGAACCAGCTGACTCCCAGGCCACATCCCAGGTAGAAGTTGTGGTATCGTCTGAGACATCGAACTTCCACATGTTACCGAGCATATCGCCGGCATAGATGTAATCGACGATGTCGTCTCCATCGGGGTCGATCATCAATGGCGTACCGAGGCCGTTTGGAGTGCTGCTGGAACCGGCTTCCGTATCGATCTTCTTGATCAGGGCGCCGGTTTCTATGTTTACGATATAGAGAACCGCATGGCCGGTCGTGCTCGCCGTACCATCGGCTTCGGTATTGTTGTAACCGTTACCAAACACTGCGGCCCAGTCGCCATTCTGCATCTTCGCGATCTGCGGCTTGCCGTAGGTGTAACCCAAATCGGCATCGTCATCATCGGTGAATTCCCATAACACGATGTCATCTGCTACGGACTCATCGAAGCTTGATGGTGACGTTACATCGAGAGCATAGATACCCTGGCCACCACCGTTCAGACCGCCCACGAGAGCTGTTCGCCACAATCCAGTGCCGCCACCGCCATCGTCCATGCTGGCCATGTAGACGTCGATGATGTTGGGTCCACCATCCACATAGTATCTGTGGATGTAGTCACCCTCCGCCAGCTCAGCCAGGTTTTCATACACAGGACTGGGCACGAAGCCAAGCATCTCGGCACCCGTGTCGGTATTAAAGCCGTGCAGCATGCCGTCGTTGGCTCCTACATAGACCACACCCTGGCGACTGGCATTAGCGGTGACATAGGAATTATAGGATTTCGCCTCCATGCCATCGTCGTAGCGGAAATTCGGCACATCCACAAAGTTGGGGTCAGAATTCACGATGTCGCCCAGCACGCTGTTGCGCAGTCGGAAATTCTGGCCAGCCAGTTCATTGGTTTCGTCGCCGCGGAAGTAATTGACGATGTCTTCACCATAAGTCTGGTTGGAATTGATCTCGCTGGGATCACTGGTACCGGAGCTGAACGGCGCATTGGTCAGCAAGTAATTCACCTGGCCCGATGTCATCTCAGTCGAGGGCGTCGGGCTGGTGTAGTCGGCGGGGAAGCGGAAGGGAATGCCTGTTTCATCGGTAGGGTTGTAAGTAATGATCTCGCGCCCGGTGTCGTAATTCTGGTCGTTGATCTCATCACCCGCATCCCAGGCCGGTGTGCCATTAATGGTTCCGTCCAGGTTGATGGTGTAGGCAAGCAACTGCCCCTTCCAATCCGAGCTGTCGAAGCGCGCCTGGAACAACTTACTGCCGGCATTCAGTGAACCGGTATTGGTAGCAACGGAAGCCGCCGAACCAACACGGTCGGCAATCTCCAACAGTGCCTCACCGATGGCCTGGGCTACTTCATTGGGTGACTGGGCTGACACGAAGTAGGCTTTACTATTGAAAGCCGCGTGCCAGAGGTCGTCGATCTTTTCATTGTTGGTATTTGGATAGTCGGTGTACCAGGCATCGTCCTCGGCCAGTTCCGGATTCGGGTAGCCATCATCGTCTGTATCGACCAGGTTACCTTCCACACCGAATGCCACGGTGAACGACACCATGTGCTGATGCTCGGCCGGGTCAATTGGCGTGGTGGGCACCTCATCATCGAGGGGACTCAGGTCCGTGTCATAGAAGTACTTGGCCACATCGGCGAGAGTATCACTCTGCCCATCGCCATCATTGTCAGCAATCGCTGAAGTATAGGGCGAACTACCACCCCAGTAGCCATCGGTGAAGAGTACCGAGTAGTTCTGCTGACACTCAGACACGATAGGGTCGGTGTAGCCGCTGTAGTAGTCATCGAAATATCGACCGGCGACTTCCAGGCCTCGTCGCAACGGCGTGCCCTGACCTTCCCATTCCCAGCTTGCCATTTCATCCACCAGGGCAGCGTTGTGGGAGGAATAGTCATCCAGGGCGATGTCCGGCACTTCCACAAACTGGGTGCTGTAATCATTAATCTGGGAGAAGCCGAAACGGAAATTGGGGTTAGAGTTGACCACCAGGGCTACGGCGCCTTTCGAAACATAGTGACGCTTGCGGCCATATTCATACCAGTTGGCAACGTTTTGTTTTTCTTCGGTGAGAGTACGACCCCAGGGGTTGATATCCGATGAAGCATAAGAGCTGGTGACTTTTACCGTGCCAAAGCAATTGGAGTAAGGTGGATCATCATCCACGTCGCCATCGTCGCAGTTACCCATGGAGAAGCCCGAGCCGGCGGCGGGCACATTGCGCGCTTCCACATCGAGGGTTGCTGAGTTCACCGTATATTCGGTGAACGAATCCCACAGATCGACCACTTCATTGGGCGTGTCATTGGCATCACCCGGACCATCCGGACCACTGCCATCGAAGCCGTGGGTATCGCTCCAGACATTGAATCGGAAACCGGTCAGGTTGCGAGTTACTGAATAGCCATCGGTGTCGTCATCAGGGTTGCTGCGGGCAGAGGTGAAAGTGGCGTCGCTGTATCCGATCCAGGGGCTGTATGTCACC
>CAYTLI010000320.1:0-2603 GCA_964438455.1 uncultured Pseudohongiella sp.
CGATCTGTATAGCCAGAGACATATTGGCAAACACTATGGAAAACAGCGCCAGCCAGACCGGACCCCTAAGCGCCGTGTATGCCATGCCAAACACGATCAATAGCCCGATATTGGTGAATGCCCAGATAAAATCTTTCCAGGTAGCAGGCTCACGACCGGTAAAGAAAGCCGCGTTGTCTGGCTCCAGCCGCGCTCGCCGGAATGACATGTGGGCAACGTAGTTGCCGAACAGGAACAGTGCAGAAAGCGCATATAACCACAGCGCATTAAACTCCGGGCCAATCAGGCTGATCATGGTGAACTCCTGGATTCCCAGGATAAAAGGCAGGACCGTATCTCTCAAAGTTGGCAACCAGGTAAAACCGATGACCAGGGTGGCATAGAGAATCCATACTTGCAGAATGCCCAGCAGAGTGACACTTATTGTTCCCCAGGCGACCAGCGCATCCACGTTCCATTCCCAAAGGTAAGCTTCCCCGGCGCTGATCTTGCCCCACACCAGCTCCAGGGCCAGCGCCTGGATGATACTGACCAGAGTAAGCAGAACCATGGGAAACTGGGTCAGGGCTCGCCTTCGCATCACACTCATTTTTTACTGCACCGGAAAATTAAAAAAAGTATCGGGATAAGGTTCATTGGCAAGAGTAAAGTGCCACCACTCCTCGCGCAATGGATTGAATCCATGCTTTGTCATAACAGTTCTTAACAGTGCGCGATTGGCACGTTGCTGTGCCGTCACCGCATCACTCTCACCCCAGGAAGTGAGATCAAAAAAATCCCAGGGCGTCCCCATATCCAACTCTGCGCCACTATCCAGATAAACCAGGGTCAGATCAACCGTTGAACCGCGGGAATGCCCGGATCTAGCCGCAATATAACCATCGCTGAACAGATTGGCTTTATCCACTGCTGGATAGTAGCGCGCCTTCATGCGCGTATCGCTTAGATCCTCAGCCCAGCGCACAAAGTGGTCAACTGCCTGTTGCGGCCTGTATGCATCAAATATTTTTAAACCCAACCCAAACTCTGCAAGTTCAGCAGCTGCAGCCACAAGCGCAAAATAGGCAGGTTCAGTCATCATCACGACTGGCGCAAGGTAGCCAGTAATTGGTTCGCCGACAAAGTTGTCGGCGGTGAAATAACGCACTTCCGTGCGCAGGGGACTGTCTGCTGTAACGGAGACAAAATTTTTCGGCCTCGCGTCAGGATCAATCTGCGCGGTGCATCCGACAAGCAGAATAAACACTGCGATCAACAGGCCGCATCTAACCCTGGCTGGCATCACTGTCTTAAGCATTTCCTGGTGTTTGAATCCCTGTTTACAGCGCGCAGTGTAGTGCATTCGCACCCGGAAAACATGGTATGGCGAAGCAAAAGCCACTAGAATAGCGCCAGCCCACACTCGTGGGCTTTCTCTTTTGGTGAGACGTAAATATTTAGCTGGACGATTACGATGAAAACCATTGGCATGCTGGGCGGGATGAGCTGGGAATCCACCAGCACCTACTATCGAGCTATCAATGAAGGCATCAAGGCGCGCCTGGGTGGCCTGCACTCGGCAAAGATTGCCATGTTCAGCGTCGATTTCGACGAGATTGAAGTTCTGCAACACGTCGACGACTGGGATGGTACCGCTGTGATACTCGCCGATGCGGCGAGGAAGGTGCAGGCAGCGGGTGCCGACTTTCTCCTCATCTGTACTAACACCATGCACAAAGTTGCCCCGGAAATCGAAGCAGCTATCGACATCCCTCTATTGCACCTGGCCGATGCTACCGGACGGCGATTGCAGGAAGCAGGAATCGGCAAGGTTGGCCTGCTCGGAACCCGATTCACCATGGAGCAGGATTTCTACAAGCAACGCCTGATTGATGGTTTTGCGCTTGACGTACTGATTCCCAAAGCAGAAGAGATCGAAGTGATACACAAGGTCATCTACGAGGAGCTATGCCTGGGCAAGATTGTCGATGCTTCCAGAGACTACTATGTGCAGGTGATAGAGAATCTGAAATCCCGTGGTGCGGAGGCAGTCATCCTTGGCTGCACCGAAATTGCCTCGCTCGTGCAACAGGAACAGGCCTGCTTGCCCCTGTTCGACACCACCACAATTCACTGCCAGGAAGCGGTCGATTACGCGCTGTCAGAGTAAGAGCCAGAATACGCTATGGAAAATATGATGCTCGAAACTGCCGGTGTGGCACTGGCTACGTTTTTTGCCACCATCGGCCCACTCGATGTCGCTGCGGTATTTGCCGGGCTTACTGCTGGTACGCCCGGCAAACGTCGCCGGCAGATGGCCGTGCGCGGCAGCTTCATCGCAGCAACCACACTGGTCATTTTTGCCCTGGTGGGTGAATACCTGCTGGCTGGCCTGGGTATCTCGCTGGCAGCACTGCGTGCAGCGGGCGGCATATTGTTATTGCTGATTGGCATCGACATGGTATTTGCCCGCCACTCAGGCAGCACTTCGACTACCGATGAAGAAAACGAGGAAGCGAAATCCAAGCAGGACATCTCGGTATTTCCCCTGGCAACGCCATTGATTGCCGGTCCTGGCGCAATGGGCGCGTCCATCCTGTTGATGGCTAATACTGAGGGAGATA
>CAYTLI010000321.1:0-2574 GCA_964438455.1 uncultured Pseudohongiella sp.
CCCCCATTCGATTGATATTTTAACGAACAACAAGGCTCCTCAAACTGCTCTCAGTACTAGTGAGATCGGCCCTCCATGCAGTTGGTAGGAGCCTTTGCCTTAGTTTCCTGAGTGACTGAGCAGAACTAGCCAAGAGGCCAGGCCCGGTCTCTATTCTGAGTTTGGATTTAACCCCAAAATTATGCCTGATCCCCAAAAAGGCTTCTGTTTTTTTCGAAGTAGTGTTTGTTATTGAACCGAGGTAACCTGTTAAAGATGCGAAATAATGTTCAAACTGCCAACCAAGAACAACGTCTTCATCAATAAAGCCCACTTCAGCTAATAGGCTATCGCTTTTCACAATATCAAACCACCGTTTACCATAACCGAATCGCTCTTGGTCCAACCCCAGAGACAAGGTCCAAATTTGTTCTGTTTGCTCATCGGCGCTCAGTTTGGCATAGGAAGAAAAAAGATATAAGTCTGCATCGGATAGTAGTATCGAGTTTTGTTGCAAACTATTGCGACTAGCCACCCATCGAAAGTCACCGCCTAACACAGGTATTTTTTCGCTCCCTTCAAGTTGTGTTCCGAGACTGAGCGCCAATGCCGGTGTGATCTCGTGACGATAACTGATCGATGATGCCTCTGGACTTAAGGCAATCTCAAGCGATAGGGCGTCGTCGTTAACGAGAGCAATGCCGTTATCAACCACACTAGATAAATAGAATAGTGATGAAGTATCTTGATATATGACGGCTTCGTGGATCCCTCGGTGTGGCAGCGTGAGTGTAAATCTCGTAAGCCCGTGCGAACTCGGTTTCCATACGGCTGGTTCGGCCACGGTATAAGTTTTGTCAGCCACTTCGGTGGCAACAGTATTTTGTGACTTTATATCGCTAGCGGCGACTGAAGCGAACGTAGTAATAAGAAAGGATGTCGTAGCGAATCTAATTAACATTATTTATGGCAAGGACGGACGTTGCTATATTACCAAGAACCCGTGAGACAAGATCGGTCAATCCGAGAATACTCAAGCGATCTGTTTTCGGCGGCACGACGATGACGGCGCCTGGGGGAATAATGCTATCGCTGTTTGCAGCAGCACTCTCACCGTTGGGGAGAAGAATATATGCGCGCTTCAAGTCTGCAATCCTGTTTGCACCACCCGCAGCAGACAGATAGGCGCTTAAGCGCTTACCGGCAGAATAACTGGCAACGGTATCTTTCTGGACACTCCCAATGATGGATACGTGAGCTGGGCGTTTCGGCACTATAAGTTCATCGCCGGCTTGGAGGTATACAGGCGCAGAAATATCGCCAAGTACTATGTTCACTGAGAGCCGCCCAGTCACGTCTTGTAGCCGTAATTGCTGTGCATAGCCAAGTACTGCCTTAATTTGTTCCCCTGCGCCTTCCATATTTGACTGTGCAACTTGAAGAACTGCCTGTTCTAGCTGATCTGCCAAGAGAGCATTACCTTCACGCTGACGCTCCTTGAGGCTTTCTCTCGTAAAGACCGCGCCAAGTGGGTATGCTACATCGCTTAATCCTCCCGCTCGCTCAATCACGTCGTGCAATGTTTCATTCCTGGCAAACAAGTAATCACCAGGTCTCTGCACCTCGCCCTTTAGAGTTATCAACCCTGTCGCCACTTCGTTGATCAGGTTGGGAATGTTTAAGCTATATCTCTTATTCAATAAGATATCGCTTGGGTCAGATTTTGTGAGATCAACGCTCATTACTTTGTCAGCAACAATTTTTCCCCCAATAACCTTTTGCTTTATCACTTCAATATTTGCAATATTAGCATTTTCAGTAATACCTCCCGTAGCTGCCAGAAGTTGTGACAGTGAAATTGACCCAGAGACGGGGTAATACCCTGGGCGCTCTACGGCTCCCGCAACATAACGCGAAGCAGATAGGATAAATTGCAAGTTTGGGGTTAGGACGTCTGTTTCGGTATCATTTTCGACAACGGTCTCGGCATTGGCTATAAGCTGGTCAAGGAGTGTCTGTTGATTTTCTACACCGCCCGCCTCTTGCGAATTAAGGTCTAACCCTGTCGCTTGCAGCCCAATCAACTGCTGTGTGGCATCTGAACCAGAACCAGAACCAGAACCAGAGCTTAAGAGATCTGATAAAAACTCACGCGTAAAAATTGTGACCCGCGCTCCTGGTACAATTTGCGCGGCAAACCGTTCCGATTTCAGGTCTGAGAGGCTAACGGCAGTCCTCTTCCAAAAGCCTTCTTCAGGGTCGAAGTACTCGTAAATTGCAAAAAGTGGGTAAATATCAGATGATGAGACCTTGCGTGCCAAATTGCTCCCATCTTGCGCAACATCTGACGCAACTCCAAACTGTACCAGTTGATAGTCGACGTAAAGGCTTAGAGCAAGCGACTGTAACTTTTCGAAGTCGGCCCCCTCTTTTTCTGAAAGAAGTTTCTGTTTTCCGTTGATTGTGTAAAATTGTACGGATGTGACATCGCCATTGAGCAACTTTTTTTTATCAGACACCATTTATTTGATCTCGGTTACCTTAAGATCGTTTCTACTGTTTTTTGCAATGACGACTAAGTCGGAAAAACGATCC
>CAYTLI010000322.1:0-2573 GCA_964438455.1 uncultured Pseudohongiella sp.
AAACCAATTGCCAGCAACATGCTGAAAACCAGGAATAGGCCATTCAATCTGACTGCCGGCTCGCCACCTGGTGGAATGCGATGTGCTACTGAAGCCATGCTCATTGCAGACTCTCCACAGACTGCATAAAGGCCTGTCCACGATGTTGATAATTTTCAAACATGTCGAAACTCGCACAAGCTGGGGACAGCAACACCGCATCCCCGGGTGAAGCATGTTCCAATGCAACTTTCACAGCATCCTGCATGTCTTCGGCGAAGTAGGTTTGAATGTCGGCATCAAAATTTGCTGCCATCTCCACTGCATCCTGACCAATCAGGATTACCTCTTTGGCCCAGCGATTGATTACGGGAACCAGGGCCTTGAAATCAGCGCCCTTTCCCACACCGCCGGCAATCAGCAGAATGTGACCTGTAATTCGCTGGCCCAAACCTTCAACAGCAGCAATAGTTGCGCCGACATTGGTACCCTTGGAGTCGTTATAAAATTCAACTCCCGCAACATCGGCGACCCACTGGCAACGGTGAGGAAGACCCGTGAAGTTCCTTATCCCTGAGCGAATGGCATCCATGTCTACCTCAAGCGCAGTAGCCATCGCCGCTGCCGCCAAAACATTTGCGATATTGTGTTGCCCAAACACCTTCAACTCGTCCACAGATACAATTTTTTCAAACTGAAAGGCGAGATATTGATCGTCTTCTTCTTCAAGCAAACCAAAACCGTTGATACCCGGACGACCAAAACCAAAATCCAGCTTCGGTACGTCGCTATCCGTTTCAGGCTGACTATTGGGATCATCTCGATTCACGACAATTTTCTTGCAACCTCTGAAAATTCTTTGCTTGGCATGTGCATACTCTTCAATGCTGTCATACCTGTCCAAATGGTCTGCGCTAAGGTTTAGCAGTGTTGCCACGCTTGCACCCAGACATTCCGTTGTTTCCAACTGAAAACTGGATAGCTCCAGAACATATAGTTCCTTCCTCGGCTGAAGCAGCATGTCGAGTGCAGGTTTGAAATTTGCACCATCCAGGTTTCCACCCAAGCCATAATCAATTCTTGCGGCAGAGAGAATCGATGCCAGCAATTCCACCACCGTACTCTTGCCGTTGGACCCGGTAACTGCTGCGATAGGCGCCTGTACATGTTTCGAAAAAATATCGATGTCTCCAGTAACAGGCACTCCAGCCTCTATCGCATTCTTGATTTCCTGAGTCTTCAAACTCACCCCCGGGCTAACTACCAACTCTTGCGCTGTGACAAACGTCTGTTCACTAAAAGGCCCAAGTTCACACTCGATTCCCGGCATCGTCTTCTGCAACTCAGCCAGTGCCGGTGGATTCGACCGGCTGTCCACAACTTTGAAAGGCTCGCCTTTCGCTGCAAAATATCTGGCACAGGACAGTCCGGTTTCGCCCAGGCCAACAATGACTTTTTGATCGCTGCCACCAGGGCCCAAGATTTATCTCTCGCCTCCGCTCTAGCGCAACTTCAAAGTTGCCAGGCCGAACAGAACCAGCATGACCGTAATAATCCAGAAGCGGACAATAACCCTGGGCTCTGGCCACCCTTTTAATTCAAAGTGATGGTGCAATGGAGCCATGCGAAATATGCGCTTACCCGTCAATTTGTATGAAGCCACCTGCAGAATCACCGAGGCTGTTTCTACGACAAAGACGCCACCCATGATAAAAAGCACAATCTCATGCCGGGCTACAATTGCCATCACGCCGAGGGCAGCACCAAGAGCAAGCGCCCCAACATCGCCCATAAATATCTGCGCGGGATAAGTGTTGAACCAGAGAAATCCCATACCAGCACCAACCAGTGCGCCCGCGAAAATTACAACTTCACCCGAACCAATGACGTTGGGAATATTCAGATATGCAGAGAATTCTGCATGGCCGGCGAGATAGGCAATGACTCCCAGGGCACCTCCCACCATCACAGTTGGCAGAATAGCCAGGCCGTCCAGGCCATCGGTAAGATTTACCGCATTGCTGAATCCCACAATCATCAGCGTGCTGATTGCGACATAGAAAATTCCTATATCGATCGCGACGTCCTTGAAGAATGGCACGATATAATCTGTCTCAACTGGGCTGATGGCGGTGTTGTACAGAAAAACCGCCGCCGCTGTACCGATGATGAATTGCCAGAACAACTTCCAGCGTGCCGACAGTCCAGCCGGATTCTGTTCGAAGACTTTTCGATAATCGTCAACCCAGCCAATGGCACCAAACAGCATGGTGACCAACAGTACGATCCAGACATAGTGATTCGATAGATCCGACCAGAGCAAGGTACTCATGGCGATGCTCACCAGGATCAATGCGCCACCCATGGTTGGCGTGCCCGCTTTGCTGAAGTGAGTCTCTGGCCCATCATCTCGCACTACCTGCCCAATCTGATGGTAATTAAGACGCCTGATCATGTAAGGACCTATAACAAGTGATACGCCCAGGGCTGTGAGGATGCTGAAAATCCCTCGCACAGTGATGTACTGCAAGACAGCAAAATTGTTATCGAACTGCATCAGGAAGTCTGACAACCAAACTAACATTAACCTTCTC
>CAYTLI010000323.1:0-2564 GCA_964438455.1 uncultured Pseudohongiella sp.
CCCAGATGATCCTGCAGGCTACTCAGCTCGAGATCGAATACGCCAGGGATACCATGCCACGGGGCGTGCTGGGTATGAATGCTGCAATGATGGAAGAGTACCTCCAGTTTATTGCCAACCGACGACTGGTTCAGATTGGTTTGCCCGAGCAATTTACGGGAGTCTCCAACCCCTTCCCATGGATGTCGGAAATCATGGATCTGCGCAAGGAGAAAAACTTCTTCGAGACTCGCGTTATCGAATATCAGACCGGAGGCGCTCTGACCTGGGATTGAGTCAGACGTGTTAGACCGATATCGACCTGAGCAGTACTGATCGAGAGGAACAAGGAAAATGAGCGAAGAAAAACAGACAGAAAACGATCCCGAGAGAACCCTACTCACTCTCGATCAGTTGAGTCAGACCATAGAGGTGATGACCAGCGTCGTTAACCGCCTGCGCCAGCACCTGAGTGAACAGTTGCAAGCCCAGGCTCAAGCACGCGCTGCGCAACAATCCCGGGATCAACAGCAGGCTGAAGCAGGCAACGAACCGGAAGAGAGCAAGAAGCTGAAAGCAAAGCCAGACAAAGCCAGTAGCGAAGGTAATGAAAGGGAAGAAAGTTTTGTTGTAGAGATCAAACAACAGGAGGCGGACCCGGTTCGCAAGAACAGCAAGACCCTGCACTAGACAATATCCTGAACAGCGCTTCAGGACTCACGCTATACCTACCCAGACTACAGTCTGATTCACGTTGCCACTTCGGTGGCAACGCTTTTTTCTTTCCAGCACCCAACAGGGCAATTAATCAGCATGTTTATAAATGCTAAACTGCCTGCATGAACAAGAAGACCGGAGCCCTCTTACTCGCAGCAGGATTCAGCAACCGTTTCGGTAGCGCTAAACTGCTGGCCCACCTGGATAACGGTGAGCCTGTCATACAACAAACCCTGAATAGAATTGTCGAAGTCGTTGAGGAAGTGGTCGTCATTACTCGCCCCGATCTGGCCGAGGCGCTTATGCCATTCGCACCGAATGTGCAGGAGTTTGCCGAAGCCGAGCGCGGCATGGGAGCCAGCCTGGCGTTTGGTGTCGGATTCGCCGCCGACTGGGAAGCCTGCCTGATTTGCCTGGCAGATATGCCATTCATCAGCATCGATACCTATCAAAAAATAGCCGATAGCGCTGCCGCGAACCGTATAATAATTCCAACTTTCAATGGCAAACCGGGCAATCCCGTCGCCTTTGGCCATGATTTCTATGGGGACCTGCGCCGCCTGTCCGGTGATGCTGGTGGTAAACCTGTAATCAAGCAACACATGGATCAGACGCAGGAGCTGTCGGTTCAGGATCCAGCCATTCTGGCGGACATCGATACGCCGCTGGACTTGCAGAAACTGCAAACCTCATTTGCCTAGTTTGGCACCCAAACCCTACAATCTGTCCCTATGAACAAGCTGCGGACATTAACAGAACTGATGGTGAAACGGCTGGTCCTGATTGGCTGGCTATCGCTGTTTATCTCAGGTCATTCCCAGGCAGATTTATTGAGTGCCAGGATGGCCATGGAGAATCAGTCGCATCCTCTTCTGCTGCTGATGACCGCACGAGGCGACATCTATGTGGAATTGTTCCCGGCAGAAGCCCCGGGGAATGTCAGTAATTTCCTCAATCTGGTTGCAGGCGATATCGAATCTTTTGACGGTGTAGAGAATAGCGGATTTACACCCGGCTACTATGACAGCTCCGAATTTCATCGAGCCATTCCAGGCTTTCTGATACAGGCTGGTTCACCTTTCCTGCATCCTCTCGGCATGCCCAATCAGTTTCTCGATGACGAGATCGACGCCAGCGCCCTGGGTCTGGATCGACTTCCCGTGCTGGGCATAGACGGTAACGTCAATCCGATCCTCAATGTTGGCAATCAGCAAGAGTTTGCTGCGCGGGTGCTTGAACCACTCTATGCTGAAATGAATATTGATTCTGTTTCCGAACTTGACGCGCAACAATATGATGTGGCCAGTGAATTACGCTCACTCACTGTGATGCGACTCTACGAACAGGAAGGCTATGAGTACCAGAACCAGTTCCCCACTCGCGGTATTACCGAAGGCATAGTTGCACTGGCTAATGATGGACCGAACCGAAATGGGCCGGAGTTTTTCATCGCGCTGCAAGACGCACAGTGGTTAAACGGGCGATATACGGTAATAGGCAAGGTGGTAGAAGGCATCGATGTTGCCGATCAGATTGGTGCTATCGCCGTTGAGCCCACACAAACAACAAGAGACAGCACGGCTATCTATTCGATTCGCCGTGTAAACTAGAAGAACAAACCGCAGCTGAATATTGACGAGCCATCATTATGTCACGCAAAAGTAAAAAACAATCTGTACAGGGCACCTACGCACTCTGCGTTACCGTCGGTCTGTTTGTTGGCCTGGGACTTGGGCCCGCCTTTGGCAGTGTCACCCTAACAGCATTGCTTGGTGCTTTATTGGGTGGAGGAGCCGGTTACTGGTTCACGCACCTGCGTCATCAGAACAAGAAACACAAGTAAAGCAGACGCAGGAGCTTAGTACTGT
>CAYTLI010000324.1:0-2535 GCA_964438455.1 uncultured Pseudohongiella sp.
AGGCGCCGTCGCCAAAATGTTGCTGCGTTCTTTCTGCGCGAAAAGTCTCCGGATCCCAGACCCGGATATCGGCGACGCGGGGAAGTGATACGTTGTATACAAACCCGACAAGCTGAGTTGTGCTGTCTGCACTCATTTCCACGGGCACGACAAATCGCGTATCGAAAACTGTGCGGCCACCGATGAATTCATTGTAAGCAGGCAGGTTGATCTGCAGATCTCCAGCAGAGTCTTCTTTGATCCATCCAACGCCATCGACGTTCACGAATTCGAGCAAGGCGTCTCGATCTCTATCACTGGTGTTCGCCAGGTTGATATAGAACCAGGTCAGTCCGTTGGCAGAATTGAACGTGACAGTATCTTCAAGGTTGCGCTGCCAGTTGAAGTTTCTCAATTCTGCAGAGTCGCTGATCGATGCATCCTGGCGGAGTTGTTCGCTAATAAAATCCACCGGTGCATTTTCGAATGCAGCCAGATGGGCGTCGGTGAATTCGGCGGTGTAGATAAAACGGTTCGCCGCCGTTTGTCCATCCAGTGAACCGAGATCAAAAGCATCGTTCTCGGCGGCTATCAAAGTTGAACCAGCGCTTATACAAGTCCAGATAAGCATGCAGTGCTGCACAAATTTCAGCAGCCAGCGCTGAAAGCTATGGGATTGATGAGCGGGAGAGTTCAAACGCTTTCTTCTTATAAAGTAGAGCCTGGGTAACAGCGCAGCGTGTCTTATCACCAGAGGCGGAGGACGATCTTGCCTAAATGCCAAGTGTCTGTTTACCGGATGCCAGCGCCACAAGCAACACTATCGGCTAAGGCAGATATCTATCAGTCGCAATTTCAACCGAAGGGTTGAGGGGGATTCCTCCAGCAGGTAATCGAAGCGGCGGATGCCCACGAATTTGCCGAGTAACAGACCAATTTGCGAACTCGAATTCAGAATGTTTCAGAAGCACTGCGAAACTGTCAAAACCTGGGGAAATCCCCAGTAAAAATTGCCGTCTGTAGGAAAAAATCAACCTTTGGGTTGATAGGAATCCACAGATTTTCATCTTAAATTGTGACGTAATTCAAATAATAGTCTCGCCCGTCAAATGCGTGAGAAAAGTCTGTATCCATCCCTATAGCCACTAGCACTGCCTTCGCTGCAGGAGTCCGTCATGTCGAACAAAAAGAACGATAAAGCCAATGGTAATAATAGTGCCGATGAAAACCCGAAAGGAAATTCCGGCAATACCAACGGTGGTACCGAAACCTCTTTCAAGAATACCCCCCAGGCCAAAGACGATGTCATCAGCAATACCTCGTTCGGTGAGCTGAACTACGGCAGCCTGGTCTACACCCTTGATGTTCTTGCCAATGACTTAGGGGGCAATGGCAAGTCCCTGTGGTCGGTGGACGACGGCGTCAATAATTCTGGCGCGATGGATGGCTACGTAGCCGGTGATTTGCTTGAGCAGGATTTTGCCGGCGCGATGGAAGGCAGCGGCAATGGTGCCATGCTCGGTGTCACGGCGGACGGACAAATTACCTACGATGCTTCCGGCATCGAATCAGACCTGGTAGCACTCGCTGCAGGTGAAGTTTTGACGGAGAACTTCATCTATGCGATTCGACTGGGTAACGGCACCCTGAGCTGGGCTGGCGCGGCCTTCTCTGTGACCGGTATTAATGATGCTCCAACGATGGACGACGGCACTCATAGCACTGATGAGGACAATCAAAGCGCTGCACTTGATCTCTCCGGGCTCGGAGATGACGTCGACAGTGATGACGATGGCACTACCCTCATTTATACAGTGGATGCTGCTGCGGCAGCGGGACTGGCAACCATTGTTGGCACTAATTTCTTTTTTGACCCCAACGGCGCTTACGAGTATCTGCCAGTAGGTGGAAGTACAACCGCGACCGTAAGTGTCAGGGCAACTGATAGACATGGCGCAAGCGATGTCGGCGATATCACTGTCACCATCACCGGTGTCAATGATGATCCTACCCTGGCAGCCGGCACCATGGGCGCAACCGAGGATGGCGAGGCTGAAATTCTCGACCTCTCCGCCCTGGGCGATGATATTGACTCCGATGATGATGGTAGTTCGCTCACCTACACAGTTGGTGCAGCGAGCGAAGGTTCCGCTTCGGTTAGCGGAACCGACCTGATTTTTAATCCAGGCGGTGACTTCCAGGATCTGGCAGTCGGAGAGACTCGTAACGTGATTCTCGATGTGAATGCCGATGATGGAAATGGCGGCAGCGCTGACAACATCGTTACAGTTACGGTAACCGGTGTTAACGACGACCCTACCCTGGCCGCGGGCGCCATGGGTGCTACGGAAGATGGCGAGTCAGAAACTCTGGATCTTTCCGCACTCGGTGACGATATCGACTCCGACGATGTTGGTAGTTCACTGACCTACTCAGTTGGTGCTGCGAGTGAAGGCTCTGCTTCAGTTAGTGGTACCGACCTGATTTTTAATCCGGGAGGCGACTTCCAGGATCTGGCAGTTGGTGAAACGCGCAATGTAGTGCTTGATGTCACTG
>CAYTLI010000325.1:0-2530 GCA_964438455.1 uncultured Pseudohongiella sp.
GTGCCAGTCCTATATCAATGCCGCCGAGGTTTTTGATTTCACCCTCAGCATCGCATGCCCGGCCGGCTATGAGCCCAATGAGGAACTTGTCGCCAGACATGCAGATCGGGTGACGTTGAGCAATGACCCATTACAGGCAGTCAAAGATGCCGACCTGGTCACTACCGACGTCTGGGCATCCATGGGCCAGGAACAGGAACAGCAGCTCAGGGAAGCAGAGTTTGCCAATTTCCTGGTAGATCATAATCTGCTTTCCCTGGCAGCTGATGATGTGCTGTTCATGCATTGCCTGCCCGCCCATCGCGGCGAAGAAGTAAGCGCCGAGCTGATGGAAGATGGCAACAGCGTAATCTGGGATGAGGCTGAGAACCGCATGCACACCCAAAAAGCGCTGCTGGAATATCTGCTGGACTAGTCTGTTTTGCCCCGATAAGGGGCAAAATTGCACTCCTGGCCAACCACAATATATTGTGGCTACCTGATTTCGGCCATTTTGGCCAAAATACCTGCCTTTTAACGACTCATATCCCGTCGTGTTAGCGATAAGCGACCCCGTTCTCTGTGCCACTGCTTAACCACTTGAGCGGACACGGGTTTTTCCTGTGCTCCTCACAAATTACCCACAGCTAACACACAGGAAAAACCCTTGCATCGAGGGCCAAACCGCATTATCTTGTGTCGTCTGTTTATGGCTTGTCTATATGTTGTATTGACTGGACATAAATCAAGGGCTTGTCTTGGTGCAAATTCAGCCTCAAAAGAAGGGCTAATCCTGTTCTGGCCGCTGCCAACAGGCGTCAAATAATAAGAAAAGCACTTGATGAAAACCGGTACTAAGGCACCAAAACGCTGATCTTTTCCCGGCATCTGCCGGGATTCGCGAAAAACGCGAAAGTAACAAAAAATAGTGCTAAAGATCAGACTCAAAAACACAATATATAGTATATGGCTCGAACACTGCCTGGTTATCGGCAGGTCAGTCCCAGGAACTGGATTGCGCCACCGATTAACACCAGACGGGGTTTAACTCGCTGCAGAAAGCGCAGAAATAGCGTGAACAGGCCCGGAATCACGATTCCCGATGGCGCAGCAGAGTGAGCCCAGGAAGCAGCTACGCTTCCAAACACGGGGCTGTCGGTAATACAGCAAAGCCGCAAACCCGAACAATAAATTGGTCAGCAAGACCTGTAGTAAATACAAATTCTGGAGTACTAACTAAATGCAGACTGATGTCCAACCACGGGGGGAATCTCCTCGCGCCGCCACTTCCAGCAACGACGAATCACCAACAGTATCTTCAACAGCACCCGGACAATTACGCGTCATCAAGCGTAATGGTGCGGTTGTTTCCTACGATGAATCCAAGATCTCTGTCGCCATCACCAAGGCCTATCTGGCCGTAGAGGGTGGTAACGCTGCTGCCTCGACACGAATTCACGAATCAGTAGCGCAACTCTCGAGCCAGATCTCGGACATTTTCCGTCGCAGGATGCCATCGGGTGGCACAATCCATATCGAGGACATCCAGGACCAGGTCGAACTGGCGTTGATGCGTACAGGCGAGCACAAGATTGCCCGCAGCTACGTCATCTACCGTGCCGACCGCTCCCGGGTCAGACAACAGAAGCAGGAAGCCAGGAGAACAGACGAACCGGAAATAACCGTCACCCTGGACAATGGCCAGCAAGGTCCGCTGGATACCCGGCGACTGCGCACTATTATCGATGAAGCCTGCGAAGGGCTTACCGATGTATCCGCCGATGCTATCTACTCAGAGACTCTCAAAAACCTTTACCCTGGCGTAAAGATGGAAGACGTGCGCACCTCGCTGGTGATGACCGCACGCACGATGGTTGAGAAAGATCCCAACTACTCCTATGTAACTGCAAGACTGCTCATGGATACGCTGCGCTCGGAAGCACTGGGCTTTCTCGGTATTACCGATTCAGCTACCCAGTCAGAAATGCACTATCGCTACGCCGCAACACTCAAGCCTTATATTGAAAAAGGTGTCGAGCTCGGTTTGCTATCCGATCACCTGCTGGATTTTGACCTGGAAGTACTCGGCCAGGCATTGAAAGCCGAGCGGGACATGCAGTTCACCTACCTGGGCCTGCAAACACTGTATGACCGCTACTTCATTCACAGCGAAAACACCCGCTTTGAGCTACCCCAGGTCTTCTTCATGCGAGTAGCCATGGGCCTGGCTGCAGAAGAAGACAATAAAGAAGAAAGAGCAATCGAGTTCTATGACCTGATTTCCAGCTTCGACTACATGGTGTCGACGCCGCAACTGTTTAATTCCGGCACCTTGAGACCACAACTGTCCTCATGCTTTCTTACTACCGTTCCCGATGATCTGTTTGGCATCTATTCGGCTATTCGTGATAACGCCATGTTGTCCAAGTGGGCTGGCGGCCTGGGTAATGACTGGACTCCGGTGAGAGCACTGGGTGCTCACATTAAAGGAACAAATGGCAAGTCCCAGGGTGTTGTTCCCTTCCTCAAGGTAGTCAATGACACTGCCGTG
>CAYTLI010000326.1:0-2525 GCA_964438455.1 uncultured Pseudohongiella sp.
TGATCTTGTAGATTTCAGAGGAATTTGTCATTTAAATCAATCTCTTAGAGAAAACGGCGTGATGGTTTCCTGTGCTGGAACCGGGTCACCGGGATAGCGTAGCTAGCCTACCTCTAATATCTGTCTAAAGGAAAGAAAATCAAGGGAAAGTCCCGAAATCAGGCAGATTCAGCCCGTTTGCGCTGAGGCAAAATTCATCTCCCCTGCTATAATGCGCGCCCCTTGCTTTGCCGTGAATTGAATATGAGCGCAGGAAATCAAAAGCTACAGCCTCAGACTCTTGCCGGAGCGCCTCGCCGCGTCTTCATCAAGACCCATGGCTGCCAGATGAATGAATATGATTCTGCTCGCATTCTGGACCTGCTCCGGGAATCTGAGCAGGCGGTACTCGTGGATTCGGCGGAGCAAGCTGACATCTTGCTGCTGAATACCTGCTCGATTCGTGAAAAAGCCCAGGAGAAGGTGTTCCACCAACTGGGTCGCTGGCGCTCCCTCAAAGACTCGAACCCTGAGTTGAAGATTGCTGTTGGCGGCTGCGTCGCCAGCCAGGAAGGCGAAGCAATTGGCCAACGGGCACCGTATGTCGATGTCATCTTTGGCCCGCAGACACTGCATAAGCTACCGGAAATGCTCGACGCATCAGCCGGTTCAAAACCAGTGGTCGATATCAGCTTCCCGGAAATTGAGAAATTCGACCGTTTGCCGGAACCTGAAGTGGACTCCTGCCAGACCTTCCTTACTGTCATGGAAGGCTGCAGCAAGTACTGCAGCTTTTGTGTTGTGCCCTATACCCGCGGCGAAGAAGTGAGTCGCCCAATGGATGATGTGCTGACCGAAGCGGTGCAGCTTGCCGAGCAAGGTGTGCGTGAAATTAATTTGCTCGGCCAGAACGTCAATGCCTACCGCGGACTCAGTCACGAAGGCAAAATAGTTGACCTGGCACTTTTAATTAACTACATCGCCAGTATAGATGGCATAGACAGGATTCGCTTTACGACATCTCATCCGGTCGAGTTTAACCAGAATCTGGTTAGCGCTTTCGCCCAGGTGCCGGAACTGGTTTCTCATTTGCATCTGCCGGTACAGAGTGGTTCCGACCGAATACTGGCGGCGATGAAGCGAGGCCACACCGCTATCGAGTACAAATCCCTGATTCGCAAGATCCAACAAGCCCGGCCTGGCATCAGTCTGTCGTCTGATTTTATCGTGGGATTTCCCGGTGAAAGCAATGCCGATTTCGAAGACACCATGAAACTGATCATGGAAATAGGCTTCGACACATCCTTCAGCTTTATCTACAGCGCAAGGCCCGGCACCCCTGCCTCCGAGCTGGAAGACAAGACACCGGAACAGGAGAAGAAGCATCGACTGGCAACACTGCAGTCGCAGATCAGCAAGCAGGCTGCTGCCATCAGTGAGGGCATGGTAGGCGGAGAAGAACAGGTACTGGTAACCGGCGTCTCCCGCAAAGACCCTGGCGCCCTGCAGGGGCGAACCGAGAACAATCGTGTGGTGAATTTTCGCAGCACAGATCACGACCTTATCGGTCAGTTAATTCCGGTACGCATCACCGAAGCGCTACCCAATTCCCTGCTGGGCCAGCTTTAACCCAATCACCATAACGGACTGCTATACTGCGTTCCTGCCTCCCAAGGTATCAACACAATGAGCGAACAACACCTGAGCCTGACATTGCTTCCCGATGACGCCCAGAGACTGGCCAATCTTTGTGGCCGCCTGGACGAACACATCAGGCAGATTGAAAGCGCGCTGGCTCTGAAAATTCGTCATCGGGGAAATGTTTTTCAGCTATCCGGCGAAGAAGCAAGCGTGGCTGCCGGCTCCCTGTTGCTAGAAACCCTGTACCGCAATGCCGCCCGGGGCCAGGAATTGAGCCCCGACCAGATACACCTTGCACTGCGTGAAGTCAGCGATGCAGCTGAAGGTGACGAGCCTTCCGCTGAAGATCGGGAAGGTTCGCTGATCAAGACGCCTAAGGGCAGCATCAAGCCCCGCAGCCGGCACCAACGCCAATACGTGCACAGCATACGTACCCAGGACATTAACTTTGGTATCGGTCCTGCGGGTACCGGCAAGACCTACCTGGCAGTTGCCTGCGCCGTGGAAGCATTAGTGAGGGAACAGGTGCAGAGGGTATTGTTGGTACGCCCTGCAGTTGAGGCGGGTGAGAAGCTCGGTTTCCTGCCTGGGGATCTAACCCAGAAGATTGATCCCTACCTGCGCCCACTCTATGACGCTCTGTACGAAATGCTCGGCTTCGAAAAAGTTGGCAGGCTGATCGAGAAAAACGTGATCGAGGTTGCGCCTCTCGCCTACATGCGTGGACGAACTCTCAACAACGCGTTCATCATCCTTGATGAAAGCCAGAACACCACTTCGGCACAGATGAAGATGTTCCTGACCAGAATTGGATTCGGATCAACAGCGGTGATCACTGGCGACATTACCCAGATTGACCTGCCTAAAGGTAATCGCTCCGGGCTGGTTCATGTAAACAAGGTCCT
>CAYTLI010000327.1:0-2520 GCA_964438455.1 uncultured Pseudohongiella sp.
GTGGTGAAGGTCGTACTTCAGGTGGTCGCGATCCGGTTTCTCCCTGAGGAACACCTACAAAAGGATACAAGACAAGACCTAACAAGCGTACAGACAAGATGATTGTCCGGCGCAGGAAATCAAGCCGCTGAGGCAAGTGATAGAGGAATTTATTCGTGCCACGTTCACTTAAAAAAGGTCCGTTTCTTGATCTTCATCTGATGAAGAAAGTACAGACTGCTGTTGAGAACAATGACAAGCGACCGATCAAGACCTGGTCCCGTCGTTCCATGATCTCTCCGGAGATGATTGGACTGACCATTGCCGTGCATAACGGTCGTCAGCATGTCCCTGTGTTTATTAACGAGGACATGGTTGGTCACAAGTTGGGTGAGTTCGCTCAAACGCGTACTTATCGTGGCCACGCTGCGGACAAGAAGGCGCGCTAGGAGTTAAAGATGCAAGTTTCAGCAAGATTAAAAGGCGCTCGCCTGTCGGCTCAGAAAGCTCGTCTGGTTGCTGACCAGATTCGGGGCAAGGGTGTTGAAGAGGCACTTGAGATGCTTAGTTACAGTACCAAGAAGGGTGCAGGCATCATCAAGAAGGTTTTGAATTCCGCGATTGCAAACGCAGAGCACAACGAAGGCGCAGACGTGGATGAGCTGAAAATAGCAACCATTTGTGTTGATGAAGGTATGACTATGAAGCGCATTATGCCCAGGGCGAAAGGTCGCGCTGATCGCATTCTGAAGCGTTCTTGCCATATCACTATCACGGTCGCAGATAGCTAGGAATAAATTATGGGTCAAAAAGTACATCCAACTGGCATTCGCCTCGGCATTGTAAAGAGACATACCTCTACGTGGTTTGCCGAAGGCAAGGAATACGCAGACAACCTGTTGAACGACTTGCAGGTTAGAGACTTCGTCAAGAAGCGATTGGCCAATGCTTCAGTATCCCGAGTTGATATTGAGCGTCCAGCACAGACTGCCAAGCTGACAATCTATACCGCGCGACCCGGTATTGTGATTGGCAAGAAGGGTGAAGACGTGGAAGCGCTGCGTGGTGTGCTGTCGCAGAAGATGGGCGTACCCGTACAGATCAATATTGAAGAGGTCCGTAAGCCTGATCTCGATGCCCAGCTGGTAGCGGACAGTGTTGCCCAGCAGCTGGAAAGACGTGTGATGTTTCGTCGTGCTATGAAGCGCGCGGTACAGAACGCTATGCGTCAGGGTGCAGAAGGCATCAAGGTGCAAGTTGGTGGACGACTCGGTGGAGCAGAGATTGCTCGCTCGGAATGGTATCGCGAAGGCCGGGTGCCTCTGCATACCCTACGCGCAGATATCGACTATGCCACCTCAGAAGCGAGCACCACCTACGGCATCATTGGTGTGAAAGTGTGGATCT
Organism: uncultured Pseudohongiella sp.; assembly: GCA_964438455.1. Lineage (GTDB taxonomy): Bacteria > Pseudomonadota > Gammaproteobacteria > Pseudomonadales > Pseudohongiellaceae > UBA9145. The sequence continues at coordinate 1,387 of CAYTLI010000327.1, forward strand.
TCAAGGGTGAGATCCTGGATCTGGACGAAGCTATCGTGCCAACGAAACAGGCTACAGCGAACTAGAGTTTGAGGAATTAGAAAGTGTTACAACCTAAGCGCACAAAATTTCGCAAGATGATGAAAGGCCGTAATCGCGGTCTGTCTCATCGTGGTAGTTCGGTTGATTTCGGCGAATTCGGCCTGAAGGCTGTTTCCCGTGGTCGCCTGACCGCGCGTCAGATCGAGGCGGCACGTCGTGCCATGACTCGTAAGGTGAAGCGCGGCGCGAAAATCTGGATTCGTGTTTTCCCAGACAAGCCCATTACTCAAAAGCCTCTGGAAGTGCGCCAGGGTAAAGGTAAAGGTTCGGTTGAATATTGGGTTGCCCAGATTCAGCCGGGTCGAATCATGTTTGAAATTGAAGGTGTCGATGAAGAGCTGGCACGCGAAGCATTTACTCTTGCTTCAGCCAAGCTGCCATTCGATACCACTTTCGTAAAGCGAACGGTGATGTGATGAAAGCGAGTGAGTTAAGAGAGAAATCAGTAGACGAACTGCAGGCACAACTGCAGGAGCTCTATAAGGATCAGTTTAACTACCGCATGCAGAATACAACTGGTCAGCTCGGCCAGGTGCATTTAATTGGTGGCGTGAAGAGTGATATTGCACGCATCAAGACGATTATCACCGAGAAACAGAAGAGTGAAGGGTAATCATGGCGGAGAGTGAAATTCAAAGCGGTCAGGAAACACTGGCACGCACGGCGTCCGGCAGAGTCGTCAGCAACAAGATGGACAAGTCCATTGTTGTTTTGGTCGAGCGTCGGGTAAAGCACCCTGTCTACGGCAAGATCATTAAGCGATCTACCAAGATTCAGGCTCATGACGCCAACAATGAGTGCCTGATAGGTGATGCAGTCACTATCAAGGAAGTGCGCCCGATTTCCAAGAATAAGTCCTGGTCCCTCGTTTCGATCGACGAAAGAGCGACCCAGGTTTAAGAGATATTGAAGTGAATGGTCTGCACCCACTGATTGGGTGCTAGATGGAGCGAATCGATGATTCAAGTGCAGTCATATTTGGATGTCGCCGACAACAGCGGCGCAAGACGCGTGATGTGTATTAAAGTGCTGGGTGGTTCACACAGACGATAC
>CAYTLI010000328.1:0-2514 GCA_964438455.1 uncultured Pseudohongiella sp.
CACGGCGAGAAAGCGACCGCCAGGCTTGAGGATGCGCGCGATCTCGGCAAAGGTTGCATCGGGATCACCCAGCGAAGTGTCGCCCGGGAAGAACCACAACTCGTGAGGACCGAGAATCCAGGTCACCAGGTCCATGGAGCCGCTGGCTGCATTCAGGTCGTCGAAATTGGTTGTGTCCAGGGTAGCGTTGGACAGACTGGCGGCGCGATTGTTATCAGCATCACCGGTGAAGCTTTCGAAGGCCGCCGGATTCTGCATGGTGACGCTGCCACCATTACCCACGGTACGCGCGATAATCTCGGTATACCAGCCACCGCCGGCTTCCATCTCATACACATCCATCCCGGCTTCTATGCCGGCGAAGGACAATACTTCGATTGGCATTCTACGGGCATCGTCGCCGGCATCCTCGGCAGGACGATCACTGTGATTCAATGCGGCGGCCACCAGATCTGCAGATGACTGCGCGCTGGCAACTCCGAAGCCGAATACCGCAAGGGAACCTACAGCTGCGATTAATCCCATTTGTTTCATGCTTTTCATACTAAACCCCTTTTCTTAATTACTGCCAATTGTCATTAACGAATATCTATTGAATTGATTCTGGCTTGTTTAGCCAACTTCACTGAGCCCATTGGGCCGCACCATCAACCGCAATCTCTGTGCCGGAAACATACTTGCCCGTTTCCGAAGCGAGATACACAATCGCGTTGGCGATATCCTCACCTTGACCAAAAGCGCCAAGTGGAATCTTTTGTAATACTTCTTCCGCTCGACCCTGGGCAATGATCAGGCGATCCACTCCTTCTGTGCCCTCGATCGGCCCTGGAGAAACCCAGTTGGCACGAATGCCATACTGGCCCCACTCACTGGCCAGGCTCTTCATCAGGTTCTGGATGCCAGCCTTGGCCGCTCCGGCATGGGCGGCGAGCGGCCAACCTGAATTCGCATGAGTGGTGCTGATAGAAATGATCCGGCCACCATCTTCAGCCTGCTTCAGATAAGGCAAAGCCGCCTGACAGCAGTGAAACGTACCGTTAAGATCGATGTCGATCACCGTGCGCCAGCCGTTGGCGGAAAGTTCTTCTGTCGGACAGATAAAATTACCCGCGGCATTGCACACCAGGATATCGAGGCCACCCATCTCCTGCGCCAGCTCATCGATAGCAGCTTTGATCAGTTCTTCCTGGCGAACATCACCGACACGATAGTTCACGTCGATACCAGCCTGCTGCCTGAACGCCGCGACTGCCGCCTGCAAGCTCTCTTCCTTGCGGCTAACGATACCAACCTGGGCACCCAACTCGCCCAACTTGCTGACAATGGCTGCGCCGATGCCCGTGGCACCGCCGGTGACAATGGCGCGCTTGCCCGCGAGAAGACCCGGAATAAAACTCATTGGCAGCTCAAATACTCACTCATACAATGAGAGACTACTTACGGTCTCACTCGCACATATTTTTCGAAGCGCTGACGACCAACCTGGCCAGCGTAGATATTGCCGTCGCTGTCGGCAGCGAGAAACTCGATGCCGCTACCATTCTGTATTTCATAATCAGGAATAAATTCGGTCACATAACCAGTGTGGGCATCGCCGATACGAATGCCGCGTTCCCAGCCCCGGTTCCATTGCTCACCAGACATGCCATCAGCGGCATAGAGAACATCATTGTCATCGATCCAGAGACCACTGGGACGTCCAAATTGTGTCCAGATGTCCAACAGCTCTCCCTGTTGATCGAAAATCTGAATTCTGTTGTTGCCTCTGTCTGCAACAAACAAACGACCCTGTGAATCCATCTTCAGATCATGAGGATCATTGAAGCGCGCACTCTCCCGGGAAATGGAATCGACGCCACCGCCGAGCTGCAAAATAAACTCGCCATCGGCAGAAAACTTCATGATGCGGTTATTGCCACCGCGATGGCCATCAGCGATCCACACTTCACCGTTCGGTGCCGCAAGCACGGCCGCGGGACCATTAAAGTGCACGGCATCGTCGCCCGGCACCCCCGCTTCACCGAGGCGCATGAGCACATTGCCGTCCTGGTCAAGCTTGATGACCTGATGGCCCATGCCACGCTCCATGCCGGGTCTGCCGCGAGCATCCCCGTCGGGTGCACCTTCGGTCACCCACAGATTACCCTCAGCATCGATATCGAATCCGTGGGGCCAGGCAAACAGGCCCGAGCCGATGCTGGCCACTGTGTTGCCTTCCATATCCAGCTTGTGGATTGGATCCAGGTCGGAACCGGCGCACTGATTGGCACCACATCTCTCCACGATCCACAGATGTTCGCCGTCGGGATCAGGATGCACACCGGTCACTATACCCATGGGCCGGTCACCAGGCAGAGTGCCCCAGTGATAGATGGCCTGGTAGGGATTAGGTTGTGCCACTGTACTTGCACAGGTAAGTGCAACAAGGATTGCACAGGCAGACTGCAGGAAAGTTTTCGCTTTTATAGTTTGCATGATCGGTCTCGTAAGTTCTTATTGTGTCACGCAGGTGTT